>NZ_JBNNVB010000013.1:0-130002 GCF_050280325.1 Lysinibacillus sp. NPDC093216 | reverse complement strand
TCACACCCGTTCCCATACCGAACACGGAAGTTAAGCTCTTTAGCGCCGATGGTAGTTGGGGGCTTCCCCCTGTGAGAGTAGGACGTCGCTAGGCACTTAAAAAGTCGAGGATTTATTCCTCGGCTTTTTTTGTTTTATAACATAATAAAAAAAGGCTCTTTTCGAAAAGATTGTTGCTATTCAACTAACGGTGCAGTTTAGTTCAAGAAGGAGTACAATGATTTTAGGAGAGAATATTTATTCAAATGGAAACATGGGGGAACTGTGATTTATGGATAAAACTGAAGAACTTTTAAAAATTTTCGATTTAGTACCTAAGATAGATTTTGTGGATAGAATCAGAAATTTATTAAAAGAAGAAATAGAGAATGAATCATCGGAAGATAATGAATACTTAAAAACACTATGTATTCAATTATTTGCTTTAGGATGTGTTGACGATACTCTGTTAATTTGGAGAGCAAAGGAAAAGGACTTTGATACACATTGTAATATTGATGTTCAACTATTATGTGGTGCAGGATTGGAAAAGACACTGGGTTATCTCAATAAAATTGATACTTTAGAGGCAAAGAAAGAACTAAGCTATTTACAGAAATGTAAAGAAGATTTTGAGGATTTTAATGTAGAAAAAGTTCTGAATTTTTACAAAAAAATATTACAGAATTTAGGAATGTGTGTATAAGGTCATTATAATTCCTTGTTGAACTCCCATGAAAAGAACGAAATAATCTTTCATTCTCTGTGGTGTATCGCTGGTTTTTGCCCTACATGGATGGCTAACGGGTGCTTTACTTGAAGATCATTGAGTTGCATAGGCAGCTCTTTTTTCAACTAACGGCACAGGATAGTAAAACAATATAATTAATTGATATTTAAACAAAGAGGTGAGTAAAATTAGTCAATTTTTAATAATAAATCAAAATAAGATTGAGATACTTCAAAAAGGGCAAAATGGTACACCAATAATTATCCTTACAGGAATGGGTTGTTCATTCGATGAATGGTATAAGTGACAGAGTCATTAAGTAAAACAAATAGAGTTATAATGTTCCATAGACCAGGGCTAGGCGAAAGTGAAATTCATAACGAAGTCCGTAATACACAAACAGTCGTAAACGAAGTAAAAGAGATGATACATTTACTTAAATTATCTGAACCCGTAGTATTAGTTGGTCATTCCTATGGTGGGTTATGTGTACAACATTTTGTGAAAAAGCATCCTGAAAAGGTTGCTGGAATAGTATTAGTAGATTCAACTTCTGTTGATTTAAAGGTTTTAGATGACTTGAATTTACCTGTTCTGAATGAAGGAGCAACCGATGAATTTTGGATGGAAAAATGTCGTTCTTATTCTCAAATGAAAAGGGAAGAATTAAGAGAAGTTATTAACCCTACTCTAACAAAAGAACAAAAGCTACTCCCGAATGATATTCAAAAACGCTTAATAAATTTCCGGATAAACCCTACTCTATATAAAGCAATGTATTCTGAAATTAGCAACTGGAAGAGGGACGGAGATATTATAAAGAATTTGGTGGTATACCCTGATATACCTTTAATTGTTATTAGCCGAGATAAAGAGCATAACATTAAGTTAGGTACTATGGAAGGTTTACCAGAGTGGGAGTTAAGGTTATTTGAAGAAAAGTGGCAAGAACTTATTATGAATCAAGTTAATCTTACTTCAAATAGTAAATATATAATCGCACAAGGAGCCAGTCATTCAATACATATTGATAGACCTGATATTATAGTTCAATCAATTAATAAAATAAATTCCTTCCTCAACTAGCGGTTGCTTTAGTTGAAGAAGGATTTACGAAAAATCAAAATATAAAGATCAAGTTAATCTACAAAATGTGCAGGATTAACTTGGTCTTTATGTATTAACAGCAACAATCTATCCGCTTAACCGAGAGTCCCCCCATAAGTAAACCCATAATTGCTATATACTACCCCATCGATAACCCCATATGCCGCTACGTTGCACTACCTTTCGAGCAAAAAAAAGCTGCTGCCCCCAGAAAAGCACCCAGTCGAAACAGAAATCAACCCTACGATAGGGTGAAGAGCATTTCATTAATAAATCATACATACTAAATGAAGGATCTCAAGGTATAATGAAACTCATAAGAGGAAAAATTATTGGATACAAGATCGAAAGGAAGAAAGATTTGGGAAAAAAACAAATTTGGTATGAAGTAGAAGAAAATGAATCAATTGAAGATTGTTTGGCAAGAATGCGTCGAGATGGTTATATGGCAGTGGGAAGAAAAGAAGAACCGGTTTTTCACTTAGTCAATGGAGAACCAACGTATTTACGTCAAAAAATACAATTTAAAGCGATGTTATGGCAAGATTCCGAGTAATTTTCACTTAAATCCGAACGTTTATAAACGACTAAAATAAAATGTTCGCATTTCTAGTTGACTATAATGGAATGACTTGTTAAAATATGAGAAGGAAAAACAAATAAATCCCACATATATGCTAGAGAATTGGCTCTAGTGTCTCTACCCGGCACCGTAAATGCTGGACTATGCGGGAAAGCACTTTTGGCATGTTACGGGAAGGTGTATGTGCAGAAATGTACATTTGCATATTCTTTTCATAATAAGTCCTCAAGTAAACTGCTTTCACGTGTATGGTAGGGAGTAGTTTATTTGAGGATTTTCTTTGTTATAAAAAGTAAAAAATGTAGCTATAAAATATTTGATCATTTTTCTAACGTTAAGAAGGAGCGACAATCATGAATCCGAAAATCGGTGTCATTATGGGGAGTTCAAGTGACTGGGAAACAATGAAACATGCATGTGATATTTTAGATGAATTACAGGTACCGTACGAGAAAAAAGTTGTATCTGCACATCGTACGCCTGATTTAATGTTTGAGTATGCAGAATCAGCACGTGAGCGAGGTATTCAAGTAATTATTGCTGGTGCAGGTGGAGCTGCGCATTTACCTGGAATGGTAGCGGCTAAAACAACGTTACCGGTAATCGGTGTACCTGTGCAATCCCGTGCTCTTAACGGTCTTGATTCTTTATTATCAATCGTTCAAATGCCTGGTGGTGTACCTGTAGCAACAGTAGCGATTGGCAAAGCGGGAGCGACGAATGCAGGCTTGCTAGCAGCGCAAATTTTATCGACAACAGATGTAGAGCTTGCTAATAAACTAGATGCTAGACGTGAAGCCACAAAGCAACAAGTACTGGAAAGCACAGGTGACTTAGTGTGACAAAGATAATTTATCCCGGGCAGACGATAGGTATTATCGGAGGAGGTCAGCTTGGCCGTATGATGGCGCTTGCTGCTAAAGAAGCAGGCTTTAAAATCGCCGTTCTTGAACCATCAATGGATTCACCAGGTGGACAGGTTGCGGATGTACGTATTGTAGCCCCATATGATGATGAGGCAGCTTTAGAAGAACTTGCCGAGGTAAGTGACGTTATAACGTATGAATTTGAAAATATCGATTATGAAGGCTTAAAACGTTTAACACAAATGGCTTACGTCCCACAAGGAGCAGAGCTAGTACGCATCACACAAGACCGTGTGACTGAGAAAGAAGCGATTGTGAACGCAGGTTGTCCGGTAGCCCCTTATTTGGTTGTAAATACATATGAAGAATTACTAGCCAATATCGATAGGATTAGTTATCCTTGTATAGTCAAAACAGCAAGAGGTGGCTATGATGGCAAGGGGCAGCAGCTTTTAAAATCTGCAGAAGACCTACCGTTAGCAAAAGAGCTTTTCTCTCATTCACAATGTATTGTTGAGGGATTTGTACCTTTCGTTAAAGAGGTGTCTGTCATTGTTCAAAGAAACGGTAATGGTGAATCATATTGTCAGCCAGTTGGAGAAAATATTCATGTGCATCATATTTTACATGAAACGATCGTACCAGCTCGTATAAAAGAGGAAACATCACTGACTGCAGAGCGAGAAGCCTTGAAAATTGCTGATTATCTAAATTTAGTAGGGACATTAGCTGTAGAAATGTTTGTATTAGAAGATGGTGGAATCATTATTAATGAATTAGCACCAAGACCTCATAATTCAGGTCACTATTCTATAGAAGCATGTAACGTTTCACAGTTCCATCAACATATACGTGCAGTTTGTGGTTGGCCATTATGTAAACCACAACTTTGGGCACCATCTATTATGATAAATGTTTTAGGGCAGCATGTCGTGCCACTTAGTAACTCAATTGCTAAATATCCTGAATGGTCTATACATCTTTATGGGAAAGCTGAAGCTAAGGTGAACCGTAAGATGGGCCACGTAACGATTATGACAAAAAACTTAGAAGAAACACTACAACAAATCGAGAGTTCTGGCATTTGGTCAGAATAGAAGGAGAAACGCAATGATCGAACGTTACACAAGACCCGAAATGGGCGCAATTTGGACAGAACAAAATAAATATCAAGCTTGGCTAGAAGTTGAAATTTTAGCATGTGAGGCTTGGGCAGAAATTGGAGACATTCCGAAAGAGGATGTAGCTAAAATTCGTGAAAATGCTTCATTTGATGTAAATCGTATTTTAGAGATTGAAAAAGAAACACGTCATGATGTTGTAGCATTTACTCGTGCCGTTTCTGAGACGCTTGGTGAAGAGCGAAAATGGGTGCACTATGGTTTAACTTCTACGGACGTAGTTGATACAGCTCTTTCTTATATAATTAAACAAGCGAATGATATTTTACGCAAAGACATCGTGAATTTCATTGATATTATTGCAGCAAAAGCGAAAGAGCATAAGCATACGGTTATGATGGGACGTACACATGGTGTTCATGCTGAGCCAACAACTTTCGGTTTAAAACTAGGTTTATGGTATGAAGAAATGAAGCGTAACCTAGAACGCTTTGATGCTGCGGCAAAAGTAATTGAAACAGGAAAAATGTCTGGAGCAGTTGGAACATATGCCAATATCGATCCTAAAGTTGAGCAATATGTATGCGATAAATTAGGACTTACAGCATCACCTATTTCAACTCAAACATTACAACGTGATCGACATGCTCAATATTTAGGTGCGTTGGCATTAATCGCAACATCAATTGAGAAATTTGCAACAGAGATTCGCGGCTTGCAAAAATCTGAAACGCGTGAAGTTGAGGAAGCATTTGCAAAAGGTCAAAAAGGCTCGTCAGCGATGCCTCATAAACGTAACCCAATCGGGTCTGAAAACATGGTTGGTATGTCACGTTTAATGCGTGGCTATATGGTAACGGCTTATGAAAACGTAGCATTATGGCATGAGCGTGATATTTCACATTCATCTGCAGAGCGCGTTATTTTACCGGATGCAACGATTACACTTAACTATATGTTAAATCGCTTCGGTAACATTGTGAAAAACTTAACAGTATTCCCTGAAAACATGAAACGTAATATGGGTCGCACTTTTGGTTTAATTTACTCTCAACGTATCCTATTAGCACTTATCGATAAAGGGTTAGTGCGTGAGGAAGCGTATGATACAGTACAACCTTTAGCGATGCAGGCGTGGGACGAGCAAGTTCAGTTCCGTACGTTAGTCGATGCAAGTGAAAAAATTACATCGTATTTAACGAAGGAAGAGTTAGATGATTGCTTTGACTACAACTACCATTTACAGCATGTAGATATGATTTTTGAGCGTCTTGGACTTAACTAAGTAGAGTCACTAGCGGATGTTACAGAATTGAATCGTTACGTACGATTCAATTCTGAACAATACGCGTGTATTTCATAATATCAGGGGGAGTAACGAAATGACTACAGGTCAACTTTTGTATGAAGGTAAAGCAAAAAAATTGTATACAACAGAGGAGCCAAATGTGTTACTCGTTGAATACAAGGATAGTGCAACAGCATTTAATGGTGAGAAAAAAGAAGAAATTGAAGGTAAAGGCGTATTAAACAATCGCATTACCTCTCTAATTTTCGAAAAATTACAAGCAAACGGAATTGCGTCACATTTCGTAAAACAATTATCTGATACGCAGCAGCTTGTAAAAAAGGTAGATATTATTCCAATAGAGGTCGTAGTTCGTAATATAGCAGCAGGTAGCTTAGCGAAACGTCTTGGCTTTGAGGAAGGTACACCATTAAAACGCCCAATCGTTGAGTTTTATTATAAAGACGATGAACTAGGCGATCCGCTCATTACTACGGAGCATATTGACGTACTTGATCTTGCGACACCTGAGGAAGTGACAGCCATTTATGATGGTGCACTTGTAGTGAACAAAGTGTTGCAGCCACTATTTGCAGATGTCAACGTTACACTAATTGACTTTAAATTAGAGTTCGGACGCGATGATGATGGAAATGTACTACTGGCAGATGAAATATCACCAGATACATGCAGACTTTGGGATGCAACTACAAAGCAAAAGTTAGACAAAGATGTCTTTCGTAGAGACCTTGGTAATTTAACAGAAGTTTATACTATTATACTTTCTAGACTCGGAGGCAAATAACAATGAAAAAAGTTAAAATTTACGTGACATTACGTGAGAGCATTCTTGATCCACAAGGTTCAGCTGTACAAGGTTCTTTAGTGAAAATGGGTTACGCTGAAGTAGAAGATTTACGTATCGGTAAATATCTTGAACTAGCAATTAAAGATACAGAACGTGATATTGATACTCTAGTAAAAGAAATGTGTGAAAAGGTTTTAACTAACGTTGTAATCGAAGACTATCGCTACGAAGTCGAGGAGGCTAACTAATCATGAAATTCGCAGTACTCGTTTTCCCTGGGTCAAACTGTGATATCGATATGTATCATGCGATTAAAGACGAGCTAGGTGAAGAAGTAGAATATGTATGGCATACAGCAACAGATTTAAGTGGCTTTGATGGCATTTTAGTACCAGGAGGCTTCTCATACGGGGATTATCTTCGCTGTGGTGCGATGGCCAACCAATCTAATATTATGGCAGAGGTTAAGAAGGCAGCGGATGCTGGTAAGCCGGTATTAGGAGTATGTAATGGCTTCCAAATCTTAACTGAAGCAGGTTTATTACCAGGTGCATTACTTCGTAACAAAAATTTGAAATTCATGTGTCGTACAATCCAGCTTAAAGTTGAAAACAATAATACATTATTCACAAATCAATATGAGCAAGGCCAAATAATCAATATTCCAATCGCACATGGTGAAGGTAACTACTACTGTGACGAGGAAACTTTACAACAATTAAAAGATAAAAATCAAATCGTGTTTACATACTCAGGCGAAAATCCAAACGGTTCTTTAGAAGATATCGCAGGGATTATAAACGAGCGCGGCAATGTACTAGGTATGATGCCTCACCCAGAGCGAGCTGTTGATGCACTGGTGGGCGGAGCAGACGGTCTAGCAGTATTTAAATCAATTGTGAAGCAGTGGAGGGAAAATCATGTCAACAACTAAGTTTGAGCCAACAGCACAGCAAATTAAAGATCAAAAATTATACGCTGGTATGGGGATGTCAGACGAAGAATTTGCAATGGTAGAAGGTATTTTAGGACGTCTACCAAACTGGACAGAGACAGGTCTTTTCTCAGTAATGTGGTCTGAGCACTGCTCATACAAAAATTCTAAACCAGTATTACGTAAATTCCCTACAAAGGGTCCACAAGTTTTACAAGGTCCAGGTGAAGGTGCTGGTATCGTAGATATTGGTGACGAACAAGCAGTTGTATTTAAAATGGAATCACATAACCACCCATCAGCAATTGAGCCTTATCAAGGTGCTGCTACAGGAGTTGGTGGTATTATCCGTGACGTTTTCTCAATGGGTGCACGTCCAATTGCGATGCTAAACTCATTACGCTTTGGCGAATTAAAATCAGCGCGTGGTAAATATTTATTTGAAGAAGTAGTTGCTGGTATCGCAGGTTACGGTAACTGTATCGGGATTCCTACAGTAGGTGGCGAAATTCAATTCGATCCTTGTTATGAAGGCAACCCACTAGTGAATGCAATGTGTGTAGGTTTAATCGACCACAAAGATATTCAACGTGGAATCGCGGCTGGTGTAGGGAATACAGTCATGTATGTGGGAGCTAAAACAGGTCGTGACGGTATCC
This sequence comes from Lysinibacillus sp. NPDC093216, assembly GCF_050280325.1. NCBI lineage: Bacteria > Bacillati > Bacillota > Bacilli > Caryophanales > Bacillaceae > Lysinibacillus > Lysinibacillus sp. NPDC093216. The sequence goes on along the minus strand of NZ_JBNNVB010000013.1, from coordinate 121,927 downwards.
ATGGTGCAACATTTGCATCTGAAGAGTTAACAGAAGAATCTGAGAACCAACGTCCAGCAGTACAAGTAGGAGATCCATTTATGGAGAAACTTTTACTTGAAGCATGTTTAGAAGTTGTAAAATCTGACGCGCTAGTAGGTATTCAAGATATGGGTGCTGCTGGTCTTACTTCTTCATCAGCAGAAATGGCTTCTAAAGCTGGCTCTGGTGTAGAAATGAACTTAGACTTAGTACCTCAACGTGAGACAGGCATGACAGCATATGAAATGATGTTATCTGAATCTCAGGAGCGTATGCTACTTGTTGTGAAAAAAGGTCGCGAAGATGAAATTAAAGCGATTTTCGATAAATATGATTTAGATGCTGTGGCAATTGGTCGCGTGACGGATGATAAAATGCTACGCCTATTACATAATGGTGAAGTTGTAGCTGAAGTACTTGCTGATGCACTTGCAGAAGATGCGCCAGTTTATCATAAACCATCTGCAGAGCCTGCTTACTATGCTGAGTTCCAAGCGATGGAAAACACAGAACCGGTGGTAACAGATTACAAAGAAACATTAAATGCACTTTTAAAAGCACCAACAGTTGCTTCAAAAGAGTGGGTTTACGATCAATATGATTATCAAGTACGTACATCAACAGTCGTTGCACCAGGTTCTGATGCAGCAGTGATTCGCGTCCGTGGTACGAACAAAGGTTTAGCAATGACTACTGACTGTAACTCTCGTTATATTTTCCTAGATCCAGAGGTTGGCGGTGCCATTGCAGTAGCAGAGGCTGCTCGTAATATCGTAGCATCTGGTGGTACACCATTAGCGATTACTGACTGCTTAAACTTCGGTAATCCTGAGAAACCAGAAATCTTCTGGCAAATTGAAAAATCAGCTGATGGTATTTCAGCCGCTTGTACAGCATTGAATTCACCAGTAATCGGCGGTAACGTATCTCTTTATAACGAGCGTTCTGGCGAAGCGGTTTACCCAACACCAACAATCGGTATGGTTGGACTAATTGAAGATTTAGCTCATGTGACAACTCAAGAAGTAAAAGCTGCTGGTGATGTAGTATTTGTGATCGGCGATACAAAAACTGAGTTCGGTGGTTCGGAGCTTCAAAAATTATTAAATAATGGGGTTATTTCAGGGAAAGCACCAGCTATTGACCTACAAATTGAAGCTGCACGTCAAGAAGCATTGCTTAAAGCGATTAAAGCTGGAATCGTACAATCTGCACATGATGTAGCAGAAGGTGGTCTTGCAGTTGCGCTTGCTGAAACAACATTTGGCGCAAACGGCTTAGGTCTTGATGTAACATTAACAGGCTCTGCTACAACAGCATTATTCAGTGAAACACAATCTCGTTTCGTTGTAACAGTGAAAGAAGAAAATGCAGCTGCATTTGTAGAAATTGTAAAAGACGCAATGAAAATCGGTGTCGTAACAAACGATGCGCTTGTTAAAATCGACGGTGACAACGGTGTGCTTGTAGAAGGTACAGTGGAGGAATTCCGTTCTAATTGGAAAGGAGCAATCCCATGCTTGCTGAACTCAGAGGCTTAAACGAAGAATGTGGGGTGTTTGGTATTTGGGGCAACTCAAATCCAGCACACCTTAGTTATTACGGGCTTCATGCTCTTCAACACCGTGGCCAAGAAGGTGCTGGGATCGTCGTTTCTGACGGTCAGCATCTTCGCGCGGTGAAAGGCGAAGGACTAGTTAATGATGTTTTCAACGAAGAGAAATTAAAGGCAGTGGACGGAAAAGCAGCAATTGCCCATGTCCGTTATACGACTGCTGGAGGTGGCGGTATTGAAAATGTACAGCCGTTATTATTCCACTCCTCAACTGGTAGCCTTTCAATTGCTCATAACGGTAATTTAGTCAATGCAACGCACTTAAAACAGTACTTAGAGCGTCAAGGGAGTATTTTCCATTCTAGCTCCGATACTGAAGTGTTAGCGCATCTTATTAAGAAAAGCTCGCATTCACCATTCCGTGCGAAGGTGAAAAATGCCCTATCTTTATTAAAGGGTGCGTATTCGTTCTTAATTATGACTAAAGATGAAATGCTTGTTGCACGTGATCCACATGGTTTACGTCCATTATCTCTTGGGAAGCTAGGAGATGGTTGGGTTGTAGCCTCTGAAACTTGTGCATTTGATTTAATAGGTGCAGAATTTGTTCGATCTGTTGAACCTGGTGAGTTATTAATTATTAACGATGAGGGTGTAAAATCTGATCGTTTTGTAGATATGGATAAACGTGCAATGTGCGCGATGGAGTACGTTTATTTAGCACGTCCTGATTCTGATATTGATGGTATTAATGTCCACATGGCGCGTAAACGTATGGGTAAACAGCTTGCTCGTGAATGTGCACATATTGAAGCTGATGTTGTAACAGGTGTGCCTGATTCAAGTATTTCAGCAGCAATCGGCTTTGCAGAGGAAAGTGGCATTCCGTATGAGCTAGGTCTTATTAAAAATCGTTATGTAGGTCGTACATTTATCCAGCCGACACAGGAACTACGTGAACGCGGTGTGAAAATGAAGCTTTCTCCAGTTGTTCAAGTCGTAAAAGGTAAACGAGTAGTGATGGTGGATGATTCAATCGTTCGCGGTACAACTTCACGACGTATTGTAAAAATGTTAAAAGATGCAGGGGCGGCAGAAGTTCATGTTGTGATTTCTTCGCCACCTATGACGGATCCTTGCTATTACGGGATCGATACTTCCACACATGAAGAATTGATTGCATCTAGCCACAATGTAGATGAAATACGTGATGTTATAGGAGCTGATTCACTAACATTCCTTTCCGTTGAAGGTATGGTGGAGACGATTGCAAGACCATATGAAGATGAAAACCGTGGATTATGCCTAGCATGCTTTACAGGTAAATATCCAACAGAAATTTTCCCAGATACAATCTTACCGCATGAAAAAGAACTATTACGTTAAGAAAAACATCTAAACACGTCTAGCGATGATGACGAATCTAGATTCAGATGTGCCAAGGCGATTTGGATGATAAGGAGGAACTCTGCGTGTCAAAAGCATATGAACAAGCAGGTGTAAATATTGAAGCAGGCTACGAAGCCGTAAAACGAATGAAGTCTCACGTTGAACGTACAAACCGTCTAGGTGTGATGGGCACGTTCGGTGGTTTTGGTGGTATGTTTGACTTGTCAGAACTAAATCTTAAGGAACCTGTTCTTATTTCAGGTACTGATGGTGTTGGGACAAAACTAAAGTTAGCGTTTATGGTGGACAAGCACGACACGATTGGCGTGGACTGTGTTGCGATGTGCGTCAATGATATCGTAGCGCAAGGTGCTGAGCCATTGTACTTTTTAGATTATGTAGCGCTTGGCAAGGCAGAGCCAGCGAAAATTGAGCAAATTGTAAAGGGCGTTGCAGATGGCTGTGTGAAATCTGGTGCGGCATTAATCGGTGGAGAAACGGCAGAGATGCCAGGTCTTTATGAAGAAGATGAGTATGATTTAGCTGGTTTTGCAGTAGGAGCTTGTGAAAAATCTGCCATCGTAACAGGCGAGAACATCGTAGAGGGTGACGTGCTTGTTGGTATTGCTTCAAGTGGGGTGCATTCAAACGGTTACTCATTAGTGCGAAAAATTGTCTTTGCAGATAATCATTACGCAGTTGATTCGATTGTGGAAGGCTACGGGGATCTTGGTCCTATTGGGGAAGCTTTGTTAGTGCCAACAAAATTATATGCGAAACCTGTGCTTGCAGCTTTAAAAGCAGCAGACGTTCATGGCTGTGCACATGTAACTGGCGGTGGTTTTTATGAAAACCTACCACGTATGATGCCAGAAGGTTTAGCAACTGAAATTGACTTAGGATCTTGGCCTGTCTTACGTATTTTCGAGTTTTTAAAAGAAAAAGGCCAGTTAGAGGACAAGGATTTATATAATGTCTTTAACATGGGTATTGGCTTCGTATTAGCTGTACCTGCTGATGAAGTAAATAAAGTCCTTGCTACAGTAGAAGCAAATGGTGAAAAAGCATACAAAATCGGTCGCGTTGTGAAAGGCGAGGGTGTTGTATTCAATGGCTCACATGATGGGAGTTTAGTGTAATGACGGCACCAACTAAAATTGCCGTTTTTGCTTCAGGTAGCGGCAGTAACTTTCAAGCTATTCAAGAGGCCATTGAGCGTGGTGAACTACATGCAAAGATCGAACTTGTTGTCACAGACAAGCCTAGTGCATTTGTAGTGACACGTGCTGAGAACTATAGTATTCCAGTGCTAGCTTTAAGTCCGAAAGAGTTTTCTTCAAAAGCAGATTACGAGACTGCTATTATCGAGGCTCTCCATGAAAGTCATGTAGAATGGATCGTGCTTGCAGGTTATATGCGCTTAATTAGTGAAGTATTACTAACTGCATACCCACAGCGCATCGTGAATATTCACCCTTCACTATTACCGGCTTTCCCTGGTAAAGATGCCATTGGTCAAGCAATGGAACACGGAGTTAAGATAACAGGTGTAACCGTCCATTTTGTAGATGAAGGTATGGACACAGGACCTATTATTGCCCAATCGGCAGTTCAAGTTGTTGAAGGTGACCGTGAGGCAACAGAAACGGCCATTCATAAGGAAGAGCATGGGCTATATACAAAAGCTTTACAGCAATTATTAAAGTAATTCAGTGGTGAGGAGTTAGGTCTTCTGGAACAATACAGCCTAACTCTACTCTATCAATAATAGCAAGACATATTCGTGGCAAACACGATAAAAATTGGTTCATCACCAAAAGTTGTGGATGACTTTTGTTAAAACGTCTACTATGTAAATAAGTTGATTGGAGTGGAGGCTGGGCGACTCCTTGGGGATTAGCGGATAGAGGAACGAAGGCTAAAACCATCACGTCCTGTGATAACGCCTTCGTGACCAACATCGTGTTGGCCCGAGACCTTGGAGCGAGCATATAGGGGAACGAAGGCTAAAGTCATCACGTCCTGTGATAACGCCTTCGTGACCAACATCCTGTTGCCCCAAGCGGCTCATCGGACGCCCCCAGGAAGCTTTGCTCTGTGCGAAAGCGTAGTGCTAACGTAGCGGCAGCAACAAAGCGCCCAGCCGGAACGGAAATCAACCAGGTGATGATCCTAAAAATTAGGAGGATTTCGTTGTGACTAAACGTGCATTAATCAGTGTTTCCAATAAAGATGGTATTTTAGAATTTGCAAAGGAACTAGTAGCATTAGGTTATGAAATTTTATCAACTGGTGGTACGAAAAAAATGTTACAAGACAATAATGTTGCCGTAACAGCAGTAGATGAAGTAACTAAATTCCCTGAAATTTTAGATGGTCGTGTAAAAACTTTAAATCCAATGATTCACGGTGGACTATTAGGAAAGTTTGACGATGCTTCTCATCAAGCACAAATGAATGAGCATGGAATTGAGCCAATTGAGATTGTATGTGTTAATCTTTATCCGTTTGTTGAAACAATTTCAAAGCCTAATGTAACATGGGATGACGCTATCGAAAATATTGATATCGGTGGTCCAACAATGTTACGTTCTGCAGCAAAAAACCATCAATATGTAACAGTAATTGTGGATAGCAATGACTATACGAATGTATTAGAGGAACTTAAAGCTAATGGTGCTACGACAATTGAAACACGTCGTAAGTTAGCTGCAAAAGTTTTCCGTCACACAGCCGCTTATGATTCATATATATCAAACTACTTAACAGAAGAAGAGTTCCCAGAGAGCTTAACAATGACATATGAATTAAAACAAAACTTACGCTATGGTGAAAATCCTCATCAAAAAGCAGCGTTCTATCAAAAACGTCTAGGCTCAGATTTTTCATTAGCTTATGCTACGCAATTACATGGTAAAGAATTATCATACAACAATATTCAAGACGGTAATGCCGCATTGCAAATTGTCAAAGAGTTTGAAATGCCTGCAGCAGTAGCTGTAAAGCACATGAACCCTTGTGGTGTTGGAACGGGCGCAACATTAGAAGAAGCGTTTGATAAAGCGTATGAAGCAGATCAAACATCTATTTTCGGTGGTATTATTGCTTTAAATATGGAAGTAGATGCAGCAACTGCTGAAAAATTAAGCCATATCTTCTTAGAAATTATCATCGCACCAGCTTTCTCTCAAGAAGCACTTGATATTTTAACGAAGAAGAAAAATATTCGCTTATTAACAATTCCTTTCGAGCAAGCAAAACAAGACAAATTCAATGTTGTATCAGTTGAAGGTGGTCTTCTTGTACAAGAACCAGATCGCTACGGTTTTTCTAATGCAGATATTAAAGTTGTTACAGACCGTGAACCAACAGCACAAGAATGGGAAGCATTACAACTTGGCTGGGCAGTTGTGAAGCACGTTAAATCTAACGCTATCGTTGTGACAGATTCTCAAATGACACTTGGCGTTGGTGCTGGTCAAATGAACCGTGTTGGAGCAGCTAAAATCGCATTTGAGCAAGCGGGCGAAAAAGCAAAAGGTGCAGCATTAGCATCAGATGCATTCTTCCCAATGAGCGATACTGTAGAAGCAGCTGCAGCGGCTGGTATTACAGCCATTATTCAACCAGGTGGCTCTATCAAAGATCAGGATTCAATCGATAAAGCGAATGAATACGGCATTGCGATGGTATTCACTGGCGTACGTCATTTCAAGCACTAAAATATCCAAAAACTAGACCGAGATGGCAACATCTCGGTCTTACGCACAAAGAGGAGGATTCCCTAAAATGAAAGTATTAGTCATTGGAAGCGGCGGTCGAGAACATGCTATCGCCAAACAATTTAGTATTTCACCATCTGTTAATAAAGTATTTGTAGCACCTGGTAATGATGGCATGAGGGGCGATGCGGAAATCGTTGCTATTGATACTATGGATTTTGCAGGTCTTGCACAATTTGCAAAAGAAAATGCAGTAGATTTAACCTTTGTAGGACCTGAGCAACCACTTGCTGAAGGCATCGTTGATTTCTTTACTGCCCGTGGCTTACGAGCATTTGGTCCAACAAAGGCAGCAGCACAAATCGAAAGCAGTAAATCGTACGCGAAAGATATTATGAATAAATATAATATCCCAACAGCAGCCCATGAAACGTTTACTGAAGCTGCAAAGGCTATAGCCTATATTAAAGAGCAAGGTGCACCAATCGTTATCAAAGCAGATGGGTTAGCAGCTGGTAAAGGTGTAGTTGTCGCAATGACAGAAGACGAAGCAATTGAAGCAGTAGAAGATATGATTGGGAACCAACGTTTTGGTGAATCCTCTTCTCGTGTTGTCATTGAAGAATTCCTAGATGGGGAAGAATTCTCCTTTATGTCATTTGTCCATAAAGGTCAAATTTATCCAATGGTGATTGCTCAAGACCATAAACGTGCTTATGATGGCGATAAAGGACCAAATACAGGTGGTATGGGAGCCTATTCACCAGTACCTCAAATCTCGCAAGAAGTAGTGGATGATGCATTTAAGACGGTTGTTGAACCGACCGTGAAAGGTATGGAGGCAGATGGTGAATCGTTTACAGGGATTTTATATGCAGGTTTGATTTTAACGAAAAATGGTCCAAAAGTGATTGAGTTTAATGCACGCTTTGGAGATCCTGAAACGCAAGTAGTTTTACCACGTATGACATCTGATTTTGGTGCATTTATGACAGCCTTGATGGATGAAAAGCCATTTGATCTGCAATGGTCCGAAGAAGCAATGCTAGGCGTAGTAATTGCTGCTGAAGGTTATCCAGGGGACGTTGAAAAAGGAAATGCATTACCTAACCTAGAGGCTCTATCAGCTTCACACGCGGTATTCCATGCGGGTACAAAGTCTGTAGATGAAAACTTTGTTGGTAACGGTGGCCGAGTTTTATTAGTAGGAGCAAAGGCATCTACTTTAAAAGAAGCACAAGAAAAAGTATACGCAGGTATTGCAACTGAAAAATGGAACAATTTCTTCTACCGCAAAGATATCGGTTGGCGCACATTTAAATAATAGTTGTGTAACTATAGAGTTATAATTGCCCGATAAGATTTGTTTTCATTTTACTTAAGCTTATCACTATAGCGTGGGGTTGATTTCCGTTCCGACTGGGCGCTTTGTTGCTGCCGCTACGTTAGCACTACGCTTTCGCACAGAGCAAAGCTTCCTGGGGGCGTCCGATGAGCCGCTTGGGGCAACAGGATGTTGGTCACGAAGGCGTTATCACAGGACGTGATGACTTTAGCCTTCGTTCCTCTATCCGCTGATCCCCAAGGAGTCGCCCAGTCTCCACTCCAATCAACTTATATACAAAGCATATGTTTTAATAAATGTCCTCTCAAACTTTTAGTATAAATCTAATTGGAAGAAGCTGTTTTTCCGTTGCGATCTACTAAATGATTAGTAAAATATATCAAGCGTGTTGATTAGGGAAATATAGGTTTATTATTGAGTGATAAAAGGATTTTTTTGTTGATATTTTGCAAAGTATGCCCATTTTAACTGATTGTAGCGGAGGGCTACTCGACTCCCGCGGGAAAGCGAGACAGACGAGACCCTGCACGGAGCGCAGCGGAGGAAGCGGCTCGTCGCTCGCCCGCAGGAAAGCGAGTAGCCCGTAGCGGAAATCAGAGCCTTCTAATTAATTAGGACGGATAAGAATGGTTAAACAACACACTTGAAATTAAATATTTTAATCATTCAATGAAACTTCTTATTGTTTTCAAACGTATGATTTAAAAAGGGTGAGAGCCGTCTCAACTGTACAGTTGAGACGGCTCCTTTGACTAAGAAGGATTTTGAGCTTTATTTGTAGAATTTTTACTTTCTGAGGAATTTTGATTTGAAGTGCTGGAGTCAGATTGCTTTGATGCAGTTGCATTTGATCCTGACGTATTTCCAGATATAACAGAGGAGAAATCCTTCATGAGTTTACCGATTTGTTCAGATGACATAGAATTTTGGCCGCTGAACATACTTTGCATAGAAGAGTTGCCGGTGCTATTGTTGCTGTTGCTCATAGAGCTCTCCATAGTAGAGCACAGTAAAGCTTTCGTTGGGCAATACTTAAAGATACCCTCAGCCATTTTAAAGGCACCAAATGCAATCATCAATCGACCTTTCGTACATTCAGGATTTCTTGAGACTTTAGCGATACCAAATGCCGTTAAACTTACACCCATGGCAAAGCGACAAAAGGCATTTTTTTCGCTTAAATTCGATTCTTGCATCATAATATTTCCTCCTTTAGTCATTGTGGAAAAAATAAAGCGGGGTGCACTTTGTTTTATGAAAGTGCTGTGTTACGATTGAAACAAGATGATTGCATAAAGCATTAATTTTATGACAAAAAGCGTTTATGCAGTAGTAGTATGTGATTTCGCGTAGGATTTACACAATGAAATTTTACGTAATTTAGGAAGGGGCGAATAGAATGGATCCAGTATGGAAAATTACAGAATTACGTCAACAATTAGCTGTAATTGATGGAAAAAAAGCACCGGATATTGTATTAAAAAATGCACGTTATTTACATAGCATGCTCAAACAATGGATAGTAGGGAACATTTGGATTTTAGGAGATCGTATTGTCTATGCTGGTGATAGAATGCCTCCGTTATTAGAAGGGACCGAAGTGGTCGATTGTATGAATAAAACCATTGTACCAGGATATATTGAGCCGCATGTTCATCCGTTCCAGTTATACCATCCGCAATCTTTTGCAGATTTTTGTGGACAACTTGGAACTACAGCTTTTATTTCAGATAATTTAAGCTTCGTTTTATCTTTAGAAAATAAGAAAGCGTTTTCAATACTGGATGATTTGAAAAAGCTACCGTTTTCATTTTATTGGTGGACTCGTTTTGATTCGCAAACTGAAATGGAACAGGAGGAAGAGATTTTTTCTAATACGTCCATTTTAGAATGGTTGGAACGAGATGATGTTTTACTTGGAGGAGAATTAACGGGCTGGCCAAGGTTGTTACATGGTGATGACCAAATGCTCTATCGCATGCAAATGGCTAAGGGCTACGGGAAAAAAATAGAAGGGCATTTCCCTGGTGCATCTGAACGAACTTTAGCACGTATGAAGCTACTTGGTGCAGATGGTGATCATGAAGCTATGACAGTGGAAGAAGTAGAACGACGTATTATGCAAGGATATGCTGTAACGCTACGTCATTCTTCAATACGTCCAGACTTACCAGATCTATTAAAGGGAATAGTTGAAAAAGAACTACCTATTTTTGATCATTTAATGATGACAACAGATGGTTCACCACCTTCTTTTCATGAGGATGGTGTAATGGATAAATGTATTCAAGTAGCTTTAGATGCAGGTGTAGCGCCAATAGATGCTTATCAAATGGCTTCCTATAATGTGGCACGTTATTATAATATGTCCAACTTACATGGCTTTATCGCAACAGGTCGATTTGCCTCCCTAAATATTTTACAAGATGAATGGCATCCAGTTCCTGAGAGCGTACTTTCGAAGGGTGTTTGGTTAAAACGCAATGGAGAACAAGTGCAAAAACTTGCTGAAATTGATTATTCAGCGTTACCTGCATTTGACTTAGATTTTTCATTAACATCTCATGATTTTCAATTCTCGATGCCGTTTGGAATTGAGTTAGTAAATGATGTTATTACGAAACCATATAACTCATTAATTACTAGAGAAGGGCAGCTTGCAGATCATGATGAATGTTATTTAATGCTTATGAATAGAGATGGCAATTGGCATGTTAACACGATGATTAAAGGTTTTGCTACTAGTGTTCAAGGGTTTGCCTCATCTTATTCGAATACAGGCGATATTTTACTGATCGGAAAAAATAAAGACGATATGATCAAAGCCTTTGAGGAAATGAAGGCAATGCGTGGTGGTATTGTCCTTGTTGAAAAAGGTGAAGTAATTGCTACCGTTCCTTTAACAATTGGCGGTCTTTTATATGATGGAGATGTGAAGGAACTAGCAGAAAAAGAGAAGTTCTTAAAGCAAGCATTAGCAGAACGTGGTTACCACTTAGGAGACGCAATTTATTCTTTACTATTCTTACAATCGACACATTTACCATATATCCGTATAACGCCAAAAGGGATTTTTGATGTTATGAAGAATAAGTTATTATTACCAGCAGTGATGCGTTAATTGAAGTTTCCCTATGGTAGATGTAATTGATAAAAGGAGAGTAATGCTTGTGTTCAAATCGAAGAAACTATTTATCGCAATGGCTTTTAGCACCTTATTGATAGGAGGATGTTCAAAAGATTCGTCGGAAGTGAAGAAAGATGATACGAGCAAGGTTGACGATGGAACTGCTATTGAAGAGCCTGTTCAAGAAGGAGCGTTTGTTGCTCCGTTAACAGGTGAAGCTGTGAAGGAAGAAATTACACAACGTCCAATTATTGTTACCGTTAATAATCACCCGAAAGCACGTCCACAATCAGGAATAGAAGCGGCAGATATCATTTATGAAATGCTGGCAGAAGGCAATGTTACGCGTTTATTAGCAGTTTATCAAAGTGAACTGCCAGAAAATGTAGGGCCTGTTCGTAGTGCTCGATCTTATTTTGTTGATCTTGCAAAAAGCTATGGTGCATTTTACGTAGCACATGGTTATAGCCCAGAGGCAAAATCGATGCTTACTAATAATGTAGTCGACAATATAAATGGTATGGATTATGATGGCACACTTTTTAAGCGTTCAAAAGACCGTGTTGCTCCACACAACTCGTATATTACGTCTGAAAATATAGTAAATGGAGCGGAAAAAGTGGGCGCTTCAATGAGTTACCATGAAAAAGTACATGAGGCTTTTTATGAACCCGATGAACGTGGTAAAATAGGCAATGAAACAAGTCGAGTGGACATTTACTACGGAAATAGTGAGTATTTCCATAATTCGTATTTGTATGATAAGCAAAGTAATCGTTATGGACGACAATCGGCTGGCGTTGACACAAAGGATATGTTAACAGGCGATACATTATCATTTTCAAATGTTCTATTTTTTGAAATGAAACATCGAACGATTGATAATGAGGGGCGCCAAGATATTGATTTAACTTCTGGTGGAAATGCGTATGTATTTCAAAATGGCTATATGAGAGAAGTCAAATGGGCTAATATTGATGGAATACCAATGGCTGTAGAAGAGTCTGGGGAGCTTGTGAAGTTAGTACCAGGGAAGTCTTGGATTCATTTCGTACCAACTTCACCAGGGTTACAAGCAATGGTGAAAACGCAGCCTTAAAGGGAGGAAGATTGCATGCAAATCGAAAAAATTCGAGGGCATCAAACAGATCAATTATTTAAAGCAGTGTTAGAGCTGAAAGACATCGAAGAATGCTATAAATTTTTTGATGATTTATGTACGATTAGTGAAATTCAATCGCTGGCACAACGCTTTGAGGTTGCGCATTTACTACGTTTAAAGAAAACCTACGAATCCATTAAAAAGGAAACAGGTGCAAGTACAGCAACTATTTCGCGTGTACGTCGTTGCTTTGATTACGGGAATGATACATATGATGAAATGTTAGGTCGTTTGTATCCAGATGAAAAGCCGTTTCAAGCACCAAAAGAATAGTAGGTAAAGGGGCTGGGTAGAGTTTTTACCCAGTCTTTTTCATTTTTTTGTAGACAGTCATAAGCTATACTTGTAAACGAATAGATAGAAAATGATAGGTGGTAAAATAGATGGATTATTTAGAATGGAGACATGTGTTCAAGCTAGACCCAGCTAAAGATATTTCAGATGAGGCACTAGAAAAAATTTGTGAATCAGGTACAGATGTTATTATAGTTGGCGGAACAGACGGTGTAACTTTAGATGGTGTATTAGATTTACTTGTTCGTGTAAGACGCTTTGAAGTACCAATAGCGCTTGAAATTTCTGCGATTGATTCAGTAACACCAGGTTATGACTATTATTTCATTCCAACTGTGTTGAATAGTGACGATCCAAAGTGGATTAAAAATTTACACCATGAAGCCATTAAAGAATATGGAGATATTATGGTATGGGATGAACTAGTCGCTGAAGGTTATTGTATTTTAAACCCGAATTGTAAAGTAGCGGAAGTAACGAATGCGAAAACTGATTTATCTATTGATGATGTTGTTGCCTACGCACGTATGGCTGAAAATTTCTTTAGACTACCTGTATTTTATGTAGAGTATAGCGGTACTTATGGGGATATTGAGGTTGTAAGTGCTGTGAAAAATGAACTGAAAAATACGCGACTGTTTTACGGTGGCGGTATTACATCTGCTAAGCAAGCAGCAGAAATGGCAAAATATGCAGATACAGTAGTAGTTGGTAATATTATTTACGAAGATTTAAAAGCTGCACTTGCGACTGTTAAGGCTGTAAAAAATAATATATAATGTAAGAACAAATGTTTGTAAGGCGGTGCGGAATGGAGCAGTTAACGAAAAACTTATTAGCAGGTATGAATCCTGAGCAGGAAAATGCGGTTAAAACAACTGAGGGACCGCTTCTAATTATGGCGGGTGCTGGATCAGGGAAGACACGTGTATTGACACATCGTATAGCATACTTAGTAATTGAAAAAGAAGTATACCCATCAAAGATTTTAGCAATTACATTTACAAATAAAGCTGCACGTGAAATGCGTGAGCGTATAGATGGCATACTAGGTAACGGAACTGGCGATAGTATGTGGGTATCGACATTCCACTCAATGTGTGTGCGTATTTTACGACGTAATATCGATCAGCTTGGAATATCACGTAACTTTTCAATTTTAGATTCTACTGATCAGCTATCAGTTATTAAAAATGTTATGAAGGATGAAAATATTGATACTAAGCGTTTTGAACCTCGTGCGATTTTAAATGCGATTAGTTCAGCAAAAAACGAATGTAAAACTGCGGACGATTATGCAGGTCAAATCAATGAAAATAATCCTTACGAAAAAACGATTGCACGTGTTTATAAAGGTTATGAAAAAAGATTACGTCGCAATCAATCACTCGATTTTGATGATTTAATTATGACAACTATTACATTATTCAATCGTGTACCAGAAGTGCTTGAATACTATCAAAACAAATTCCAATATATTCATGTAGATGAATATCAAGATACGAATAAATCCCAATATTTACTCGTTCAGTTGCTTGCCAAGAAATTTAAAAATATTTGTGTTGTAGGTGATTCAGACCAATCGATTTATCGTTGGCGTGGTGCGGATATTGGTAATATTCTTTCATTCGAAAAGGATTATCCAAATGCTAAGGCCATTATGCTTGAGCAAAATTATCGTTCAACAAAACGCATCCTACAAGCGGCAAATGACGTCATTCAAAATAATACAACACGTTATCCAAAAGAACTGCGTACAGAAAATGCAGAGGGTGAAAAAATCGTGTTGTACAAATCGTATAACGAGCAAGAGGAAGCGCAATTCGTTGTACAAACAATTCAACAGCTTATTCAAAAAGAAAATCGTACGTTTGATGACTTTGCGATACTATATCGTACAAATGCTCAGTCCCGTGTGATGGAGGAAGTGCTTGTTAAGTCCAATATGGCTTATCAAATAGTTGGTGGTACTAAGTTCTATGATCGTAAAGAGATTAAGGATTTACTTGCCTACTTACGCCTTATTGCCAATAATGATGATGATTTATCACTCGCACGTGTTATTAATGAGCCAAAGCGTAGTATCGGTGCAACTTCCTTTGAAAAAATGGCGCGCTATGCGATTGAACAGGAGCGCTCTATTTTTGATGCCATGAATGATCTTGTATTCATGGGTCTTTCAGGGAAGGCTGCTAATTCAGCTGAGCAATTTTATGCAATGATTAAAGGCTTTACAGAGATGCAAGAATATTTATCGGTGACAGAAATTGTAGAGCAAGTCATTGACAAATCTGGTTATCGAGCAATGCTACAAAATGAAAAGACGATTGAAGCGGAAAGCCGCTTAGAAAATATTGAAGAGTTTTTATCAGTAACAAAGGCTTTTGAAGAGCGTAGTGATGATAAAAGCTTAATTGCCTTTTTAACTGATTTAGCGCTAATTGCAGATATTGATGCACTTGATAAAGATGACACATCGAAGGGCAACATTATTTTAATGACAATGCATGCTGCAAAGGGCTTAGAATTCCCTATTGTCTTTATCATTGGAATGGAGGAAAATATCTTCCCGCATTCTCGTTCACTTGATGATATGGACGAAATGGAAGAAGAAAGACGATTAATGTATGTCGGCGTGACACGTGCAGAGGAACGCTTATATTTAACGAGTGCGCAAAGTCGTACGATTTTTGGTCGTTCTAGTTACAACAATGTGTCGCGTTTCTTAAGTGAAATTTCGGAAGATATTACAGAATCAATTTCCAAAGGTGGTTCGAAGCCTGAAGTTCCGTTTGCCTCTAGTAATCGTTCAGCAGGCGGCTATCAAAAACGTACTCTTGGAGCGGTTCAGAAAACACAGCCTGCAACTGCTCGTTTACAAACAACCGGTGGAGACCAATTTGGCTGGAAGGCTGGAGACAAAGCGATCCATAAAAAATGGGGAACAGGTATGGTTGTTAGTGTAAAAGGTGAGGGTGATAGTACAGAGCTAGATATTGCCTTTCCACAACCTATTGGTATTAAGCGATTACTAGCACAATTTGCACCTATTGAAAAAGGGTAAGCGGAGGAACTTAAATGAACGAAATTGAACAGCGTGTTGTGGAGTTAAATAAATTATTACACGAATACGGTCATGCCTATTACGTGTTGGATAAACCTGTCGTAGCAGATAGTGTTTATGACCAATTATTACATGAGCTTATTGCATTAGAGGAAGCGAATCCGTCACTTATTTACCCAGATTCACCTACGCAGCGTGTAGGCGGGGCAGTGGTAGAAGGCTTTAAGAAGGTGACTCACGATTACCCGATGCTAAGTCTATCAAACGCTTTTAATGAAGAAGACTTACGTGAATTTGACCGTAAAGTACGTCAAGCAATCGGTGATAACTTTTCCTATGTTTGCGAGCTGAAAATTGATGGTCTTGCCATTTCATTAAAATACGAAAATGGCGTTTTTGTACAAGGAGCAACGCGAGGAGACGGTGTTGTAGGGGAAGATATTACAGCAAATTTAAAAACGATTCGAGCAATACCTCTTCGATTGAAGGAACCACTTACAATTGAAGTACGTGGTGAGGCATATATGCCTAAAAAATCATTTGAAAAATTAAATACCCTACGTGCTGAAAATGGAGAGGAATTATTCGCTAATCCACGAAATGCAGCTGCCGGCTCTTTACGCCAGTTAGATCCTAAAATAGCAGCGAGTCGTCAACTATCAACCTTTATTTATGCAATTGGGGGAGATGGCGAGGCATACGGTATTGACGGTCATGCAGAGATGCTCGATTATTTAGAAGGACTAGGCTTCCCATCAAACAAAGAGCGTCAACGCTGCTCAACAATTGAAGATGTACTAGCCTTTATCGAAAAATGGACTGAAAATCGTCCGAATTTAGCCTATGAAATTGACGGTATTGTTATTAAGGTGGATCGCTATGCGCAACAGGATGAGCTTGGTTATACAGCAAAGAGTCCACGTTGGGCAATTGCTTACAAATTCCCTGCTGAGGAAGTAGTGACAACATTACTTGATATTGATTTAACGGTTGGTCGTACAGGTGTTGTTACACCAACTGCTATTTTATCGCCTGTTCAAGTGGCAGGTACGACAGTTCAACGTGCGTCATTACACAATGAGGATTTAATTCGAGAAAAAGATATTCGACTAGGTGATTCAGTCATTATCCGAAAAGCTGGAGATATTATTCCTCAAGTTGTAGGTGTAATACTAGAACAGCGCCCTGAGGACTCAGTGCCATATGTAATGCCTGAAAGTTGTCCAGTTTGTGATAGCGAGCTTATTCGTATCGAAGGAGAAGTGGCATTACGCTGTGTAAATCCGGCATGTTTTGCACAAATTGCGGAGAGCATTAAATATTTCGTATCGCGTAATGCTATGAATATTGACGGTCTTGGTGATAAAGTCGTTGAGCAATTATTACGTGCAGATTTAATTCATGATATTTCTGATCTGTATCACTTAACTGTAGAACAGCTTGTCGGGCTTGAGCGTATGGGAGAAAAATCAGCGACGAATTTAGTGAGTGCTATTCAGGCTTCCAAAGAAAATTCGATGGAGCGTTTACTAATTGGATTAGGGATACGACATGTTGGCGAAAAAGCAGCAAAAATTGTTTCAGAGGAGTTTGAAACGATGGAAGCAGTGATGGCAGCAACAGAGGAGCAACTAGTGGCGATTCATGAAATTGGCGATAAAATGGCTTCATCGCTTGTCGAGTATTTTTCAAATGAGGATGCACGTGCAGTCATTGGACGCCTTGCTGAAGTAGGTGTCAATATGACATATAAAGGTAAAAAGATAGAAGTAGCTGTTGGGGATAATCCTTTTGCGGGCAAAACAATCGTATTAACTGGTAAACTTGAGCAATTGACACGTAACGAAGCAAAGGCGAAAATAGAAGAGTTAGGTGGTATTGTTTCAGGCAGTGTCAGCAAAAAAACTGATCTTGTCATTGCAGGAGCAGATGCGGGTTCTAAACTAGCAAAAGCCGAGCAATTAGGTATTGAAGTTTGGAATGAAGATAGCCTGATCGAACAGCTTAACCTCGTAAAATAATGGGAAATATCAGACTCGTCACCAAAAGTTGTGGATGACATTTGTTAAAATGTATACTTTATATAAGTTGATTGGAGTGGAGACTGGGCGACTCCTTGGGGATCAGCAATAGAGGAACGAAGGCTAAAATCATCACGTCCTGTGATAACGCCTTCGTGACCAACATCGTGTTTGGCCCGAGACCCTGCAGCGCTAGCGGATGTTTTCTGTGCGAAAGCGAAGCGTCAGCAACAACAAATGTTTTCTGTAGCGAAAGCAAAGCAGCAGCTACAAATGTTTTCTGTGCGAAAGCGTAGCGTCAGCAACAAAGCGCCCAGTCGGAACAGAAATCAACCACACGTTATGGTGATGAGCCAAATATTATAGTAAAGTATGATGAAGTCATACCCACTTGGTGGAGAATAGAGGCATTATATATATGTCTCTTTCTGCCCATAGGTAGGGTATGAACAATTCGTCGAGCAGAATTTGGTTTACAGTAAAGGAGTATAAAAATAATGAAGTCATTTCGACTCATTCCAGCAATTGTCGCTGCTGCAATGCTAGTCGGCTGTGTGCCTTCTAATAAGAAGGAAACAGAGCTTACACAGGAGACGCAACAGGAAAAAGCGGAAACAACGATTATTCCAAGCATACAGATTGATGATTCATACTATAGAACGCTAACACCTTATAAACAAAGTGCTAGCAGAGGATTAGTAGTTTCAAATATCTTTACGAAATATGATATGAAGGAAGTAGAAACAGGTTTAATGCGACTTTCTCAAAATGAGTTTGACACAGAAAACTACTTCTTCCAAGAGGGGCAATATTTAGCGGAAAGCACAGTGACAGATTGGCTTGCACGTAGTTCACAAACGAAGGAAGGTTTAAATCCTCCAACGACGGACTCAATGCCAGCAGAAGAACGTGCAACTAAGGCCCCAATCTATTTATCACATATTGTTGAGCAAAATTATTTAACAAAAACTAGTGATAATAAAGTGAAATTAGGCGGTATTTCGATAGGACTTTCCTTAAACTCTATTTATTACTATCAAAAAGAAAAATATGGAGAGTACTATGAGCAACCAATTCCGGAGGCAAAACTCATTGAGCAAGGAAAGAAAATGGCCGCTGAAATTGTATCCCGCCTAAGAACTCGTGATGAATTGAAAGATATACCGATTGTAGTAGGCTTGTTTAAACAAAAAGCTCGCAATGACATTATTCCAGGAACGTATTTTAGCTATGGCGTAGCAAAAGCAGGACAAAACGACGTAGCTAATTGGAAAGGTATCGACGAAGAATATGTATTATTCCCAACGAGTGAATCACAGGATGTATACAGAGATGTTAGCAATAACTTTAAGAATTTTAAACAAGATGTAGATAAATACTTTTCTAATTATACTAGTGTAATAGGAACAGGCTTCTATCAAGATAAAAAAATTCAAAAGCTAACGATTGAAGTGCCAATCCAATTCTACGGCAAGTCTGAAATAATAGGCTTTACTCAATATTTAACAGGTGTTTTGATCAATCAATTTGATAACATCAATGTTGAAGTAAATATTACCTCAATAAATGGTCCAGAGGCATTGATCGTAAAGAATGCCAGCGAAAAGGAACCATACGTCCATATCTATTAAAATATAGTCAGCCTCGCGCTGACTATATTTTTTATGGGAAGAAAAATGAGTTCGTTGGAAGAATTAATCAGAGTGTTGGATAGACTCTTTAGAGTGAAAGCGACGGATAGATACCCCGGAGCGACGGATAAAGTCTTCGAATCGACGGAAAGAAACAAGGGCGACGGATAGTCCCACCGAAGAGACGGATAGAAAAGCGAAAGCGACGGAAAGATACCCCGGAGCGACGGATAAAATCTTCGAATCGACGGAAAGAAACAAGAGCGACGGATAGTCCCGCCGAAGAGACGGATAGAAAAGCGAAAGCGACGGAAAGATTCGTCAGAGCGACGGATAAAGTCTTCGAATCGACGGAAAGCCTCCCTGTCTCAAGAGCGCAGCACACAACCCATGCCCTACTCCTGAAAAGCGAAGTCTATATGAAGGACTCGAAAAGCAGTCCCTAAAGACAACACTTCGTCATAGTAGTGAAAGTTTCTTTATTTTTGGTGAAAGTTGTGATTTTTAATATGAAAAATGTTATGATTACTTGCATGGTTAACTTTATTCAACCCTATTGTTATCGATAAAAACAATGAATTGAGTGAGTATTCGGAGGTGTGAAAAATGGCAAAATTAACAAAAGAAGAAGTTAAACACGTTGCAAATTTAGCACGTCTTGCAATTACGGAAGAGGAAGCAGAGAAATTTGCTGAACAGCTTGGTAAAATTACAGACTTCGCAGAGCAACTAAACGAGTTAGATACAACGAATGTTGAACCAACAACTCATGTTTTACCATTAGTAAACGTAATGCGTGAAGATGTGGCAACAAAAGGCTTAGACCGTGAAGTAATGATGTTAAACGTAAAAGAACAAGAAGATGGTCAAGTAAAAGTACCAGCTATCATGTAATACTAAAACATAGGAGGATTCCTCATGACGTTATTTGAACGTTCAGCAAAGGAGCTACAAGCTGACATTAAAGCGGGTAACCTAACAATCGCTGATTTAACAAAAGAAGCATACGAACGTGTGGCAAAGCTTGACGGCGATGTACAAGCTTTCCTTGCTTCAAACGAAGAAAAAGCAACTGCACAAGCAGCTGAAATGGATAAAGTGCCATTTGAAGAGCGTGGACCACTTTTTGGTCTCCCTATCGGTGTTAAAGACAACATCGTGACAGAAGGTTTAGAAACAACTTGTGCTTCTAAAATTCTAGAAGGCTTTATGCCAATTTATGATGCAACAGTAGTTAAAAAGCTACGCGAAGCTGGTATGGTCACTATCGGTAAATTAAACATGGACGAGTTTGCAATGGGTTCTTCAAATGAAAACTCGTACTATAAAACAACAAAAAATCCATGGAATTTAAACCACGTACCAGGTGGATCTTCAGGTGCGTCTGCAGCAGCAGTAGCAGCAGGTGAAGTACCATTCTCACTTGGTTCTGATACAGGTGGTTCAATCCGTCAACCAGCAGCATATTGCGGTGTTGTAGGGATGAAACCTACATATGGTCGTGTATCTCGCTTTGGTCTAGTTGCATTTGCATCTTCTTTAGATCAAATCGGACCAATTACACGTAATGTTGAAGATAACGCCCTTTTACTTGAAGCAATCGCAGGATTAGATACAAACGATTCAACTTCTGCAGACGTAGAAGTACCAAACTACGCAGCAGCCCTTACAGGTGACGTAAAAGGCTTACGTATCGCTGTGCCAAAAGAATTCCTTGGTGAAGGTGTTGGCGAAGCAGCACGACAATCAGTGCTTGAAGCATTAGAAGTATTAAAAGGCTTAGGTGCTACAGTAGAAGAAGTATCACTTCCTCATTCGAAATACGCACTTGCAGCATACTATATTCTTTCTTCTTCTGAAGCGTCTTCTAACCTTTCTCGTTTTGATGGGATCCGTTATGGTTTCCGTGCAGAAAATGTTAATAATTTGATGGACCTTTATAAAGAAACACGTGCACAAGGCTTTGGCGATGAAGTAAAACGTCGTATCATGCTTGGTACTTACTCGCTAAGTGCAGGTACGTATGATGCTTACTACAAAAAAGCTCAACAAGCACGTACACTTATCAAAGCAGACTACGACAAAGTATTTGAAGACTTTGACGTAATTATTGGACCAACTTCTCCAACACCAGCATTCAAAATTGGTGAAAACGTTGATGATCCAATGACGATGTATGCAAATGATATTTTAACGATTCCTATGAACTTAGCTGGTGTGCCAGCCATCTCAATCCCATGTGGTATTGAAAATGGTCTACCACTAGGCCTACAAATTATCGGTAAATATTTCGATGAAGCAACAATTTACCGTGTAGCTCATGCTTTTGAACAAGCAACGGAGTTCCATAAACAAGTTCCTCAAATTTGGGAGGGAAAATAACATGAACTTTGAAACAGTCATTGGTTTAGAAGTACACGTTGAGTTAAAAACGAACTCAAAAATCTTCTCACCAGCACCAGCTCATTTTGGTGCTGAACCAAATACAAATACTACAGTTATCGACCTAGGCTATCCTGGTGTCCTACCTGTACTTAATAAAAATGTTGTAGATTTCGCAATGCGTGCAGCACTTGCACTAAATATGGAAATCGAACAAGAAACAAAATTTGACCGTAAAAACTACTTCTATCCAGATAATCCGAAAGCTTATCAAATTTCTCAATTTGATAAGCCAATCGGTAAAAACGGCTGGGTTGATATCGAAGTAGATGGT
Organism: Lysinibacillus sp. NPDC093216; assembly: GCF_050280325.1. NCBI lineage: Bacteria > Bacillati > Bacillota > Bacilli > Caryophanales > Bacillaceae > Lysinibacillus > Lysinibacillus sp. NPDC093216. The sequence continues at coordinate 99,880 of NZ_JBNNVB010000013.1, read as the reverse complement.
TATACAAAACGTATTGGTATTACACGTCTTCATATGGAAGAAGATGCTGGTAAACTGTCTCACAGTGGCGACCACTCTTTAGTTGACTTTAACCGTCAAGGTACACCACTTGTAGAAATCGTTTCTGAGCCAGATATTCGTACACCAAACGAAGCGTATGCGTATCTTGAAAAAGTAAAATCAATCATCCAATATGCAGATGTTTCAGACTGTAAAATGGAAGAGGGATCTTTACGTTGTGATGCCAACATCTCAATCCGCCCATACGGTCAAGAAGAATTCGGTACGAAAACAGAGCTTAAAAACCTGAACTCTTTCAACTATGTTCGCCGTGGTTTAGAGCACGAAGAATTACGCCAAGCTGATGTCCTTCTTTCAGGTGGGGTAATTGATCAAGAAACTCGTCGTTTCGATGAAAAAACAGGTAAAACAATTCTTATGCGTGTGAAAGAAGGAACAGATGATTATCGTTACTTCCCAGAGCCAGACTTAGTTCGTCTATCAATCGATGATGAATGGTTAGAACGAGTAAAATCAGAAATTCCAGAGCTACCAGATGCTCGTAAAAAACGCTATGTTGAAGAATTAGGCTTAACACCATATGATGCAGGAGTTCTTGTTATTTCAAAAGAAATCTCAGACTTCTTCGAGGCAATGGTAGCTAAAGATGCGGATGCAAAGCTTTCAGCAAACTGGCTTATGGGTGATGTTTCTGCATACCTAAATGCAGAACAAAAAGACCTTAAAGATACTGCATTAACACCAGAAAACCTTGCAGAAATGGTGAAATTAATCACTGACGGTACAATTTCTTCTAAGATCGGTAAAAAAGTATTTGCTGAATTAGTAGAAAAAGGCGGTTCTGCAGGAGAAATCGTTAAAGCAAAAGGTTTAGTTCAAATTTCTGATGAAGGTGCATTACTTGCTATCGTTACAGAAGTTCTAGACAACAATGCACAATCAATCGAAGACTTCAAAAACGGTAAGGATCGCGCTATCGGCTTCTTAGTTGGTCAAATTATGAAAGCTACTAAAGGTCAAGCGAACCCACCAATGGTCAATAAATTATTACAACAAGAAATTGCAAAACGTTAATTGCAATTACAATAGAAGGCCAAGAGAGCAAATTCGTTTTCTTGGCTTTTTATTTTAAAAAATATACATACAAAAGACTCTTTGGGGTATCTATAACAAGATAAAATGCCCCCATTACCATAAAGTATCAACAGGTAGTAGTTTAGAAAGGTTACATATTGACCTTTCCGAAGTGGAGTTATATTAAAAAACGGCTCATTGAACTTAATTTTATGGTTCATCACCAAAAGTTGTGGATGACTTTTGTTAAAACTTCTACTATGTAAATAAGTTGATTGGAGTGGAGGCTGGGCGACTCCTTGGGGATTAGCGATAGAGGAACGAAGGCTAAAACCATCACATCCTGTGATAACGCCTACGTGACCAACATCGTGTTGGCCCGAGACCCTGGAGCGAGCATATAGGGGAACGAAGGCTAAAGTCATCACGTCCTGTGATAACGCCTACGTGACCAACATCCTGTTGCCCCAAGCGGCTCATCGGATGGCCCCAGGAAGCTCTGCTCTGCGCGAAAGCGAAGCGTCAGCAACAAATGTTTTATCTGTGCGAAAGCGAAGCGACAGCAACAAATGTTTTATCTGTGCGAAAGCGAAGCGACAGCAACAAATGTTTTATCTGTGCGAAAGCGAAGCGACAGCAACAAATGTTTTATCTGTGCGAAAGCGAAGCGACAGCAACAAAGCGCCCAGCTGGAACGGAAATCAACCGTACGTTATGGTGATGATCTAATTTTATCGTAATATGACTAAAAAATACCAAATTAGCACTTAATAGTTGTCTTCAAAGAGTATTCATAGCAAAATATAGAATAGAACATAATAAAAATTTAGGAGGTCAATCAATGAAAACTGAACAACAATATTTCAATGATGCGATTTCAATTCAACAATATATGGATAATATGACGACGTTAAAAGAGGAAAGCTTCCGTATTTATGATGGCTTCGATGCGCCACTAAACGATGGCTTTATCGAACTTCTGAAGGACAAGCAACCAAAAATTTTAACAATTACTGAGGATTGGTGCGGGGACGCAATGTTAAACAATCCAGTTATTCGTCGAGTTGCAGAGGCAGCAGGGTTAGAAATGCGCGCAGTACTACGTGATGCTGATACAGATTTAATTGATCGCTATTTAACAAACGGTGGCCGTGCAATTCCAATTTATATTTTATTAGATGATGCTGGTCAGGTTGTTGGAAAATGGGGTCCACGTGCACCAGAATTACAGGAATTAGTAGTGAGTAAACGAGCTACTTTACCAGATAAAGAAGATCCTACATTTGAAGATGCACAAAAAGCGCTATATGCTGAAATTCGTGAAGAGAACATTACGAATAAATCATATTGGACATTTGTCTATGAAGATTTTAAAAAGCAAGTAACAGCTGCATTACAATAATTGTAAATCGTAAGGCTGCATGTCAGAGAATGAGGACATGCCTTGCTTTTGTTGACTATTGGAAGCTTAATGCAACATTTAAACGAATAATTCATTGAAAGAAATAGAATCTTATGAAGCAAAGAAGGTATGTTATGAAACGAGCAAGAATCATTTATAATCCTACATCTGGGCGTGAAGTGTTTAAAAAGCATCTACCAGAAGTATTGGCAAAATTAGAGGTAGCAGGCTATGAGACATCTTGTCACGCAACAACTTGTGAAGGCGATGCAACCATTGCAGCAAAAAATGCAGTTGAACGTGGCTTTGATATAATCATTGCAGTTGGTGGAGATGGCACATTAAATGAAGTTGTTTCAGGTGTCAGTCCATTTGAGAACCGACCGAAAGTGGGTCTAATTCCGATGGGCACAACAAATGACTTTGCTCGTGCTGTGCAGATTCCTCGAAATATTGAAGCTGCAGTTGACATTATTATTAAAGGTGAATCGTTGCCGGTCGATGTTGGTTTATTAAATGGGGAACGCTATTTCATCAATATTGCCGCTGGTGGGCGTATTACAGAGTTAACGTATGAAGTGCCAAGTAAAATGAAAACAATGCTAGGACAGCTTGCTTATTACTTAAAAGCAGTAGAAATGATTCCATCAATTAAAGCTTCCCACATGCGTATCGAATATGATGGCGAAGTGTTTGATGGGGATGCCATGATGTTTTTATGCGGCTTAACAAATTCAGTGGGTGGCTTTGAAAAGCTTGCACCTGACGCGAGTATTAATGATGGCTACTTTACTTTATTAGTATTGAAAAAAGTAAGCCTGCCTGAATTTATTCAGCTTGCCGCAATGGCATTAAGAGGCGAGCATTTGAATGATGATCGTGTCATTTATAAAAAGGCAAGTGTCGTAAAAGTATCTACTGAAGATGAAATACATTTAAACTTAGATGGTGAGTATGGTGGGGATGCGCCTGCTACATTTGAAAACTTAAAGCGCCATATTGAGATTTTTGTTCCACTAGAAGATATTCGTGAAGAAGACCGTATTTAATGAAATATTAGAACAGGACGCTCTCAATTTAGGAGGAAGCCTTGTTTTATGGGTGAAATCGGTAAAAAAACCTATATGTAGGGGTAATTTCCTCCTATAATTGGTATTGTGAATGAATTAAGAAAAATGTTTGGCAAATGTGCGTATATTACTTGAACAAAATTTGAAACCTTTATAATAGGCCGAAATTCCGGTCCATTATAAAGGTTTTTTTCGTTGCAATGGTGGAAAATGGGGTAGAGATAAGGGAAAGGAAGTGTTGCCTTTGTATAAGTCACAGGAAAGAAAGCTCATTTGGCTAAGCTTTGGTGTTGCAATTATCATGCTACTTTCCATACTTGGAAGAATATTTGGAGGTTAGGGGGGCAATGAAATGGTGAATGAATCAGCAGTCTTTTGGAGTAGAGCATTAACGGAACTAACTTTATCGTTCCACATTATTTATGCAACGATTGGTGTTGGAGTACCGTTAATGATCATGATCGCACAATGGACTGGGTATAAAAAGAATGATGAGCACTATATTTTAATGGCGAGACGTTGGGCACGAGGTTTTGTTATTACGGTTGCAGTCGGCGTTGTCACAGGGACAGCTATTGGCTTACAGTTATCTTTACTATGGCCGAATTTTATGCAGCTTGCCGGTCAGACAATTGCATTACCACTTTTCATGGAAACGTTTGCATTTTTCTTTGAAGCCATCTTTCTAGGCATCTACCTATATACTTGGGATCGCTTCGATAGTCAGAAGAAGCATATGCTACTGTTAATTCCGGTTGCAGTCGGTGCATCGATGTCAGCTGTGTTTATAACAATTGTCAATGCGTTTATGAATGCGCCACAAGGATTTGATATTGTGGACGGCCAACTTGTGAATATTCAACCATTTTTAGCAATGTTTAATCCAGCAATGCCGACAAAGGTAGCACATGTTCTCGTTACAGCCTATATGACATCCGCATTTGTGTTAGCAGCAATTGCAGGATACCGTCTGCTTAGAGGTTCTAAGCATATATATCATAAAAAATCTTTATTACTACTTATGAAGATTGGTCTGATTTTCTCCATTGCTTCAGCAATTATTGGAGACTTTTCAGGAAAGTATTTAGCGGAATATCAGCCAGAAAAACTAGCTGCAGCTGAGTGGCATTTTGAAACGGGAGACAAAGCTTCTCTTATACTATTTGGTGTATTAGATGGGGAAGAAGTAAAATATGCTATTAAAGTACCTTATGCTTTGAGCGTTTTAGCACATAATAATCCAAATGCAGAGGTAATTGGCTTAGATCAATTTGCTGAAGAAGATCGACCACCACTATATATCCATTACCTCTTTAATCTCATGGTGTTTATCGGTATGTTCATGGCATTGGTTTCATTGGTTTATGTATGCGGGAAAGCACGTGATTGGCAGTTTATTCATTCACGTTGGTTTAGATGGATTGTTGTTGCAGGTGGACCACTTTCTATTATTGCGATTGAAGCAGGATGGTGGCTTGCTGAAGTTGGACGACAGCCTTGGATCTTATATGGATTAATGAGAACACCAGAAGGGGCCACAACGAGTGACCATGTAGATTTAATGATGCTGTTGTTTACAGGTGTGTATGCCGTATTAGCAGTAGGAAGTATGGTGGTTTTAATTCGTATGTTCAAAAAGAATCCAATTGAGCGAGAAATAGAAGATCGCCATGCTGAAAAAGGCGGTGACATCTTATGACATTAGAGATTTTAGGTATTTCAGTTTTATGGATTTTCCTATTTGGCTATGTCATTGTAGCTTCAATCGATTTTGGTGCAGGCTTTATTAATGCCTATAGCCTACTCATCGGAAAAAATCATATTTTAACGAATATTATTAAGCGTTATTTATCACCTGTTTGGGAAGTAACCAATGTCTTTTTAGTATTCTTCTTTGTTGGGATTGTTGGATTTTTCCCACAAACAGCTTTCTATTATGGAACGATATTACTTGTCCCTGTTAGTATTTCGCTAGTGCTTCTTGCAATACGAGGCTCTTACTATGCATTTGAATCATATGGTGCACGTGGACATATCGGTTACACGCTGACGTATGGGATAGCAGGCTTGCTCATTCCAGCCTCACTCTCTGTTGTATTCGCGATTGCTGCTGGTGGCTATGTTGATATTGTTGACGGGCAACCAGTCTTAAATTACTGGACATTGTATACGAGCCCATTTGCTTGGAGTATTGTCGTGTTGAGCATTGCAGCTGTACTTTATATTTCAGCCGTGTTTTTAACTTGGTACGCTCACAAAGCAAAAGATAAAGAAGCCACGAATTTAATGAGAAGATACGCACTTGCTTGGGCGATACCCTTGATGGTGAGTGCACTCGGCATTATGTACGAAATGAAATTCATCAATCCTGAAAGTTACGATCATATGGTTAATTTATGGTGGATGTTCGCCATTTCAGCCGTATTATTTATTATTACTGTAGTGTTAATTTGGATGCGAAAAAATTACGGTCTTGCGGTTGGATTATTGATTGCTCAATTTGCAGTGGCATTCTTCGCATATGGTATTGCACAATATCCATATTTACTGTATCCGTATTTAACAATTTACGATAGCTTTACAAGTACACAAATGGCGATCGCACTCGTCATTGCGTTTATTTTAGGACTGTGTCTGCTTATTCCATCACTGTTCTTGTTGTTGAAATTATTCCTCTTCAACAAAAATTATGTGACTGGAAAAGAAGACAATCACGTATAGGAGGGATAAAATTATGGCTAGTTTTTTAATTTTTTATGCGCCATTTATAGTTGTCATCCTCGGAGTAGTTGCTGCTTTCTGGTGGGCACCTAGAGATTACCACACAGTGAGGAAAGAGGGAAAGAGTCGCGAATAGCGGCTCTTTTTTCTACTCGTATAAAGGGGAAGATGTATTTGTTAGGGTACTCGGGTAAGCAGAGCAGATTACTTTTTTTGATCAGCTTGGGGTGAGAGCGGATCACATTTGGGTCCAGCCGAGCAGTTTGGGAGCAGAGCGGATCACTTTTTGGGCTAACCCGATCACTTCCTTAACACACCCGAGCGGTTAATATTAAGCCTTGTTCTTTTTTCATCCGCCACAACATGCTACAATAAAGAGATTGAAATGGAGGATGTACGAATGTCAGCACCCGTGAAAAAGAATGACCGACTAACAGTTTATATAGAAGATTTAACACATGATGGCAATGGCGTCGCAAAGGTCGATGGCTATCCATTATTTATCCAAGGTGCACTTCCTAATGAAACGGCGGAAGTACATGTTTTAAAAACGTTAAAAAATTACGGCTTTGCGAAGGTGGCAGAAATTCTAAAACCATCACCAGACCGAGTAGATGCGCCTTGTGAATATTTCAAGCAATGTGGCGGCTGCCAATTACAGCACCTGTCTTATGAAGGGCAGTTAAAATGGAAAGAAAATATGGTGCGTAATGTCATGCAGCGCATTGGTAAAATTGATGCGTCTGTTTTACCTGTGAAAGGCATGGAAGAGCCTTGGCATTACCGTAATAAAGCACAAATACCTTTCTCCTCAAATGAAGCAGGACAAGCTATTGCTGGCTTCTATAAAACGAAGTCACATAGCATTGTGGATATGGAGCGTTGCTTAATTCAGACAGGGGAAGCGGACGCAATTCTTGCAGGTTTGAAAAAGGAATTAGCGGCAATCGGTATTCGACCATACAACGAGCAAACACATGAAGGAATGCTACGCCATGTAGTCATTCGTAAAGCACGAGCAACTGGTGAAGTTATGGTTGTTCTTGTAACTAAAAAGAAAAAATTCCCGCAAAAAGAAGCTGCTGTTGCGACAATTCAGAAGCTTGTCCCGAATGTAACATCAATTATGCAAAACGTTAACAGCGACAAAACGAACGTTATTTTCGGTGATGAAACCGTAAACCTATGGGGCAAGGACGTTATTATTGATACAATTGGCGATGTTCGCTTTGAAATATCAGCTCGTTCATTTTACCAAGTAAACCCTGAGCAAACGGAAGTCCTATACAAGCAAGCATTAGATTACGCTAACTTGCAGGGTGATGAACGAGTAATTGATGCTTACTGTGGTATCGGCACAATTTCATTATTCCTTGCACAAAAAGCAAAGGCTGTTATGGGTGTTGAAATTGTACCGCAAGCTATTGAAGATGCGAAGCGCAATGCAGAATTAAATGGTTTCACTAATACGTATTTTGAGGCAGGTCCAGCAGAGGAAGTAATTCCACGCTGGTATAAGGAAGGCAAAGAAGCGGATGTTTTAGTAGTAGACCCACCACGCAAAGGCTGCGATGAGGCACTTCTAAAGACAATTTTAGAGCAACGTCCAAAGCGCGTTGTTTATGTGTCCTGTAACCCAGCTACACTAGCACGTGACCTTCGAGTTTTGGTGGATGGTGGCTATCAAACGCAGGAAATTCAACCTGTAGATATGTTCCCGCATTCGACGCATGTGGAGGTTGTTACGGAACTAACTCTAAAGGAGCGATCATAATGGACGCAGCAAAAAAATGGCTCTCTATCCCGAAAGATATCAGAGAAATGCTCGTGAAAAACGTATTTTGTGGCAATTGTGGTGTAACGACAATTGTGAAGTACACGATACAAGAGGGAGAATATGCCCCTGTATTGAAGGGGAAATGCAAGACTTGTGGTAGGGATGTTGCTCGGGTGATTGATTAGTAAATGATAGAACTCTGAAAGGATGGAGTGAATATTCCATCCTTTTTGTGTAAGCATAGAAAGGTTTTGGTTGAATCTTATGCTTGAATAGAAGAGGTTACTTTTGATATATGTGATGAAAATTATACACCTCATAATTGGTATCAGAACATTATAATAGGCAGTTCAAGAACGTGGGTTTGATATCAAAGGGTTTATAATTCGATTGCTTTATGATAAATTAACCGTTATCTTGAATTGCTTTTTTATGTTTTTGGAATAAAGTGTCCACTATTCGGGGTTCAGTTCAAAAATCTATGCCATCTACTTTTTGTTTATAAACATACCATTCAGGACCGATTTCCGTTAAAATAAACATTGCCGATTTACACAAATTATAAATGACAAAATGTACTTGTATTTGATAATCAATTATTAAGCATGATATAAGTGTAAACGAAGTGGAACATTTAGCTTCGTATTTTTTTGACCAAGAGTTTGAAGTTGTATCCATATTGAGAGGAATTGAGTTTGAAATGATAGATAATTTTTGGCGTGATTTACCACGACCATTTTTTGTACTTGCACCAATGGAAGATGTGACAGATGTTGTTTTTCGTCACGTAGTAAGTGAAGCAGGTCGACCGGATGTATTTTTTACAGAGTTTACAAACTCGGATAGCTATTGTCATCCAGAGGGCATGAAAAGTGTGCGTGGCCGTTTGATTTTTACAGAAGATGAACAACCAATGGTGGCACATATTTGGGGAGATAATCCCGAATATTTCCGGCAAATGAGTATTGGCATGGCAGAGCTAGGATTTAAAGGCATTGATATTAATATGGGATGCCCTGTACCGAATGTGGCATCGAGAGGGAAGGGTAGTGGCCTTATTTTGCGTCCAGACGTTGCGGCAGAGCTTATTCAAGCAGCAAAAGCGGGCGGACTCCCTGTCAGCGTGAAAACACGACTTGGCTTTAACGATGTAAATGAGTGGGAAGAATGGCTAACGCATATTTTAAAACAGGATATTGCGAACCTTTCTATTCATTTACGTACAAGAAAGGAAATGAGCCAAGTAGATGCGCATTGGGAGTTAATTCCGGAAATCAAAAAATTACGTGACCGTATTGCTCCAAATACGTTGCTAACAATCAATGGTGATATTCCTGACCGTCAAACTGGGCTACTGCTTGCTGAACAATATGGCATTGATGGCGTTATGATCGGGCGAGGTATTTTTAAAAATCCTTTTGCTTTTGAAAAGGAGCCAAGAGAGCATAGCAGTAAAGAGTACCTTGATCTTTTAAGACTGCAGCTGGATCTTCAAGATCAATATGCGGAAGAACTACCACGTTCCATCACAGGGCTTCATCGTTTTTTCAAAATTTATGTTAAAGGATTCCGTGGAGCTGGTGAATTAAGAAATCAATTGATGAACACGAAATCAACAGATGAAGTACGTGCATTGCTTGATAACTTCGAATCAAACAATGTTGATTGACGAAGGACGGTAAATAGACAAGAGGGGCAATGAACCCCTCTTTTTTGTTGCCTAATTCAGTTTTGTAAAGTATCTTATCTCTTCTGTATCCGTATAAAAGCCAACTGATTCGTATAGAGATAAGGCGGATTTATTTGTAGTTAGTACCATGAGAGTAGCTTTTTGTAGCTGATGTGACTTAAGATATTTCAAAGCTTGTGTAAGCAAATACTGGGCAATGCCGCGCTTCCTCCATGGTACACGGACAAAAACGTCCTCTATTACACCGTAGTCTTCTTCTTGCCATGCCATCAGTCCGCCAACAATAGTGTCTGTTTGACGTATGACCATGGATGTCCATAGCTTGTTATTCTTGTATTCAGGTAACCTATTAAGACCAAGTGGAGCGTCAGGCCAAATTTCAGCTTCTATATCAAGGTAATCTCTTTCCTCGCTAGATGTCTCCATGTTCCAGTGTGAGAATTGAAACTCCTCCTGAAGTTTGAACTCAGGAATCGGTTCATTCAAATCTCGATTCATACTATACAAACTATTCAGAGGGAGGTATCCTTTTTGGATAAAAAACTGATTGTTTGCTGTTTCTTCCGAATCGTTACCAACACAAAGTATTGTTCCATATTCTTTAGGCAAAGTTTCCTTTAATTGCTTTGCTCTTGTGAAAAGATATTGATAGACTTTGTCGAGCAGAGCAATGTCATGTTCTCTTTCAGAAATGGTTTTAAGATTAACGTATATGGAGTGATTATTCTCTTTTGAACGACCAGGAGGTACAACGTTAATGATGCTCACTTGCCCCTTAGCGACCATTTCCCCATCTTCAAATGCACAATAAACGTTACTCCAATTATCTTCATCCCCGACCCACCAAAATGTTGCATTTTCTTTTGCTGTTACGGATCGGTACAACTCGCCAAGTAAAGGCATGTCTCCATTTTCAAAGTTACGTATGAAATTTTCTGTTGATGAATGGCTCAAAATAACCCCCCCTTTCAGTAGTTGGGATTTTGCAGTTTAGAAGGTTAGCTATGCGAGTTCCCCGTATCGATACATTTATACATTATATATTATAAAATGGTATTATATGTAACATGGTGTTTAGTGCTCCTAAGCATGATTCTTTAAATAACTCTTTCTAAAATAGCTGTTACCCACTTCCCAAAAGGAGAATTAACTATGTACAAACTTATGCTTATTGAAGACGATAATGAATTAAGTGCGCTTATTCAAGAAAACTTGGAGCGCTATGGGTATACTGTTGTACAGCCTGAAGACTTTTTGAATATAGAGGATGAGTTTACGAAAATTAATCCTGATTTAGTTTTATTAGATATTAATTTACCTTATTATGATGGCTATTATTTATGTAGAGCTTTTCGTAAGCAGTCGAATGTACCAATCTTAATTATTTCTGCTCGTAATCAAGAACTAGATCAGATTATGGCTATTGAACTTGGGGCTGATGACTATATTACGAAACCATTTACGTTTGACATGTTGCAATCAAAGGTGAAAGCGACGACTAGAAGAGTTTATGGAGAATATGCAGCAAAAGAACAAAAACTTACGTGTGTTGGTCAGCTATGTATTAATGCCGATACACTTGTTTTAACTTTCCGTGAGAAAAAGATTAACCTTAGTAAAAATGAATATAAATTAATGAAAAAATTAATAGATAATAGGAATTCATTTGTTTCAAGAGAAGAGCTAATTGAGGAAGTGTGGGACTCAATTACATTCGTAGAGGACAATACATTAACTGTTAATATGACGAGAATAAAGCATATACTATCTGAATTAGGATATGCTGAAGTAATCAAGAGCAAAAGAGGAGTAGGGTATATGTTTCACCATTCTAATTCTACGAGGGGTTCGCAATGTTAAAGCATATTTTAATAAAATTTTTAAAAGATAGGTTCCGACTAATCATATTTTATTTAATAAATATGGTTTGCGTTATGACCTTTTTTCATCTAAATGAGCCGGCAAATGATGAAATTTTTTATCCATTATCGATAGGATTATTTTTATTAACTGTGTATTTAGTAATAGATTGGCTTAACTACTATCAAACGAACAAAGCCATTGAGCTTATGTTGATGGGGCAATTTGTTGAATTACAACCACATTCAGAGGAACAGAAGGCGTTTTATCAATTGCTACAGAAAAATATAAGTGAACACACTCGCAAATACAATACAATGAAGGAACAGAAAAATGAAAGTCTATATTTTTTATCCCATTGGATGCACTTTTTAAAAACGCCTGTTTCTATAATAGAACTGATCATTAGTAAAGAAAAAACAGAGGATGCTACTGTCCTTTTTGAAAAAATTCAGCGAGAAAACAAACGAATACATACTTCAATAGAGCAAGCGTTAACGATGGTGAGAATGGAAAGCTTTGAAACGGATTTGGACATAAATGCAGTTGATTTACTTACTACTTTGCGAAAAGTCATTAATGGGCGAAAAAGGGAATGTATTTCCCATTCTATATTTCCAGTAATTGAATTTGATGAAGAAGAAGCCTTTGTAGTTACTGATGTAAAATGGAACGAAATTTTATTGGACCAGATTGTTTCCAATGCTATTAAATATTCTAGCTTAAAAAGCGGGAAGAAACAGCTTATTTTCAAGATTGAACGTCTCGGGGAGTACATCACATTATCCATTATTGATGAAGGGATTGGTATGCCTTCTTATGATGAGGATAGAGTATTTCAACCATTTTTCACAGGAGAAAATGGAAGGAAAATGCCCAATTCCACAGGTATAGGACTTTATATTAGTAAAAAAATAGCAGACAAGCTTGGACAAACGATTGCCATACAATCTGAAGTGTCGAGAGGTACAACTGTAACGATTCGATGGCAAGCAGCAAAAAACCATTTGTCTCAAGTATAACCAAACCTTACAGAGCTGTAAGGTTTTTTTAGTGAATCAAATTTTTGCAATTCCACTTGAGACGTAGAATGGTATTTAATAACGATTTCCATGGGGGGAAGAACAATGGTTATTTTAGATGCGAGAAATATAGTTAAAATATACGGAGAATCACTAGAAGAAGGTTCCGCGACAGCACTGGGAGGAATAAGCTTATCAATGAAGAAAGGTGAGTTTGTTGCCATTATGGGACCTTCCGGGAGCGGAAAAACAACATTACTTAACATATTAAGTGGGATAGATAAGCCAACCTCTGGTGAAGTTACAATCGAAGGCAAAGCTATAAGTGAAATGAGCGCTGATGAATTAGCTTTATTTCGCCGACAACAATTAGGATTCGTCTTCCAAGAGTTTAACCTTTTAGATAGCTTAACGGTAAAAGAAAACATTATGTTGCCAATGATTCTGGAAAAGAAAGGCGCGGCTGAAATGGAGGAGAAGGTACAAAACCTATCTAAGCTTTTTGGTATTGATACGATCTTGAATAAATATCCCTATTACATATCGGGTGGACAGGGGCAGCGTACGGCTGTTAGTAGAGCACTAGTTAACGAGCCTAGTATTATATTTGCCGATGAACCAACAGGAAATTTGGATTCGAAAACATCAGAAATAATTATGGAATGCTTTGAAAAGATCGTTCAAGAGCTTGAGGCAACCATTCTTCTTGTGACCCATGATGTCTTTGCAGCTAGTTATTGTCAAAAAGTAGTCTTTATAAAAGATGGCTTTATTCATTCTTACATTGTGAAAAAAGGCAATAAGAAAGAATTTCTCAATCAAATCATTGATAATCTAGCTGTCTTAGGGGGAAGAGCCCATGACATTTAAGCAAGTTGTATGGAAAATGGCAAAGGTACATTATAAAAAATATCTTTTATACTTGGTCTGTAATAGCTTTGTCGTTATGTTTTTCTTTATGTTTTCCACCCTCTATTTCAATAAGCAAATCGAACAAGTTAAAAAGCTAGAATCTCTGGATTATGTGTTGAATGTACCTGCAATTGCTTTGATCGTTTTTATGATATTTTTCATTACATATGCACATGGTACTTTTATCAAAAGAAGAAAAAGCGAGTTTGGGCTATTCATAACGTTAGGGATGACCAATCGCGATATTAGCAAACTATTACTATTAGAGAATGCCATTATTGCTTTTCTTTCTATAGTTATCGGGCTTCTGTCAGGGGGCGTATTTTCGCGGCTATTCTTTTTACTTCTTATGAATAGTGTAGGCTTAGAGGAAATTGCTTTTCAGTTAAATAGCAAGATGCTTTACTTTCCTATTATCACTTTCATCATCATCTACTTTTTTGCGATTGGTAAATCACTTTATCTTATTTTGAATCGAAATCTTATACAAAGCTTAAAAAGCAATAAGGTTGCAGAATCAATTAAATTAAAAAGTCCGAAGCTTGGAGTGTTTGGACTTATATTGATTATTGGATCAGTTCTGGGGCTTTTTATTACGTATATTGGTCCACATGCTGGTGAATTTCTATATATTTGGTTTACCATAACAACTGTAGGTTTATATCTTTGTCTTTCTCAGTTTATGAGTTTTTTTATAGAGCTAGCGAAACAAAATAATGAATTTTTTTATCGACAATTATTGTTATTGACGAGTATAGACTATAAATTTAAGCAGTTCACCTCTATTTTAATGATGGTGACAATGATGATTATGATAACCATTCTGTACAGTACTATCATATTAACCACGTATACGTTAAATGAAAAGGAAGTGTTGAATCAAAATCCTTTTGATATAGCATTTCTCCAACCGGAAACGAAAGATAATTTGTCTATAGGAGAATTCGATGCAGTATTAAATAATAAAGAAAATCCTGTTCAAAAGCATATAGTGATTCCATTATATTCTTACTATGATAAAACGTACGATGGTTGGTATAACCTTTATAACATAATGACAGTGGATCATTTTAATGCATTAACTTCTAGAGAGGTAATATTACAAGGACGAGAATATCTTCACTATTTGAATGTAGAACCAGAGTATGCAGGGGATGCGAATGAAGATATTCTAGAGTGGACAATCCCAAGTAGAAAAGGCAATATCACTTATTCACTAAAAAAATCTATTATTGAAAGTAATATTAATTCTCTTTTGGGTGTTTCCGATTTTATCATTGTCAGTAATTCCGAATTCGAGTTTCTTAAAGCGAATGTACATGGTTTCGCATCGAATCTCCATTTAATTAACGTTGTCAGCTGGAAAGAGACAACAAAGGCTGTTAAAGGCTTAGAGGAAAGATATAATAATGAAAAGACCCCATCAATTGTAGATGTTAGAGGAAAGAATGTATCACAAGAGAACCCATTCAAAATTGCCTCTAAAATAGGAGGCCATTATCGTAATATCCATTCTAATGGTATGTTATTCTTTGTCATGACTTTTTTGAGTATTATCTTCTTTTTTGGGTCCTTTATTTTAGTGTATTTAAATCTTTTTTCAGAGATCGATAAAGAACAAGTAAAGTATCAAAAACTTTATAATATAGGGATTACTGCAACAGAAGTAAAGCGAATGATATCAAGGGAGATGAAGATCATATTCTTTATCTCAACACTAGCAGGCATGGGCTTAGCCTTTCTATATGTTATTTCTATGGCAAATGATGTTGGCGGTGTCATAAGGAATCCAGAAATACTATGGCAGTTCTTTAGCATTTCAGGAATTTACCTTATCATTCAAATAGGATTTTATCTATATACAAGGAGGAAGATGTTTTCTCATCTATCACAGGGAAAATGAAGCATAAAAAAATCATTTTATCGCTACTTTCTAAGGGATAAGGTGATTTTTTCTACTATAAAACATTGCTTTTTCGATAATAATCTTATAGAATGTAGAACGATATAAATGAACGAAATAAATTTCCTTTAATACGGTCCAGAGAGGCTGAAAAGGGCTACATGATATTTTTTAAGCTAACAATATCTTTGTTTTCGCATGCCCTTTTTGTCCTCTGTGACAGAAGGGCTTTTTATTTTGCCAATTATACCTCTTTTAAAGGAAGTCCCGTGAGGCTTCAAAAGAGAATGGAAAAGAATTGTGTAATCCATTCCCTCAAATAGGCTAAAAGAGATTTAACTTCTTTCAGCAGAAGTCTCCCACCTCTATAGGTGGTGAGATGAATGCGGTATTAAATCACTTTTCAGCGGGTGCCTAAACATCCACTGAAAGAAGTTAAAGCCTCCGGCAGATGTCACTAAATCGGAAGGGAGTTCTTTGTGCAAGCACAAAGCCGATTCCGGACGCAATTATGCCGAGGCATAATTGATCAACAAGAAACTGGAGGATTGTAAGAATGGATTATCGTAAGAAAACAGTGGTAGCGTCAGTAGCTGGTTTAACGTTGGAAGGGATGGACATTATGTTTATTTCCTTTGCGATGACAATGATTATTTCGGAATTTAACATTGATTTTGCAACGGGTGGACTGATTTCTTCCGTAACGAATATTGGCATGCTGTTAGGCGGCATTATTTTTGGAGTTTTAGCTGATAAGTATGGGCGAGTAAAAGTGTTTACTTATACCGTCTTGTTGTTTGCGCTTGGTACAGCTTTAACTGGATTAGCAACAAATATTGAACAAATTTATATGTATAGATTTATTGCTGGTCTTGGTGCAGGGGGTGAATACGGCATTGGTATAGCGCTTGTTGCCGAGGCTTGGCCGAAGAATAAGCAAGGAAGAGCTTCTTCATATGTTAGTGTAGGCGCTCAATACGGAGTTATTTTAGCAGCGTTACTAAGTGCCGTTATACTTCCGACTTTAGGATGGAGAGCTTTATTCTTTGTTGGTGTGTTACCTGTCATCTTCGCATTCATTGTGCGAAAAAATCTTGAGGAATCACCAGAGTGGGTAGCTGCTCAGAGAAATAAAAAAATCGATAAGCAACATGAAAAAGGTAAGTTGGTGCAGCTATTTGAAACGCCTCGAACTTCGATGACGACAATCTCATTAATCGTTATGGCAACTGTTCAAATTGCTGGTTACAATGGCTTAATGATTTGGTTGCCATCTATGTTGCAAAAATCTCAAGGTCTATCCGTTTCAAGCTCGGCACTTTGGACAATTAGTACAGCAGTTGGCATGATTATCGGGATGCTAACATTCGGACGATTTATGGACCGATTTGGAGCAAAGCGTGCTTTTGGTTTCTTTTTACTTGCTTCAGCATGTGCTGTGTTTTTATACTCCTATGCCACAGGAAGTGTCGCAATTTTAATCGGTGGTGCAATTGTTGGCTTTTTCTCAAACGGCATGTTCGCAGGGTATGGAGCTTTAATTAGTAGCTTCTATCCGGTGCAAATTCGAAGTACAGCAACAAACACGATTTTTAACTTCGGTAGAGCAATTGGAGGATTTTCACCGATCTTTGTCGGCTATATTCTTCAAAGTTATGATATGACGGTCGTAATGATCTATTTAGCAGCCTTATATTGCATTTCCTTTATCGTGATGCTAACTCTTAAAAAAGGGGCAAGAGAGGCTTTACAACCGGTTGAAATTTAATAATTAAAATTGAAAGAACGAATTCCAATTTTAAAAAAGGGATTCGTTCTTTTTGAATTATTATTATAATAAACCTTTTGAACGTTTTTCAGCCATTTCTACGAGGCGTTTTGTTATTTCTCCTCCGACTGAACCGTTTGCACGAGAAGAGGCTTCTGGCCCTAATTGTACATTAAATTCTTGTGCGATTTCATATTTCAATTGATTAACGGCTTCATGTACACCGGGAACTAGAAGCTTATTTGAACTACGATTAGCCATTTATCTCACCTCCTTGTGATTAGAATGGTCGAGAGTTAGCTAATCATACATGTTAAAAAATAAAATGCACATTCTAAATACTATAGTAAAGTAACTTTTGGAAAGCTAACTAAAATTGTGAATGTCTCTGCTATAATAAAGTAATGCTTCAATTTGGATAGGATTATTAGAAGCGCTTTTACAGTTAAAATGGAGGTTTTTTAAAAATGACGAACAATGATATTTTAATCCGTTTAAGATATGCATTAGATATCAAAAATACAGATATGGTTAAAATTTTTCAGCTAGGTGGCATGGACTATACGAAGGAAGAAGTATTGAACATGCTTATTAAAGTTTATGATGAGGAAGAAGCACCAGAAGAATACATTAAATGTAATAATAAAATGGTAGAGGCTTTTTTAAATGGATTTATTACATTTAAACGAGGTCCGCAAAAGTCTAAGTCTGGTCAACCAGAAGGCCCACTACCTGTTTCAGGAAAAGAAAGCCCTAATAATATGCTATTAAAGAAAGTGAAGATTGCGTTAGCCTTAACGAGTGAGGAGATGCTCGATATTTTATATGATGGGGGCGTTAGCGTTTCAAAAGGTGAATTAGGTGCCATTTTAAGAAATCCAAGTCATCGTAACTATAAAGAATGTGGCGATCGCTTTGTGAGAAATTTCTTAAGAGGGCTTACAGATAAATATAGAGATTAAAAACGTCTCCTGTGAATTGTCAAGTGTAAAATTTGATAAAGAATCAATGAATTAATGATTAAAAAAGCAACCGCAATTTTGCAGTTGCTTTTTTTGTGAAAGGTTTTACATAAAATCTCTATTACGATAAAAATATTCTGCAAAAAGCACGTTTTTCTTAGTTGAATGTAGTTGACAGTTTGTGACGAAATTGTGTACACTGAAATTGACATAAAGTTGTCACAAAGAGGAAAAATAAATGTTCACGAACAGAGGGGTGCTTTTATGTTTGGTTTAAACATTTTATTAGTTGCTTTCGCATGTGTTACGATCCCACTTGTTGTTGCTTCAGTGATGTTAGACATTTTTTATGCAGAAAAGAAACAAGTTCGTTTTTCATTACGCCGTACATCTATGTGGTATTCCTGTATGTTTGCTTTATCATTTATACCGTCAGTCTTATACATGACACTAAAATAGATATATCTTTAATTTGAATAATCATTTAGGGGTAATTGATTATTTAAAATTATAGTAGCAGCTACAATATTGCGTTGTAGCTGTTTTTAATTTCTCTGAAGAGAATTGCGGATGAGCCGAGAAAATTATGTAATATTGTTCATTTTATTGTAATAGTAAAATAGTAAATATTATGTGGTTTTTCAACTGGTAACATTGACTACTTTTACCCATTGTGTTAATTTGAGGAGGAAAAAGATGGGCAAATCTACTGAAAGGTAGAGACGCAAAGCTACAGATCTAAGGTAATAAATACTAGGATGGCTGAGCTGCAAAGGAGTACTAGTTAAGTATATATATTGCTAGTCATATTCTTTGATGCCTGTTTCTTTTGAAATAGGTTCTTTTTTTTGCCAAAAATACGATAAAGGAGGAAGTAATAATCATGAAGTTGTTTAAAAATGTTTCATTAAAAAACAAACTTTTACTAACGGTTTCTATTATTGTTTTGCTTCTAATTGCTATTATTACTACGCAAAGTATTAGAGAATTAAACAATCGAATGTCTGTTGATTTAGAACAAGAGTTGAAAAGTGTTGGTTTATTGACAGCTATGAATCTTGATAGTAATGAGGTTAAAGATTTATTGACTGAAAAGGGAGAGACTAATGCTGAATTTAAGAAAATTCAAAAGCAACTCGATAAGATCCAAGAAGAACAAGGTATTATGAGTTGGAGCTATATTTGGGATGTGAAGGACGCAGGTGGCGTTAACCCGATCGGCTATACATCTAATTTGAATGATGTCTATGAAGCGGGTGAAATCTTTACTGATTTAGCAGATGAACATGTAAAAACAGCTAAATTGGCAATTAAAAATAATAGCACTGCTGTAACTGATATTTTCGAAGATCCTTATGGTTCATGGCGAACTGTGTTTACCCCTATTAAAGATGACAATGGCAAGCTTATTGCGTTATTAGGTATCGATTATTCCGCGGACTACATAAATACCATCATTAAAACAAGTGTCATAAAACAAATTGTTATAGCTGTTATTGGAATTTTACTTCTATTAGTTTTACTCTACATAATTATTGATCGTCTATTAAAACCACTTAAGAAAGTAGTGAACGCTGCAAATCAAGTAGCGAATGGGGAATTAGTAAATGTAGATTTAGAAATAACGAAGGACGAAATCGGAAATTTATCTAAATCTATTAATACGATGGTTTCGAATTTACAACATATCATTTTAAATATTAGAAATACATCTGACAACGTTTCTTCTGCTGCTAATCAGCTAACTGTTAATGCAGCGGAAACATATAACAGCTCAACAACTATTGCTCAAGACATGGGACAAATCACGCAAAACGCTGAGGCTTCAATGGTAATGACTGAGGAAACAGCTGCTGCTATGGAAGAAACAGCGACAGGCATCCAGCAAATTGCTGACTCTGCTAATACGGCCGCTGAATCATCTATTTCTGCTTCGCAAGCTTCAGAACGTGGAAATCATGTTGTTCAGCAAGTCATTGCACAAATGGAGTTGATTAATGATTCTGTTGAACAAATCGGTACAACAATAAACGGATTACATATCAATACGAAAAAAATTAGCGATATCGTAAATCTTATTACAGCCATAGCAGATCAAACAAATCTACTAGCATTGAATGCGGCAATCGAAGCTGCTAGAGCTGGAGAGCATGGGAAAGGCTTCGCGGTTGTCGCTGATGAGGTTAGACGATTAGCGGAACAATCATCTCAATCTGCAACGGAAATATACAATTTAATTAGTACTATTCAAGCTGATTCTAACGCCTCTATCACGGTTATGGAAAAAGGGAAAGAAGATGTAAAGGCTGGTATGGAGTTTACAAACGAAGTAGGAGAAATCTTTAAAGAAATTCTCACTTCATCAGAAGAAGTTGCAAGTCAGATACGTGAAATTTCAGCTGCATCTCAACAAATTTCAGCTTCTTCGGAGGAGGTAGCAGCATCTGTTAATAATATTAAGCAATCTGCGGGGCAGTCATCTGAATTCTCAGCGAATGTGTCAAATGCAACACAAGAGCAATTGACGACCATGCAAGAGGTGAAAGAGGCATCTTCTTCATTAGGAAAAACAGCAGAAGAATTACAGGTACTTGTAGCAAAATTCAAATTGGAGAACGGTCAATAATGGAAATTAATTTTAAAGGAAAAAATGTACTAATTACGGGTTCAAGTAAAGGAATCGGCAAAGCCATTGCTTTAGGCTTTGCCGAGCAAGGAGCCAATGTATGTATCAATTATATTGGTGATGATAACGAGGCAGAAGAGGTTCGTGCACAAGCAGAAAAGTTTGGTGTACAGGCTATAAAATTTAATGCAGATGTATCGAATTCACAGCAAGTTCAAGCTATGTATCAATATTTGGACAAACAGTTAGGTGATATTGATATTCTTGTCAATAACGCTGGTTTCGCACAGGCTTCAAGTATTACGGATTTAACAGATGAGCAGTGGGATAAAATGATTAAAGTTCATCTATATGGTTGCTTCTACAATTGTCGAGAAGCAGCAAAAAGAATGAAAGAACGAAACAACGGAAAAATTATTAATATTTCTTCTGATATTGGTAGTTTAGGTTGTGAGGAATTTACGCATTATTCTGCTGCAAAGGGTGGCATTAATGCATTTACGAAGGCTTTGGCACGAGAGTTAGCACCTTCAATACTAGTCAATGCAGTAGCTCCTAGTGGTACATTTACAGACATCCTAAAGGAATTCGGAGAGAATTATGTAGAGGAAGAGTCTGCTAAATATCCGTTAAAACGATTAGCTCAACCAGAGGAAATCGCAAAGACTGTGTTATTTTTAGCTTCAGAAAATGCGAATTTCTATACAGGTCAAGTGTTAACGCCTAATGGCGGAGTCGTTATGAACGGTTAATGTGAAAAACTAAGGAGCAATACAATGTTAAATATAATCATCTTTAGCTTATACTTAATTTTTATTTATTACATTGGGTATAAAGGATACAAACGAGTTAATACTGCAGAGGATTTAATTGTTGCTGGGTGGAGCATGCCTTTATCTGTTGTCACAGGAAGTCTAGTGGCGGCCTTATTAGCAGCCCCATTCTTCTTTGCAGCAGTAGGCTCTAGCTACACAAGTGGCGGCTTTGAAGGTTCAGCGACAATGGGCGGTTTAGGGACTTGTATGATTCTTGGAGCACTCATTTGGACGAAGCCTTTACGTAGATTAAAAGGCTGGACATTAGCAGACTACTATGGATTAAGATATGGTAGCAAAAAGCTAGGTGCTTATACAGGCGTCGTCATGGCGATTGCCTTCGGTGTCTTTAATGCAGCGGCGTTAACAGTTGGAGGCACGTATATCATTCAGCAGCTGTTGCAAATTGATTTCGTTCCAGCAGCATTACTCTTTGTATCATTAACAGCCCTATATTCTGTTATTGGTGGCTTATGGGCTGTAGCCTATACGGAAATTGTTCAGGGAGCACTTGCAGTAGCGGGGATAGTAGGGATCACAATTTTTATCTTATTCTATTACCCTGATGTAACATTTAACCCGGAGTGGTGGAATATTAGTGAACTCTTCAATAAGGCTGGAGCAGAGTTTTGGACGCTATATCTTGTGTTAGCACTTGGTGATATTCCGGCAGTGGACTTAGGACAAAGGGTAGCCGCGGCTAAAAGTCCAAAAGTAGCACAGCGCAGTATGATTATAGCTGGAACTATTATTATCGCGATCAGCTGGATTCCGGGTATGTTAGGAGAAGCGTTCAAAACGATTTATCCTAATAGTACAAACCCAGAGACGTTAATGCTTGCCTTTGCTCAAGGATATTTCCCTCCATTATTAGCAGCCATCTTTTTAACAGCAATGGCAGCGATGGGGATGTCTACTGTAGCCGCGTGTTATGTTGCGACTTCAGGAATTATCACAAAAAACATTTATTTAGACTTTATTAATCGTAACCCAGATCCTAAAAAACTATTAAGATTTTCAAGACTTATTATTATTTTAAGCGCTTTGCTAGGCTTAGTTTTAGCGGTCAGCTTCCAGAAAGTAATTGATTTAGCATATTTGGCATGGGATATTGTCTTCGTGACGATTTTCTGGCCAATCGTTTTAGGGCCGTTTTGGAAGCGAGTAAGTACACCTGCAGTTTGGGCTAGTATAACTGTCGGGTTAGTTTATTACACTATTACATCTTTAACACATGTGCCTAGTCTTACAATCCAATCAAAAGGATTTTTAGGTTTGTTAAATGAACTGTGGCAAGCACCTGTTTTCTCAGGCGTTGTGATTACAGGTATTACAATTGTTATTGTAAGTTTGATTATTCCACCTTCGCAACATGTTCTCGAGATGCATAAAATTGAAAAAGATAAGACTTTAGACAATGTAGGCAGTAAAGAGGAATTAAAGGAACATTCAAATTAATAATTATTTATAAATAAAAATAGAAACATTTACAATATACAATATAAACATATGTTCTAAAAAGAAAAGAGCACTTCATTCCTCCCACCTTTGGAGAAGTGGGCTCCCTGAAGCTCACTTCTGTGATATTGCTTCACAAACTAATCTACTTGCATTAAATGCTGCGATTGAAGCAGCTAGAGCTGGTGAATCTGGAAAGGGCTTTGCCGTAGTAGCTGAAGAAGTTAGAAAGCTCGCGGAGCAATCAGAAAAATCAGCGAATAGTATATCAAATTTGATTTCCAAAATAAATGAGGATACGAGCTTAACGGTGCAAACGATGAATGTTGTAACAGGAAATGTAGAAGATGGTTTACAAGCTGTTGAAGAAGCTGGAAAATCATTTGAAAGTATTCTCCAATCTATTCAGGGCGTAGTATCTCATACCAAACAAGTTTCTGTAACCTCAGAAGAAATGTCCGCATTTTCTGAGGAGATTACAGCAGGCGTTATGGAAACAACGATGCTAGCTAATAAGGCTGCAAAGGCAACAGAAAGTGTTGTAGAGCGTACGATGGAGCAAGAAAGCTACAATCAAGATATCCTCCATTCTATTTTAAAACTGAACAAAATGGCAGAAGAACTGGAAAAATCCGTTTCAAAGTTTGATGTAGACGCTAAAAACACAGATATTTCCCACAGAAATTAAGAATGAAAAGATAATCGTTAGAATAAAATTTCTATTAACATGGATGAAATAAACCTATCGATTATCTTTTTGAGGGTGGGATATGGATGAAAACCTTTTTTCTTGTATTTCTAGGAATGATCTATTTATTACTAGCAAAGTTAGTCGAAACGGCTATCTTTAGCAACGTCTATTTTTTAATTGGTTTAGGAGTATTAATAGCAGGAATTATTCGATATGTTAAAGAACGATATATCTATAACAATAGATTAAATGAAATGAAAGAGGCAAGTGAGGAGGAGCTTATGGCTATCCCTCATACGCATTGCATTATCTCAAATGATTGTTTAAACGCTTTATTACTAAATGAACCTACAAATACACTTTTTCTCGTAAGTAGAGAAGATTTAGAAGAAGATTTGATTAAAAAAGAAATCTCATTCAATAAAATATATGAAGTTGCTATAGTAGAGGACGAAATGTATATTGCTAGGACTAGCAATAGTTTAATAAGTGGTTCATTACTTGGTGAAGATCTGGATATAGAAGAAGAGGAATCCGATGAAGAGGACCCTGAGGATAACACTGTGACTCAATTGACGTTGAAGATTGTAGCTGATAACTTATCTGATCCTATTCTAGAATATGTTTTTCTAGATAACGGTGAGCCTATTTCAAGAGAAGAGGATGAGTATCAAGAAGCGTTAGAGTTATGTGAGGAATGGTTTCAGAAGATCAGTGTTATTATCAAACGCTATGAGCTTGAAAGGGTACCAATTAGACAGTGGCAATAAACTAATATGTAGTAAAGAAAGCTATCTCGAACGTAATGTCGAGATAGCTTTTTAGCTTTTAGGATAATCTAGAGTAATGATCAGGTATCATCTTAAAGTGATCGGGTGAGCGTGAGAAGTGATCAGGTATCGTCTCGAAGTGCTCGGGTGAGCGAAAGAAGTAATCCGGTATCACTCCGAACTGCTCTGGTGAGCCAGAGCAGTGGTCAGGTAACACTCCAAAGTGCTCGGGTGAGCCAAAGAAGTAATCAGGTACCGCTCCAAAGTACTCGGGGTACCAAAGAAATCTCCGTTAGAGACCCAACACGCCACGTTCTCCAAATTAAGAATCCGAACCGAACTTTAAATTTTAAACTGCTGTAATTGGATATTTAGCTCTTCAGCCATACCAGCGAGTTGATTTGCACTCCTTGAAATTTCCTCCATAGTAGCGGCAGTTTCCTCTACAGTTGCTGTTGTTTGTTCTACACCAGCCGCAGACTCTTGAGAAATAGAAGCCATTTCATCAACAGAGACGTTGATAGACTCGGAATTTTGAGCGACTTTATTTAAATTACCTGAGATGGTATTTATGTTAAGAATCATTTCTTCAACGGCTTTCGAAATTTGGTCAAATGTTTCATTTGTTTGATTTAGTTGGGCGTTTCCTCTTTTTACTTCTTCATAGCCGGATTGCAGAGCGGTTGTTACATTGCCAGTTTCTCCTTGAATACGGTTGACGATTGTTGAAATATCAGTGACAGAGAATTGTACTTGTTCTGCTAGCTTCCGAACTTCATCGGCTACAACTGCAAAACCTTTACCATGCTCTCCTGCACGAGCTGCTTCGATGGCAGCGTTTAAGGCAAGTAAATTTGTTTGATTTGAAATATCATCGATGACAGAAACAAGCTTGGAAATTTCAGCAGACTGCACATTTAAGCCTTCAACTTTTTTCACTGAATTTAACACAATCTCATTAATAGCTGCCATTTGTTGTGTTGATTGTATCATTAAGTCTTTACCAGTTGTTGTTAGTTCTTGTACATGACTTGAATGTTCTTTTAATTTAACGCCTTCCTGTGTTGTTTCATGAATGCTACGCTGGAAAGAAGACATTGTTTCGGCTAAATCACCTGCTGTAGATGCTTGTGATTCTGTGCCAGAGGCTAACTCCTGCATAGTCACGGTAATTTGTTCTGTACCTGATTGCACTTCATTCGAAGATTGGGCCAGCTCTTCGCTACTAGCTGCTACTGTTTCGGAAACAATATAGATTGAGCTAATCGTTTGTTTTAATTTTTCATTCATTTCATTGGCGGAAATCATTAATTGACCAATCTCATCACGATGAGTTATTGGAAGTAGTTCATGTTGCAAATGGCCATCCGCTAATTCGCTCATGCGCTTTGAGACAATCGTAATAGGCTTGGAAATATCTCTAGCAGTGACAATAGCGATTAGGACACCTGCGATTATCAATACTATGCTAACAATCAGTCCGACTGTTTTATTGCTTAAACTGGTAGAGACTACGTCATCTCCTACCTTAGTAATGGCATCGGAGCGTTTATCGGCCAATTCTTCATAACCAACACGAACTTCGGTTACGAGATTATTGATAGCTGTTAAATTTTTTAATGCTAATTCTCTATCCCCTTTTTTATAAACATCGAATACTTCGGTATTTACGCGATTGCTCCATGTACGTGCCATTTCTACTAGTGCCGCACGCTCAGGCGTATTTTCGTATTTTTCAACTATACTATTACTTTCCTCAGCAATTTGACGATATTCATTAAAAGTTTCTATGTATTTTTCATCACCTGATACAACATAACTTAAAGCTGCAGAGAGACGAACACTCATAGACATTGCTAGATTCTTACTTGCAGTTAAGACTTGTAAATCTTCTTTCACTAAACCTTCTGCTTGTTTTTCCATCTTATTATTAGAAATGTAGCTATAGGTTGTATAACAAACAACTAGTACTAATAAAAGAATAAATGCACTTAATATTCGAGCTTTAAGTGTTTTAAACTGAAAAATACCTTTCATCTTTTCCCACCCTTTGCTAAATGGTCTCTAAAATATAATTGTTATAGTACAAATATTATTTTATAACTAAATCTTTACATAAATAAGCCCTTTTAATGGAAAAATGAAAAATAGTTTTTTAGTACAATAATATTTTGGTGTTAATGGGGTAGGTAGTTAAAAATATATTGTCTAATATGCAATTGTGAAGTTTTTTTAATATTTTTATGTATTTTTTCCTACTTGAGAAAAAGCACTTGCTGCACAAGTGCACCAAGCGCTCTAAATATTTGGTGTTTGAACACCCACTGAAAAGAAAACACATCTTCACCTCGCCATTTTTCAGCCGAGTCGTAATTGATTATTGTTGTTTTGCTTTTTTAGCTAGTCGTTCCCATTGTAGTAGTGATGGATATGGATCAAATGCCCATTCTGTACGTCCATTGAACTTATAAATGCCATAGTGAAGATGAGGCGGGAATTTTCCGGACGTTCCTTCTTTACCGTAGCCAGAACTACCAACATAACCGAGAACAGTTCCAGGCTCGACAAAGTCGCCTACTTTAATCTTCTTATTATAACTACCGAGATGGGCATAATAATGATATGAGTTATGATTATCACGAATTCCTATGCGCCAACCACCAAATTGGTTCCACCCTTTTATTTCCACTACTCCATAAGAGGTAGAAAGTACGGGAGTACCATAGCTAGCGAAAATATCTGTTCCTTCATGAATACGGCGTCCACCCCAGCCCCTATTGTCTCCCCATGTACTCCGATAACTGTAATCGTAATTAGTAGGAATTGGGAATGTGTGGGCATCGAGCTCAGTTGTTTTGAAATGACTATACATTTTGGAAATGGCGAAGATTTGATTTACGGCTTGTTCACTTCCGTAATATTCCCATAAAGCTAATTTAAAGTCCTCATCAGTTGTTCCGAATTTACTTAAAAATGTAGCCATGGAGAAAATTATATCGGCATCATCCTTTGGGCTGGCAACTCCGTCACTATTGCCATCTAGGCCCATCCCGCCAAAGTAACTAATTGTTTCTGGACGAGTATCATCTCGTACAGGATTTAAAGCACCTGACCAATATTCATCAGAAAATTGAATGGCAATGATACCATCCCGTTTCGGAATATCTTTGCGAACGGATTGTAAATTTCGTTCATATTGGTCAATGGCTGCTAAGAAATGCCATGGGATAAGTAATTCATCAAATTGTACGTAATAGGCCATACGTTGTTGCACAATTTCTTCTTGGGTGGGTTCTTCTTTTGCTAAAGCAACAGAGGGGAGAGTAAAACTCCATAATAACATCCATGATAAAAGGAATATAAAATGGCGATTCAATAGTGGACCTCCTTTCTAACGTTAGAATAACCGAATTTTTTATCTTCATTCAGCACTTTTTGTGGGAAAATGAAGCGGTAGAAATGAGCAATTTTTTGTGATAAAAACGGGCACATAGCGTAGGTTGATTTCCGTTCCGACTGGGCGCTTTGTTGCTACCGCTTCGCTTTCGCACAGATAAAACATTTGTAGCTGACGCTTTGCTTTCGCTACAGGGCAGAGCTTCCTGGGGGCGTCCGATGAGCCGCTTGGGGCAACGCGATGTTGGTCACGAAGGCGTTATCACAGGACGTGATGGTTTTAGCCTTCGTTCCCCTATGCGCTCGCTCCAGGGTCTCATCTGTGACGCTAATCCCCAAGGAGTCGCCCAGTCTCCACTTCAATCAACTTATTCTCAAGTAGTATCTTTTAACAAATGTCATCCTAACTTTGGTGATGAAACAATAAAACGTCAGGTGAAACGAGTAAGTTTAAAACATTCTTTTTGTTTGACTTTGAATTCCTTTATTCTGTAGGAAAAAAATTATAGGCAATAAGAAGAAACTTCAACAAAGAAAAAGTATTGGGTATCATAATGCCATTTCCTTCATACTATGTTATAAATCAAGCCCTGAATGGAGGGAAGGCTATCAACATTTTAGATAAAGTGAAAAGCTATCGCGAAGAAGAAAATCGGCTAAAGTGGGAAGGTACATTTGCAGATTACTTAAACATCATCAAGGAAAGACCTGAAGTTGCTCAAACAGCCCATTCACGCGTCTACAATATGGTAAAAAATGCTGGTGTAGAGGAACGCGATGGGCAAAAAATGTATGAATTTTTTGGGCAAGAAATTTTTGGGCTTGAAACAGCCATTGAAAGACTGGTGGAGGAATATTTCCATCCAGCAGCGCGAAGATTGGATGTTAGAAAACGTATTTTGTTATTAATGGGACCAGTAAGTGGTGGTAAATCAACGATAGTGACCTTGTTGAAACGTGGACTCGAACAATTTTCGAGAACAGATGAGGGTGCAGTTTTCGCAATTAAGGGATGTCCAATGCATGAGGATCCTCTACATTTAATTCCACATCATTTGCGTAATGAATTTTTTGAGGAGTATGGTATACGAATTGAAGGAAGCTTATCGCCTTTAAATACGATGCGTCTTGAAAAGGAGTACGATGGACGTATTGAAAATGTAATGATTGAACGTATTACTTTTTCTGAAGACAAACGTGTGGGCATAGGAACATTTACGCCATCAGATCCAAAATCACAGGATATTGCAGATTTAACAGGTAGTATTGATTTCTCAACAATCGGAGAATTTGGTTCAGAATCTGACCCCCGTGCTTATCGCTTTGACGGGGAGTTAAATAAGGCAAACAGAGGTATGATGGAGTTCCAAGAAATGTTAAAGCTCGATGAAAAATTCTTGTGGAATTTATTATCTTTAACACAGGAAGGTAATTTTAAAGCAGGTCGATTTGCATTAATTAGTGCAGATGAATTAATTGTTGCGCATACGAACGAAACAGAGTATCGTTCATTTATTTCAAATAAAAAGAATGAGGCGTTACATTCACGTATTATTGTCATGCCGATTCCGTATAACTTAAAAGTTAGTCAGGAAGAATTGATTTACGAAAAAATGATTAAAGAAAGCGATATGTCACATGTTCATATTGCGCCGCATGCATTGAAGGCCGCAGCAATCTTTTCGGTTCTAACAAGACTAGAAGTACCGAAAAAACAAGGTGTGGATCTTATAAAAAAAATGCGACTGTACGACGGAGAAAATGTGGAGGGATTTAATTCCGTTGACTTAGAGGAGCTTAAAAAAGAGTTTCCGAACGAAGGCATGAACGGTATAGATCCACGATATATTATTAATCGTATTTCTTCTGCAATTATTCGAAAAGAGATACCATCTATTAATGCGTTAGATGTTCTGCGTGCACTAAAGGATGGGCTTGACCAGCATGCTTCCATTTCTCAGGAAGATCGAGAAAAATATATGAACTATATTGCAGTTGCTCGAAGAGAGTATGATGAAATTGCCAAAAATGAAGTGCAAAAAGCATTTGTTTATTCGTATGAAGAGTCTGCAAAAACATTGATGAATAATTACCTCGATAATGTAGAGGCGTTTTGTAATAAAAATAAAATTTTCGATCCATTGACTGGTGAGGAAATGAATCCTGATGAAAAATTAATGCGCTCTATTGAAGAACAAATAGGTATTTCGGAAAATGCGAAAAAGGCATTCCGTGAGGAGATATTAATTCGTATTTCTGCTTATGCTCGAAAAGGTAAGCGTTTTGACTATAATTCTCATGAAAGATTACGAGAAGCAATACAGAAGAAACTATTTGCGGATCTTAAGGATGTCGTGAAAATTACAACATCTTCAAAAATGCCGGATGAATCACAGCTGAAGAAGATTAATGAGGTTGTAGCAAGACTTGTTGATGAGCATGGCTATAATACAACGTCTGCTAATGAATTATTGCAGTATGTAGGTAGTCTGTTAAATCGTTAGTGGCTTTAACCTATTCAGTGGAAACTATAAGACTATTGATAGGAATGAATAGGAGTGTCCCATTTTAGGGCACTCCTTTTATCTTCATATAAGTTCAAGAAAGCGAATGACTAGCATAGTATAGAAAAAGCGAATTTGATAGATGGGTGAGGATAAAAATGACTGAAAACGAAAATAAACGTTTTGCCATTTCTCAGGAAAATTGGTCCCTCCATCGTAAAGGGCACCAGGACCAGCAACGGCATATGGAAAAAGTAAAAGATGCGATTAAGAATAATTTACCGGATTTAGTTAGTGAAGAAAGCATTGTCATGTCCAATGGTCGCGAGGTAATTAAAATACCTATACGTTCACTTGATGAATATAAAATTCGATATAACTATGATAACTCCAAACATGTTGGGCAAGGTCAAGGAGACAGTAATGTAGGTGATGTGGTTGCGCGTGATCCCAGCAGAGGCAATCAGGCTAATGGTCAAGGAAAAGAAGCTGGTGACAAGCCAGGTCAGGATTATTATGAAGCTGAAGTAAGCATTGAAGAGGTTCAAAATGTGTTATTTAACGAGCTTGAGCTACCAAACCTACAGCAGAAAGAAAAAGCGGATATTAAGACGGAAAAAATTGAGTTTAACGATATTCGGAAAAAAGGTTTAATGGGAAATGTCGATAAAAAGCGCACAATCCTTAATGCGCTAAAGCGTAATGCTATTCAAGGAAAAGCAGAAATTACGCCGATTCATAATGATGATCTGCGTTTTAAAACGTGGGACGAAGTGGAAAAACCTGAATCGAAGGCAGTGGTCCTTGCTATGATGGATACAAGTGGCTCGATGGGCTCCTTCGAAAAATATTGCGCAAGAAGTTTCTTCTTTTGGATGACAAAATTTTTGCGCTCCAAGTATGAGACAGTGGAAATTGAATTTATTGCGCATCATACCGAGGCAAAAGTAGTGACAGAAGAGGAGTTTTTTACGAAGGGAGAAAGCGGTGGAACGATTTGTTCATCTGCCTATATAAAAGCATTGGAACTAATTCGGGAAAAGTATAATCCTGCTCGCTATAATATTTATCCAGTACATTTTTCAGATGGTGAAAATATATCGATGGATAATGAAAAGTGCTTGAAGCTAGTGGGAGAGTTAATGGATGTATCGAGCATGTTTGGATATGGTGAAGTCAATCAGCATAACCGCTTCTCTACACTTATGTACACTTACAAAAAAATAGATGACCCTAAATTTAGATATCATATTTTGAGAAAAAAAGGCGATGTGTACGATGCCTTAAAGAGCTTTTTCAAAAAAAATGAATCTTAAATCATGTTCAAAGGAGGGGGCAGAAAAGTGGAGATGAACGAACTTGAACGAGCAATTGATGAAATTACAGAAATTGCCTCAAGCTTTGGCTTAGATTTCTTTCCAATGCGCTATGAAATTTGTCCGGCAGATATTATTTATACATTTGGCGCATATGGTATGCCTACTCGATTTTCACATTGGAGCTTCGGTAAACAATTCCACAAAATGAAGCTTCAATATGATTTAGGGCTAAGTCAAATCTATGAGCTAGTGATTAACTCAAACCCATGTTATGCATTTTTACTAGATAACAATACGTTAACACAAAATAAATTGATTATTGCGCATGTATTGGCACACTGCGATTTCTTTAAAAATAATGTACGCTTCTCCAATACTAGAAGAGATATGGTGGAGAGTATGACTGCAACAGCTGAACGGATAGCTGGCTATGAAAGAGAATATGGAAAGGAAGAGGTCGAACAGTTTTTAGATGCGGTTTTAGCGATTCAGGAGCATATCGATCCTTCCCTTTTACGACCAAAATTGTCTTGGAATACGGAGGATGAACTTGAGGAGGAAATTCATCAAGCAAAATCACCGTATGATGATCTCTGGCGTTTAGACGATAAGGAAAAAGAGTATAGATCGGTAAGGCGAAAAATAAAGCACTTCCCACCAAAGCCAGAAAAAGATTTATTGCTATTTTTAGAGGAGCATAGTCGGGAGCTCGAGGACTGGCAGCGAGATATATTAACGATGATGCGTGAGGAAATGCTTTATTTTTGGCCACAATTAGAGACAAAAATAATGAATGAGGGCTGGGCTTCCTTTTGGCATCAACGCATCATGCGTGAGCTTAAGTTAACAACAGCGGAAACGATTGAATATGCGAAATTAAATGCAGGTGTTGTGCAGCCTTCAAAAACATCCATTAATCCTTATTACCTTGGTGTGAAAATTTTCGAGGATATTGAGAACCGCTATAATCATCCAACGGAAGAGATGAGAAAGCTAGATGTTCAGCCAAACTCAGGTCGAGAGAAAATGTTTGAGGTTAGAGAGATAGAGTCGGATATATCCTTTATCCGTAACTATTTGACGAAGGATTTAGCAAGACGTGAAGATCTTTATTTGTTCCAGAAAAAGGGCAGTGAATACCGTATTACAGATAAGGAGCATGAAATGGTTCGAGATCAGCTCGTATCGATGCGTGTAAACGGGGGATTCCCATATATCGTCGTTAAAAACGGAGATTACCTTCGTAACGGAGAGCTCTATTTAGTACATGGCTACGAGGGAATGGAGCTCGATCCACACTACTTAGAAAACGTTTTGCCATATATTTATCAGCTATGGGGTCGTCCTGTACATCTAGAAACAAATGTGGATGGAAAGCCAATGCTTTATTCATATGATGGTACAAAAAATTATAAACGCAATGTGTGAGACATGGTTCCTTGGTGGATAATCAAAACAAAAACTTCTATCTGTTGGTATGAAATACCCCTACAGATAGAAGTTTTTGCAGTTCAGAAAATAAAGGTTCATCGCCATGATTTCCGTTCCGACTGGGCGCTTTGTTGCTGACGCTTCGCTTTCGCACAGATAAAACAATTGTAGCTGACGCTTCGCTTTCGCACAGATAAAACAATTGTAGCTGACGCTTCGCTTTCGCACAGATAAAACAATTGTAGCTGCCGCTTTGCTTTCGCACAGATAAAACAATTGTAGCTGCCGCTTTGCTTTCGCACAGATAAAACAATTGTTGCTGGCGCTTCGCTTTCGCTACAGAAAACAATTGTAGCTGCCGCTTTGCTTTCGCTACAGAAAACATTTGTTGCTGACGCTTCGCTTTCGCACAGAGCAAAGCTTCATGGGGACGTTTGATGATCCCAATAAACTTTATTCGTTGTTATTTTCCTCTAACAATGGAGAGGACTCATTTTCATCTTCACTACTTTCACTATGATTCGAAGATGAATGGATATCGCTGTCGATCACTCTACTGTCTCTTACTTTTATGCCTTGTTGTCCGCCAGCTTCATCATTATCGTCACCTGCAATACCGCTTCTACCGTTTCCATCGGCGAATTGGGAGTTTATATTTCTAGTACTGCCGTGTATGGCATTTTGACCGCCTTGGTTGGCATTAGTACCTACATCCTTATTTATCTTCATTCAGGAGAAGATTCTCACCTATGAAGATGGTGAGATGAATGCGGATGTGATTCCTTTTCAATGGATGTTCAAACACCTCCTGAATGAAGATAAAGCCTCCGGCGGATGTCACGGATTTTCAAAGGAATGAATTGTGCGGGCACAATTCAAAATCCGGACGCAATTACGCCAAGGCGAAATTGATTGGTCCGCCACCTTCAGCCCTTTGTTCAAAATGGATTTCTTTATTGCCGATATTAATAGTAAGATGGATGGTAATATGATTTTTAGATGAATCCTTTGAATGTTCATTATCAGGCATAATTTTCACCTCCTTCATTTTAGCATTACTATTAAGTTATTAATTTTTCTCTAGCTTACTTGTTCATGTAGCCCTAAGATGTATAAATAATGTGAGGGGATGGAGACTGAAAAACTGTTCCTTATCGTAAAGTTTGATAAAATGAATAGGATTTGAATATAAGAAGAACTGGAACGGTGAATCAACGTTGAGAACATTTAAAAAGGTTTATATAGAAATAACGAGTGTCTGTAATTTAGCATGTAGCTTTTGTCCGCCAACTGCTCGTGCAAAGGGACTTATTAAAGTAGAACAATTTAATAAAATATTGGATGAAATACGTCCTCATACGAAATATATTTATTTGCATGTAAAAGGAGAGCCGCTTTTACACCCACGTATTGATCAATTACTTGATGCAGCACATGAGAAAGGTTTTAAAGTTAACATTACAACGAACGGTACGCTAATTAAAAAGAATCGTGAAAAGATACTAGGGAAACCAGCCTTACGTCAAATCAATTTTTCTTTGCATAGTTTCGACGGCCATGAGGGATCGGAAAATCGTGAGAAATATTTAGGGGATATATTAGATTTTGTGCGTGCTTCGAGAGACTATAAGACGATTATTTCATATCGTTTATGGAATTTACAAAAGGATAGTGTAACGGATATTGCGGCACGAAGAAATCGTGAAACGCTTGAAATTCTAGAAAATGAATATAATCTTGATTATCGCATCGAAGAAAAAGTGCAGCCCGGTAAAGGTGTAAAGATTGCTAATAATATTTATTTAAATCAAGATCATGAATTCAAGTGGCCAAGCTTACTGGAGCCGGAGGATGAAGGCAAAGGTTTTTGTCATGCCCTACGAAGCCAAGCCGCTATTTTAGTGGATGGTACAGTAGTGCCTTGCTGTCTTGATGGTGAGGGCGTTATTAATTTGGGGAATGTGAATGAGAAATCCTTTACAGACATTGTTCAAGGAGAACGTGCAAATAATATTATCGACGGATTTTCACGTAGAGAAGCAGTAGAAGAGCTATGCAGAAAATGTGGCTATCGTCAAAAGTTTGGAATGTAATAGAAAGATCCATTTGGTTGTAGACTAAATGGATTTTTTATATGGTTAAAACAATGGCATGCCACCAGGATAGAACAGGTTCATCATCAAAAATTTTGGATGACATTTGATAAAATAATTTGTAGTTAGCCGTCAAACAGCTCCAACGTCATTGACTATTGGAGCTGTTTTTCTTTGATTGTGAATCAATAGTATCTAAAAAATCCTTCGTAATACGTACTACGTATTTCACTTCGTCTAAATTGCGCTCCCTTAATACTGAACGATGTATATCAAGCACAAGGTTCTTTTCTTCAATATCAGTAACACCAGATAATTTTTGAAAATTAAAAAGCTCCTCAGGTGCAATATCTAATGCTTTCATCAGTGTTTCTAAAGTGCTTAATGTAATATTAGATTGCCCGTGTTCAATGTTTGAGATTCGTCCTTTACTAAAACCTAGTTTCCCCGTTTTTTCTGCTACTTCTTCCTGACTAAGCCCCTTGGAAACCCTAATAATACGGAGTTGTTCGCCTACTAGCTTTAAAAAGTCTGACATATGATTCACCTCTATGTAAAAAGCTAGTGAAAAACATTAAAAATGCCTATACCATTATAGTGGTATAATAGATTTAATGTTACATTAAAATGGTACAATGATTGGTAGTAAGTTTTTATTGAGAAAAAAGACTTATGAAAAATAGTGTTGATGATTCCAGTAGCTTGTTTTAGGGTATAACTAATTAAGTTGAGGATTGGAGGATTCAGGCATGGTAAAGCGTTATCGATTAGATGAAGTTGCTAAAATAGAAGAGGGGAAAATAGTACCGAAGAAAAAGTATTTTACAAACGTCGGAGTACCCCTAATTACAGCAGAAAATTTAAAAAAGTTAATGCTAAATGGTGATATTGAACAATTACCAAAAGTTAATAATACATTTAAAAAACATTTTAAGTGTGCACCAGTACCAGCTAAAACCATCATTCTTACTAAAGCTAATTTGAAGGAAACAAATAAATATATTTATCAATGCGAAACTGAAACATGTATTGCAAATGATATCGTCGCTATTATTCCAAATGAAACAATTATTTTAAGTGATTATTTATTACACTTTCTTAGATGGTATCAAATTAATAAAGAATGGCATCATTTGTACCATATATCCATTGATATTCCGATGATAGATAACCAACACAGAAAGGTGCAAATTTTAAATAAGATTCATCTTTTATTAAAAAATAAAGAGTCTTTGATGATAGCAGTAGAGGGGCTACCACAGCATTTTAACAATTTTTCAATGCAAATAGAAAATCACTCACAAAATTTACAACATGGGTTTAATCGGGCTCAGCATATTTACAATATAATGCTACATAAAATTTTTAAGGGTGAGCTTAAATAAAGTAAAAAGGTTCTTCATCCGCACTGGAATCGGATAAAATGAATTTAGTCGGTGTAAAGGCAAAAACCCCTTACACCGACTTTTATCAATTATGCCTCGGCATAATTGCGTCCGGAATCGGCTTTGTACTTGCACAAAGAACTCCTTTCCGATTCCGTGACATCCGCCGGAGGCTTTAACTTCTTTCAGCGGATGTTGGGACATCTGCTGAAAGAAGTTAAATTTCGATAATTATAGGTAAAATCATTGGTTTTCTTTTTGTTTGTGTAAATAGATATTGACCGACAGCTCTTTTGATTTCTCTTTTTAAGACATGGATTGGCTGCTTACTTTCTTCCTGAAGCTCATTTACCGTTTCTTTGACGAGAATATTTACTTTCGTTAAAAGCTCCTCAAAGTCTTTGGCATAAACAAAGCCCCGCGAAATTGTATCCGGTTCTGAAATAAAGGCACCATCTATTTTATTAAGTGTTATAACGATAACGAGCATACCGTCTTCTGATAGCTGTTTGCGATCTCGTAAAACAATTCCTTCGACTTCACCGATACCGATACCGTCGACATACGTATCACCTGAAGGAATTTTACGTGTTTGCCTAGCCATTGCATTTTCAATATCAACAACATCCCCGTTTTTCATAATAAACGTATGCCCTCTTTTGACACCAACGGACTCAGCTAACAAACGGTGCTGATGTAACATACGGAATTCACCATGAATCGGAATGAAAAATTTGGGCTTCATTAGCGTCAGCATTAGTTTTAAATCTTCCTGGTAGCCATGACCTGAAACGTGCATACCGGTATGACTGGCCGAGCCATAAATAACCTTTGCACCTAGCTGGAACAAATTATCAACGATGCGTGATACACCCTTTTCATTCCCTGGAATAGGGGATGAAGCTAAAATAACTGTGTCATCAGGTAAAATTTTGACTTCACGATGATTTCCATTTGCTAAGCGAGAGAGTGCAGCTAATGGCTCACCCTGACTACCCGTACATAATACAACAACCTCTTCGGGTGGAAGATATTTCACCTCACGTGCATCTATTAACATATCCTCTGGAATGTTTAAATAGCCTCGCTCAAGCGCAACATCTACAACATTCACCATACTCCGCCCAAGTAATGCAAGTTTTCTATTTGTAGTAATCGTTGCATCTACAATTTGCTGTATGCGATTAACATTAGAAGCGAAAGTAGAGATAACGATTTTACGCTCAGCATGTAAAAATGCATCTTCTATATGACTACCGACAAGCTTCTCTGAAGGAGTTAAACCAGGTCGTTCGGCATTCGTACTTTCAGAGATAAGTACTAATACGCCTTCTGATCCTATCTCAGACATTTTATGAATATCTGCAAACTGATTATTGACAGGCGTTAAATCAAATTTAAAATCTCCGGTGTGTACTATATTGCCTTCAGGTGTATTCATAACGATTCCTAAGCAATCAGGTATACTATGGTTTGTTCTAAAGAAACCAACATCAACTTGTCCGAAATTTAATGATGAATCAGAACGAATTTCAATTAACTCAGTCTCTCTTAAAAGCTTATGTTCTTTCAACTTTAGCTCGATTAAACCAAGAGTAAAGCGTGTTGCATAAATAGGGACATTTATTTTTTTTAACAGATAAGGGATACCGCCGATATGATCCTCATGTCCATGTGTTACAATTAATGCTTTGATTTTTTCTTTATTTTCCAGTAGGTACGTAATATCAGGAATTATTAAATCGATACCTAGTAGGCTTTCGTCTGGAAATTTAGCGCCACAGTCGATAATTAAAATATCATTCCCATACTGTACTACATACATATTTTTTCCAATCTCATTAATGCCACCTAAGGCGAAAATCGATAACATATTGTCTTTTGTGGACAAGCCTATTCCCTCCTAATTTTTCAGTATGTTCCTTTAATGAAAATTCAGCATTAGTAGTATAGCTTTAAGCGTTTCATCCTATACGAAAAGACAATTTTAGGTTAAGCATTAATATTAGATTTTCATGAAGAATAGAATAGAGGAACGTATAGAATAAAGGAGATGTGACTGGTTGTCGAATTACTTACAGCATGCGATGTTTGAACATAGGTTTTGGCTAAGGATACTGAAAGACCATTCTCAATTTATTCATGATTCCTTGTATCCATCGGAAACAGAGGATATCAAAAGAGCGAGCGCATTTATTCTTCAATTTTCTCAGCTTCTTGCCTATGTAAATTCGATAGAAGCCAATAATGCGGTTTCCTTCTCACTTACAGTCGATGAAGCTGTAGAACAACTAAAGCAATTTAAATTTTATTTGCTTAGAAAGCAATTAACGGGAAATATTAATACCCATCTACCACCTACCTTTTTTAATCATATGGTGAATGAATTAGAGGAGTATCAAAATGTACTTAGCTATTTGAAGAAGGGGGAAGTCCCGCCAATCTTTCATGAGCTACATCATCACTTACTCTGGCTGTTAGATGCATCAGGACATGCAGGTATCATTCATGACGATTTGGATGGTGTAGAAAGAAGATTGAGACAAAAAAGTACTACCTTTGCTCAACATTTTGAAGAGTTTTATTTAAAAGCAGTAGAGCTTACAGGATACTTGCGTTCAAATATAGACTCATTTCCCGCATTAACTCGTTTTAATCATGATGTGGATATAGAAATGGGATTATTCAAAACTTTTTTACGGGAGTTAGAGGAGATGGAGTTAAGTGCAGAAGTATTAGGTACATTTACAGCTCTAATGGCGGATCATATGCTAAGAGAGGAGCAATACTATTTATCGAAGCTTGCACAATCTAGAGGCGAAGGTTAATTTCACTAAAGAGGTCTCTTTAGCAAAGTGAGAGGTTGATTTCCGTTCCGACTGGGCGCTTTGTTGCTGACGCTTCGCTTTCGCACAGTTAAAACATTTGCCGCTGACGCTTCGCTTTCGCACAGTTAAAACATTTGCCGCTGACGCTTCGCTTTCGCGCAGAGCAGAGCTTCCTGGGGGCGTCCGATGAGCCGCTTCGCTGCAGGCTCTCATCTGTGACGCTGATCGCCAAGGAGTCGCCCAGCCTTCACTCCAATCAACCACTTCACATAGCGTGTATCTTCTGGCACGTCACCCTGGATGTTGGCATAAAAAGTGAAGGCAACCTGAGATTTTCAGGTTGCCTTTTTTATTCCGATAAATCAGCATAATGTTCCGATAAAACTAAAAAACATTCCGATAAAATCTTAGGAATGTTTTTAGTCTGAATTATGATGATTGTAAGCGCCTAACTTAAAGAGTGGAGGCTACTCGGCTTCACTCACGTTGTTGAATTTTAAGGATGAATAAAAACGCCAGTACCGATTGGGACAATGCTTGCAAGCTCTTCGACATCCTTATTATGCATACGAATACAACCCCGTGAAACGGCATGACCGATAGAGCTAGGATTATTAGTTCCATGAATACCATAATGCTCTTTCGATAAACTCATCCACATTGTCCCAAACGGACCACCGGGATTTGGAGCTTTATTAATGATTATAAAATTTCCAGTAGGTGTATCATGTAACATCCTACCAACCGCAATTGGGTATTGCTTTTGAAGAATATTATCCTTATATAACCGTAGCC
This sequence comes from Lysinibacillus sp. NPDC093216, assembly GCF_050280325.1. NCBI lineage: Bacteria > Bacillati > Bacillota > Bacilli > Caryophanales > Bacillaceae > Lysinibacillus > Lysinibacillus sp. NPDC093216. The sequence goes on along the minus strand of NZ_JBNNVB010000013.1, from coordinate 59,587 downwards.
ATCGATTTTCCGTAGAAATATCTATTCTATAAGGAATAGTATTTGGATTAGGAAATCCAGGTATAACAATTTGTTGTCCTAAATAAATTACATTCGGATCTAACCCAGGATTAGCAGCCATTATGGATGATAACGGTGTACGATAATTTCTAGCTATTTGAGCCAAAGTTTCTCCTGCTTTAACTGTATGAATCAAATTTATCACCTCCAATAGATTAAGGCTCATCTCCAAAAGTTGGGGATGATATTTGTTAAAACGAATGTCGTTTCGAAAGCGCCAAGTCGGAACGGAAATCAACCCACGCTATGGTGATGTGCCTAAAATAATTTCATTTATACAGGTTATGCCGTGGATATAGAAAATACCTTTAACTTCTTTCAGCAAACACCTGTACCTGTACCTGTACCTGTAGATACGCTTTCGTGCAAAAAACATCTGCAGGCCTAAACCATAAAGCCAATTCCAGACGTAATTATGCCGAAGCATAATTGATTTTTCATAAGGATAGCTACTGTAGTTAGTTGGATATGATAAGCAGTAACAAACTATATCCAGTAATCGAGGAGTTATTTATGAAAGAATTTAAAATTACTTATTTTTTTGATGAAATGCATTATGTACGGAGATTTATCCATATCGAATCACAGGAAAAAGCAGAGGCATTAGTTCGCAGCGAACGAGATCAATATATATCCTTTACAGATAGTAGAGGGATGTATCATGAGCTGCATACAAGAAATGTTCGGGTCATTCAAATATCTGAATATCATCGTATCGATAAAAGTGCGAAAACGAAAGGTACATGATTTGTCCAATATTGCACATGCTACAGGTAAAGGAGTGAGCAAAGATGGACATAGAAAACATACCACATGAGAAAAAAATATTTATGAATTTAGCAAGCAAGAACAAGCCAGACATGGTCGAATCAGATACAATAAGTCTTTTCGATTTACACGAAGATATGCAAACGGTTGATGCTATACCGATTAAGGAACTCAATAAAAAAGTAGAACGAGAAGGCGATGAATTGATCGAATTGCAGCCTGATGAATTATAGAAGGTAGGGATTTATATGACTGACCATAATGAAGCTCAGTTTACTTCTGCTGGAACAGATATTAATGAAGTAAAAAGAGAAAATGCAGAAGGTGGTTTATCATACAACGAAGTGAAAAAGCTACTAGCCCAAAGAGGTGGGCATGGTACGGAAATATATAGTGATACAGATGTCGAAGAAGTAAAGCAACAGATTCATGGGAAAAAGCAATAAGCTAATTGGGGAGGAGTATGAAATTAAGTACTCCTCTATTTTCTATTTAGATGAAAAAAATCACTGATTAAAATACAGCTTTATTTTACAATGAAAAGTAAATGTAAGGAGGTGTGCGAATGGAGGAAAAACGTTGTCCGTTATGTGGACAAGAAAATCATTGTGGGGTAGTAAATGGGCAAAAGGATTGCTGGTGTATGACAAAGAGTTTCCCTAAAGAAATCCTTGAAGAAGTACCTAAAGAGCAATGTATTTGTCAAAAGTGCTTGGATACATATAAAAAAGATTAAACGATTTCGGTATTAAAAATACTTCAATGCTGTTACGAAACAATAGAGATCAGTTGGTACAATTGTCTACCGCACAACAACCTATCGGACATATATTACTCTGAAAGGAGTGTGTCTAATGACTAAACCAGTTGTACTCAGTAATGTAACAAAGGTTTATTTAGAGGAAAACCAAAGGATCCTCGATAAAATGATGCAGGGCATGACCTATGTGACCATAACATGTAGTATTTCAGAAAATTTTATTAAGCAAATATTACCGCATCAAGTAGCTGCTATTAAATTGTCGGAAAACGTTTTGCGATACACCACGAATATACTTGTACAAAATCTCGCGTTAGAAATAATAGCAACAAGTACGGAAACTGTTGAATGCCTCGAAGCGATACAAAATAGATGCTGTATCGTACAAAATTCGGAATGTGAATTGTACGAATATATGTGTGCTTATAAAGAAATTACTGGGGCTATGTTCCAAGCAATGAGTTTACCGCCAGTTTCCAATAATATTAATATAAACTTTCTGCGAACAATGATTGTTCACCATCAGGCAGGCGTTCGACTAGCGCAAAACGTTTTAAGGTTCTGTATTTGCCAAGAATTAATACCAATCCTTCGAAATATGATTCAAACTATGTGCGATCGTATTTGCGAAATGGAAAAATTACTAGATGCTTTAAAGGATTGCGAGAATTGCTAGTTTGAATTTAACATTTATAAAGTGAAAAAACGCTAGAGTCGAAGTCGATTTTAGCGTTTTTTTTGTGACTACAATGTATATCAGCGAAACTCAACTCTTGATGAAAAATAATCAAACATTCTCAACAGAAGGAGCGCACATAAATGTTACTGTTCGTTTATTACTATCGTAAAGACACCATTCTCGATGATCAACAACCGATCCAACATTGATACCGTATTGCTTTTCTTGTAATGCGATTGGTTGGCCATAGCGAATACGAATAGGTAACTTTTTATTGCGATGATAAAGACCTGATTCATGACTATGTCCGAAGAAAAGAAGCGATTTATTAAATGGCGGAAATGTAGGCTGCCACGTCACACTCCATTTAAATTGATGTCCATGCATAAGTGTTGCACCATCAATCTCCATTGTCTCAGGTAGTTCTGTAAAACGTTCAATACCAGTTACACGTGTAATACGCTCTTCCTGATTGCCACGAATAGAGGGGAATGTTAGTAAATTTTCAAAATCATTTTCGACTATCGCAGCTTTTTGTAGCGGTATACCCGACATTGTTTGAGCCTTTTTCTTACTTACAGTACATTCGTATAAATCACCTAATCCCAATACCTTTGCATCTTTCGCAGATTGCTGAATATGGGCTAGAACTGCCTTAGTATCTTCTATATTAGAATGTAAATCTCCTAAAAGTGCGTACAACATTTTAATCAGGCCTTTCATCAATTATGCCTCGGCATAATTCCGTGACATCCGCCGGAGGCTTTAACTTCTTTCAGCGGGTGTCCAAACATCTGTAGCTGACGCTTTGCTTTCGCTACCAAAACATTTGCCACTGACGCTTCGCTTTCGTGCAGATAAACATTGTACCTGTCGCTATGCTTTCGGTTCAAAAGACATTTGCTGAAAGAAGTTATTCATTATACAAATATCATACACCTAACAGAAATTGATAGAAAAGTAAAATGTATAAATATATTTAGTTACATATGGATTATATTTCAGTTCATCACCATAACATCGAGTTGATTTCCGTTCCGACTGTGTGCTTTCCTAGAGGCGTCCTATGAGCCGCTTGGGCCAATAAATGTTGGTCACGAAGTCGTTATCCTAGGACGTAATGTATATAGCCTTCGTTCCACTATTGCTAATCCCAAAGAATCAGCAGTCTCCCTCCAATCAATTTTCCCGCATGACAAATACTTTAATAAAATGTCATCTCTAACTTTCGGTAATGAGTCTTATATTTTTTATGTGTAGAAAAATTGCCAACGTTTTCATAGATTGATAAAATATAATTGGAATTTTCTGATTTTTCCAGAACGATTCTACAGGGTATGAGGGAAATGAATTTTAAAAAATTTGGGGGGCTTATGATGACGATGTTAATGACAGATATTCTACAAAACTATGCTATGCAGCAACCAAATGGGATTGCAACGGTTTACGATGGGACAAAGCTATCCTATAGTGAATTTTATAAAGGTGCAGAAACATTCGCATCATACTTACAAGAGCAAGGCTTTGAAAAAGATGATGTAATTGCATTATATACGCTCAATTCAGATATATTTTTAATCGCTTATATTGGTGTTCAGTTAGCAGGCTATGTTGTCATGCCTATTAATACAAAACTAGCAGCTCCAGAGGTCGAATTTATTTTTAATCATTCAGAAGCTAAAGGGCTTATTTATGATGAAAGGTTAGAGGATGTACTCGCAACTATTGCCTATCCATTTCAACATACTGTAGGGCTCAAAGAGATGAAAGACGTTATTAAAAACTATCCAGGTCAAAGAAAAGCTGTCAAATTGGAGCCTCATGATACTGGTGTTGTTATGTATACTTCTGGGACGACGGGTAAACCAAAAGGGGTAATGCTAACTCATCAAAATATTGTATCAACTGCGGATATATGGTCGTCCTCAATGGATATGACCAATGAGGATAGAATGTTTATTTGTACGCCTTTATTTCATTGTGCAGGCCTTCATGTATTTGCGATGCCGATGTTTTATAAAGGCGGTACGATGGTTATAGAAGAGGCTTTTTCTGCGACAAACACTTTAGAACAGTTTGTTGCTACAGATTCAACAATTTTCTTTGGTGTTCCGTCAATGTATACAATTATTTTAAATACACCTAACTTTAAGGAACATACATTTAAAAATTTACGTTTATTATGTTACGGAGCGGCACCGATGCCTTATGAGCTTGTTAAGCAAGTGAAGGAGGCTTTCCCTAATGTGAAAGTACAAAACCTGTATGGACAAACTGAAAATTCTCCTGCAACTACTTCTCTTTTAGATGCCGATGCATTGACAAAGATTGGATCAGTAGGAAAACCATTAGCTCAAACGGACGTCCGTGTTGTTGATAGCTTTGGTGAAACGGTGCCAGCGGGTGAGGTAGGAGAAATTTGTGTCAAAGGACCACAAGTCATGAAAGGTTATTTACGTAACCCTGAAGAAACAGCTAGAGCAATTAAAGATGGCTGGCTCTATTCAGGAGATTTAGGGCGTTTTGATGAAGAAGGTTATCTCTATATTGTTGATCGTAAAAAAGATATGATCATTCGAGGTGGCGAAAATATTTATCCTATCGAGATCGAAGAGGTTTTATATCAACTGCCAGAAATTTTAGAGGCTGCCGTTGTAGGTTTACCACATGAGGTATATGGCGAAGTCCCGAAAGCATTTGTCGTATTGAAGGAAGGGAAGTCTTCCGATGAAGAGGCGATAATGGCTTATTGTCGGACTCAGCTTGCAAAGTATAAAGTGCCACATGAAATTGAATTTTTAACTGAATTGCCACGTAATGCTTCTGGTAAAGTTTTAAAGCATGTATTACGACCAAGAGTAAGCACGCATAACGTGTAAAACGGTTTGATGAAACTCGAAAATAGCAAACATAGTAATACCTTATCGGGCGTACACTGAATTTAGAGATGCTATTGTGTAGAGGATTTATATTAGGCCTCTGCGCAATTGCGTTCGAGGCTTTTACTTCTGGATGTTTGGACAACCGCTGAAAGAAGTTAAAATAGGAACGTCTATGAAATTAGCGTATAATAGAGTCTGCGACAAATTGAAATAATATAATAGAATTGAAGTTATTGTCTTCAAACAAGATAGGAGCGGAATTTGTCTTGTGGACGAGGTATAAACGCCTTTTACTAATAGGTATTATGATAATCATGCTACTTTCAAGTTGCAATCCGTTTTCGCAGCATGAAACGCAAAACAAAGGATTAACTGTGTTAACGGTAGAGTTTAATAGTGGTGCACCCATACCTAACCTTTATATAACTGCTACAGATGTAGAGAAAGGAGAGGTAGTGGAGGATGCGGTTGGCTCGGAAGAGGGCGAAGCAACATTTTCGAAGCTTATCGAGGGGCGGAAATATGCTATGGCAGCAACTACGCTTGAAAATAGTACAACAAACGATGGTTATACGACAATCGAAAATTTTACATATGATGCGACAAAGCCGTATTATCGATTGGAAACACATTTTTCGAGGGATGAGCAAGAGCTGGATGTACCAGTTGTTATGCAAAATCCTGAACTACCACATGGCTGTGAAATAACATCATTAACAGCTGTATTAAATTATTATGGGCTAGACGTTACGAAGCTGGAAATGGCTGATAATTATTTACCAAAGCAAACAATAAGTACTGTAGACGGACAACGATTTGGTCCAAATCCAGCACAGGCTTTTGCAGGAAATCCTCGTGATAAAGCACACGGTATGTATGTCTTTGCAGCTCCGATTGTCAAAGCCGCAGAGGCAGTAATAGCAGATAAACAGGCAAACTTACAGGTGACAAATAAGAGTGGTGCCACGCAGGACGAAATTTTACAGCTTGTTCGAGAGGGAGTCCCTGTTGTGACATGGGTTACATTAGATTTATCAGAGCCAAAAAGAGATCTAGATAAGGGCTGGATCTATGAAGGTGAAAAAGTGCCGCATGAAGCGTATATGAACTTACATGCTGTTGTTTTAACCGGGCATTTAGGAGATAAAGTAGTTGTTATGGACCCGTTAAAAGGCTTTGTCACTTATAATGTGGATCAGTTTTTTAAAAGCTATAGAGAGTTAGGTGAACAAGCTGTAGCCGTTCATAAATGATTCGAAAGAAGAGTTATAAGTCGTACAAGGAAAGTATGTTACACTTGTAAAAAAAGGCTTGTCACTGGGGATGACCCCCACGTGATGTGAGAGCCAAATAAAAGCTAAAGTGAGTTGAGTAGAATGGCCATTGAGCACGCTTTTTTACCGGTTTTATTAGGAGATGAAATGAATGCTTACGGCATGGCAAGAGCATTTTACGAGTCCTATGGCGTTAAACCACTTGCATTAAATCATACGAATATGGAGAAAATACAGCAGAGTGATTTATTAATATTTCGTGAAGTTCCAAGACTCCATATTGAAGATCGTTTTGTCGTGGCGTTAAAGGCAATTGCAGAGGAATTTGCAGGAAAAAAATTGCTGTTGTTAGCCTGCGATGAATTTTACGTAAAAAAAATTGTGCAACATAAAGAGGAGCTAGCAGAGTATTTTGTAATTCCTTATGTGGATGCAAACCTTGCTAATGAGCTATTAACGCGTGAGAGCATGTATGAACTTTGTGCGAAGTTCGGCTTTCACTATCCGGCAATGCATGTTTGCACCGTCAATGATTACGAGGAATTTGACATTCCTTTTGAATACCCCGTTGTCATTAAACCTTTGAATATGACAAAGTATGCTACATGTATTTTTCGAGGCAAGAAAAAAGTGTATATTGCAAAAGATAACGACGAAAAGGATGCTATTTTCCACGCCATTTATAAGGAATCGGCATACCGAGATGACTTAATGGTACAGCAATATATTCCTGGCGAAGATGCTCATATGTGTGTCGTAAATGCTTATGTTGGGCAAGATAATAAGGTAAAACTGCTATCTGTAGGTAACCCAATTTTAGAAGAGCATTCTCCAGAGGGGATTGGTCGCTATGTAGCCATCATGACAGCATACGATAAAGACTTAATGGACCGCGTGAAATTGTTTTTAGAAGAAATTCGATTCCAAGGCTTTGCCACGTTTGATATGAAGTATGATGAACGTGACGGTCAATATAAGTTATTAAGTATTGAATTACATAATGAACTTTCAAATTATTATGTGACTGCAAGTGGCTATAATTTAATGCAATATGTTGCAGATGATTTTATCCGAGGAAGCAAGCAACAGCTAACATATGTTCAGAACAAGCATCTTTGGACAATTGTCCCTAATGGTGTCCTTTTTAAATATGTTCAAAATGAACAGCTTGTGATAGAAGCGAAAAGCCTTATTCGCCAAGGAATGGCTACGGATTCCATCTTTAATTATAAAGATATGAATGCGAAGCGTTGGTTGAATATAACGCTTGATAATTTAAACTTTTATCGCCAATATAAGAAATATTTTAACAACAAAGGTCTGTCAAACTAATGAAAAAACAAACTTTAGGTATAATTGGTGGCGTTGGTCCACTTGCAACGATGTTTATCGGTGAAATGATTGTAAGACGTACGAAGGCAGCGAAGGATCAGGAACATTTACATACAATCATTGATAATGATACGAATATCCCTGATCGTACTGCCTTTATTTTAGATAGTACAAAAGAAAACCCTGTACCAGTGATAGTCGCAGATGCAAAAAAGCTTGCTTCTGTTGGGGCAGATGTGATTGCTATTCCATGTAATACGGCACATACCTTTTATGATGAGATTGTTGAAGGTTCTCCGGTTCCGGTATTACATATGATAAGGGAAACGGCAAAGCGCGCCTCTGATTTAGGGGCAGAGCGTGTAGGTATTTTAGCGACAACGGGTACATTAACCTCACGTATGTATCAAGATGCGTTAGAGGAATTTGGTATCATACCAGTAGTTCCAGACGATGTGATGAAAGAAAAAGTCATGTCTATTATTTATGATTATGTAAAGGCTGGAAAAGATGTCTCTCAGGAGGATTGGCAGCCGATAGAAGAAGCAATGCTTGCACTTAATTGTGATCGTATCGTATTAGGATGTACTGAATTATCAATCGTCAATCGAGATTTAAAATTAAGTGACAAATATATCGACTCATTAATCGTGTTAGCAGAACGTGCTATATTAGCATGTGGCTATGAAATTGTAGATTAACAATCGTATGAACCAAATAAAATCTGCACGCTTTTCACAGGTAAGTTGTAAACCTTCAAAGAATCTCAAGTATCTAAAAGGGCTTGAAGGCTGACAAATCCCGTGATGAGTCGTGCAGATTTTTTTATCTGTATACTCAAAATTCATTTGGGGAGATTAAGAAAGCCCCGTTTTTGAAACGATTATACAAAGGTTTACGTACATATGAAGTAGGAAAATGATTAGTGTGTTAAACTAGTGTCAAGTAGATAGAAGGTGGGAAATTACATGTCAGTAATAAATGTATTAAATGAAGATTTACAAGCAAAATGGAAATTTGAAGAGCCGATGAAAATTCAAGAAGAAATGATTCCAGCAATGCTTGAGGGCAAAGATATTGTAGCCGAATCACCGACAGGGTCGGGGAAGACTTTAGCGTATGTACTTCCTTTACTAAATAAAGTAAACGGTTCAAAAAAACAAACACAAGGACTTATTGTAGCCCCGTCACAGGAACTAGCAATGCAAATTGTAGAGGTTATCCGTGAATGGACAGCAGGTTCTGATATTACGGTTCAACAACTAATTGGTGGGGCAAACTCTGCACGTCAAATCGAAAAGTTAAAGAAAAAACCGACAATAGTTGTAGGAACACCTGGCCGATTAAATGAATTAGCACGTGCTGGGAAATTAAAGCTAAAAGAAATTGAAACAGTTATTTTAGATGAGTGCGATCAGTTACTAAGTCGTGAATATCGTGTTGTCGTAAAATCCTTTATCGAAAGTGCAGCATTTGGGCGACAAGTAGTTGTTGTTTCAGCAACAATTACGGAGGAAATTGAATTAGTGGCTAGTCGCATGATGTTCGAGCCGATACGTTTCAAAATTAAACCAGAGGATATGTTAAAGGTTGGTAAAGTTGTACACTCTTTCGTGAAAGTGGAGGAGCGTGATAAAACTGATTTCTTACGCCGACTATCACATATAGAAGGATTACGTGGGTTGGCTTTCGTCAACAATATCGATCAATTGCTAATGAAGGAAACGAAATTACAATATCGTACGGCACCGATTGTGACATTACATTCTGACATGAAGAAGGAAGAACGTAAAAAGGCGTTAGATGCTTTTCGTAAAGGTGATGCGCGTATTTTAATTGCTACAGATATTGCAGCACGTGGTTTAGATATTGAAGGTTTAACACATGTTATTCATGTCGATGTACCAAGAACAATTGAGCAGTATCTGCATCGTTCTGGTCGTACAGGCCGTGCTGGAGCAGATGGTGAAGTATTAACGTTATTATCTTATCGTGATGAAAAAACGTATAAAAAATGGACAAGAGAAATTTCTGCGAAACCTGTACAGAAAGTATGGCATGAAGGCAAGTTAGTGGAGGGTAATTCAAAAACAATTGGACAAAAGCGAGGTAAATAATATGACGTTTGAAGAAAAATTACAAGCATATGCAGAACTTGCGGTAAAAGTCGGTGTTAATATTCAACCTGGGCAATACTTATTAGTTAATACTTCAGTGGAAGCATTAGATTTCGCCCGTTTAGTTGTGAAAGAGGCTTATAAAGCTGGTGCAGGACGTGTTCATGTTAATTTTTCAGATGATGAAATGGATCGTGCTTACTTTGAGCATGCTTCAGATGAAGAATTTAATCGTTTCCCAGAATGGGTAGTTAAAATGCGTGATGAAGTGATCGATCGTAAAGGAGCACTATTATGGATTGATGCTGCAGACCCTGATAAATTAGCAGGTATTTCAGCAGATCGCCTAGCTACTCATCAAAAGGTATCTGGAGCTGCTCTGAAAAACTATCGTAACGCCGTAATGAAGGATTTAATAGCTTGGTCGATCGTTGCTGTCCCTTCTCCAAAGTGGGCATCGAAAGTATTCCCGAACTTAGCGGCTGAGGAACAAGTACCAGCATTGTGGGAAGCTATTTTTAAAACTGTTCGTATCGGTGAAGGCAATGCTGTTGAAAACTGGCGTGAACACGTAGTAAATTTAGAATCTCGTGCGGACCTGCTAAACAATAAAAAATATGCAAAGCTGCACTATACAGCACCAGGTACTGATTTAACAATTGCCTTAGCACCACAGCATAAATGGCTTACTGGAGGTAGTAAAACGCCAGATGATACTATCTTTATTGCTAATATGCCGACTGAAGAAGTTTATACGTTACCGATGAAACAAGGTGTAAATGGCTATGTAAGCAATACAAAACCATTAGTTTATCAAGGAAATATTATCGATGGCTTTAAACTGACATTCGAAGAAGGAAAAATTGTTAAGGCTGAAGCACAAGTAGGCCATGATTTATTACAGGAGCTTATTAATGTAGATGAAGGCTCTTGCTATTTAGGTGAGGTAGCACTTGTACCGCATGAATCACCAATCTCAGCATCGGAGATTTTATATTTTAATACATTGTTTGACGAAAATGCATCGAACCATTTAGCGATTGGAGAAGCTTATCCAACTTGCTTAGAAGGTGGAAGAGATTTAGAAAACGGACAGCTTGAAGCGTTAGGTGCAAATATTTCAGTGACACATGAGGACTTTATGATTGGTAGCGGTGAGATGGACATTGACGGTATTTTACCAGATGGAACGGTAGAGCCAATTTTCCGCAAAGGTAGCTGGGCATTTTAAGCTCTTGATAAAACATCTTTCAGCAAATGTCTTTTGTACCGAAAGCGTAGCGACAGGTACAGGTGTCCAAACACCCGCTGAAAGATGTTAAAGCCTCCGGCAGATGTCACGGAATCGGAAAGGAGTTGGGCAGATGAAACGATTACTAAGCTTAATTGGTACAGCTATATTCATGATGGTATTTTGTGCTTCATCTGCTTTTGCTCATACTGAAAACTACCTATCAATTGGAGATTCCTTGGCGGCTGGTCAAACACCTTATCAACAGATTGATACAGGCTATAGTGATTTAATTGCTATGAGATTAGGAATGACTGGGCAATTAAGTTTCTATACAAAGGAGCTCGCTTTCCCAGGCTATACAACAGCTGATGTCTTGAAACGAGTACAATCAGAGGAAGCGAGTGACTTACTAGCTAATGCAACACTTATTACTATTTCGGCAGGTGCCAACGATTTACTGCGTCTAGTGCAGGTCAATCCAACTGCAGGTACATTAGCCTTTACGCAGCTGCAAACAGATTATGCATTAAACATTGCCAGAAAAAATATGGCGGAGATTTTGGATGAGTTGAAAGTGCGAGCACCTAAAGCTAAGGTCTATGTAATGGGCTATTATTTTGCCTATCCAAATGTTCACTCTACGCAAAAAGAAGGCACAAATGCACAGCTTGTAAAGTTAAATACGATTTTACAGCAACAGGCAGAGCAAGCCGGAGCAATTTATGTAAACGTCTATGATGCTTTTGGGTTAAACGCAACAAACTTTTTACCCAATATTTCTGACGTACATCCAAATTTTGAAGGCTATCGCCAAATGGCAAATGCATTTTTACATAAATATAGTGGAAGTAAAGCTTTAGCCATTTCTTCAAACGAACTGCCAAAGCCTAACCCTATTTCATTTGAGCAGATTTTAGAACAACTAGCGAAGGCAGAGCAGAAACAAGAAGAAAAAGAAACGCCAAGCCCTACTGCGCGTGCCATTCAAGATTTTACAGGATACGTTGCTTTTATGGAGAAGGTAAGAGCAAAACGTTTTAATCATAACTATTTGTAACAGGGCATCGACAAAGATGCTCTTTTTTATGTTGAATATCTATCAAAATATAAGCGACGGATGAAATCAGCGGGTCGAAGGGTAGAATCCTCTGAGCGACGGATGAAATCGGGGCGATGGAAAGAATCGTCAGTGCGACGGATAAAACCGGGGTGACGGAAAGAATCGTCAGAGCGACAGATAAAACCGGGACGACGGAAAGAATCGTCAGAGCGACGGATAAAACCGGGGTGACGGAAGAACCCCTGAAGCGATGGAAAAAATCTTTGAAGCGACGGATAAAACAGTGGAAGCGACGGAAAGAATCGTCAGAGTGACGGATAAAACTGGGGCGACGGAAAGAACCCTCGAAGCGACGGAAAGAATTGCCGAAGCGACGGATAAAACAGTGGAAGCGACGGAAAGAATCGTCAGAGTGACGGATAAAACCGGGGCGACGGAAAGAACCCCTGGAGCGACGGAAAAAATCTGTGAAGCGACGGATAAAACAGTGGAAGCGACGGAAAGAATCGTCAGAGCGACGGATAAAACCAGGGTGACGGAAAGAACCCTCTGAGCGACGGAAAAAATCTTTGAAGCGATGGATAAAACAGTGGAAGCGACGGAAAGAATCGTCAGAGCGACGGATAAAACCGGGGCGACGGAAAGAACCCTCGAAGCGACGGATAGAATTGCCGAAGCGACGGATAAAACAGTGGAAGCGACGGAAAGAATCGTCAGAGTGACGGATAAAACTGGGGCGACGGAAAGAACCCTCGAAGCGACGGAAAGAACCCTCTGAGCGACGGAAAGAACCCTCTGAGCGACGGAAAAAATCTGTGAAGCGACGGATAAAACAGTGGAAGCGACGGAAAGAATCGTCAGAGCGACGGATAAAACCGGGGCGACGGAAAGAACCCCTGGAGCGACGGAAAAAATCTTTGAAGCGACGGATAAAACAGTGGAAGCGACAGAAAGAATCGTCAGAGCGACGGATAAAACCGGGGCGACGGAAAGAACCCTCGGAGCGGCGGAAAAAATCTTTGAAGCGATGGATAAAACAGTGGAAGCGATGGAAAGAATCGTCAGAGCGACGGATAAAACCGGGGCGACGGAAAGAACCCCTGGAGCGACGGAAAAAATCTTTGAAGCGACGGATAGAATTGCCGAAGCGCCGGAAGGAACCCCCGTAGCGATGGAAAGAACCGGAGCGACGGATACCCCAACACCTCAGCTCCCACATTATATGAGGAACCTTTATCAAACTAATAAAAGGAAAAACAATCAATCCATCAGCCGTGATAAAATGAAATAGACAGGAGGCGCAAAGAATGAAAATATTTCATACAGCAGATTGGCATTTAGGAAAGCTTGTACAAGGCGTCTATATGACGGAGGATCAACAATATATTTTACAGCAATTTATGCTAGCCATAGATGAGGAAAAACCGGATGTTATCGTTATAGCAGGTGATTTATATGACCGTTCGATGCCCCCTATTGAGGCAGTGAATTTACTAAATGATATTTTGGCGGAAATTGTGCTTGATAAAAAAATCCCCGTGTTAGCGGTTGCGGGGAACCACGATAGTGCAGGTCGCTTGAACTTTGGCAGTAGTTTAATGAGTGATAGTGGCTTACATATTAAAGGCCAATTTACGAAAGATCATGCACCGGTAGTTTTAAATGATGAGTATGGTGAAGTACATTTTCATCTCGTACCATATGCAGAGCCGGCTTCAGTACGGACTATTTTAGAGGATGATTCCATTCGATCTCATCAAGAGGCGATGGAAAAAATTGTCGACCATATTGGACATAGTTTAGATTCAACAAAACGTAATGTTTTTGTAGGACATGCCTTTGTGACGAAGTATGGAGAAGAGGAAGCGAATACGAGTGATTCTGAGCGACCTTTATCAATAGGAGGCTCGGATTGCATAAATGCAGCATTGTTTAAGCCTTTTCATTACACAGCACTTGGACATTTGCATAAAGCACATTTTGTGTTGAATGAAACGATTCGATATGCCGGTTCTCCATTGAAGTATTCATTATCTGAGCACTTACATGAGAAGGGCTTTTTAATAGTGGAGCTAGATGCAAAAGGAGAAATCACTGTCACAAAACGTAAGCTTATAGCGAGACGGGATTTACGTGTGGTAGAGAGCTTAATGGATGATTTATTGCAATTACCACCTAGTGATGATTATGTATTTGTACGACTAACAGATGCTACGTCAGTAACTTCGCCGATGGAACGTATTCGTACGGTGTTTCCTAATGCGATGCATGTTGAGCGAAAAGTAGCACGCCAAGAGGTATCACATGAAATTCAGACGATTGAGACAGAGAAAATAGAAGACATCGATTTATTCCGATCATTTTTTACAGATATAATTGGCGTACAGCCAGATCAAGATACAGAGCGTCTATTTACAGAAATGCTACAAGAATTATTAGATGAGGAGCGGGAGACAGTAAAATGAAGCCTTTAAAGTTAACGATTACTGCATTCGGTCCATATAAAAATACAGAGGTTATTGATTTTCAACAGCTTGGTGAACAACGTCTATTTGCGATTTCTGGAAAAACAGGTGCTGGGAAAACGACGATTTTTGATGCTATATGCTATGCACTTTACGGATCGGGTAGCGGTGAAGATCGTCAGGATACTGCTATGCTACGAAGTGGGTTTGCAGATGATGATATGTATACTGCAGTGGAGCTCGTTTTTGAAATGCATGATAGAGTCTATCAAATTTTACGTCAGCCAGGTCATATTAAAGCAACAAACAAAAGTGTTACTGGTAAGAAAATTGAACTGGCTGAAATCAAAGGAGACACGCTTGATTATAGTATTGTAGAAAAGCAGCAAACGCTTGAGGTAGATAAAAAGCTACAGGATATTATCGGCCTCACAAAGGATCAGTTTAGTCAAATTGTTATGCTGCCACAAGGTGAATTTCGCAAGCTGTTAACCTCAGATTCTACGAATAAAGAAGTTATTTTGCGTAAAATTTTTAAAACAGATCGCTTTGGTGCGATAACAAAAAGACTTGATGCGAAACGAAAAGAAGCGGAAAGTGATTTACTGCGTGCTCAACAATTAAAGGAACATCTTCTTGGCCAAATTGCAGGCGCTTTACCACAGCGTTCGTCATCTTTATTTACTTGCATTACTAATAATACTGAAAATATGCATCAGCTGAAGAAGGCTCTGGAAGAGGAGCAGACCTATTATACGGAATGTATACAATTGGAACAGCAACGCTATAAAGAGGCTTATGCACATCATCAAAAAGAGCAAGAATTTTATAGTAGAGCGAAAACACTGAATGAGCAATTTGATGAGCAAACTAATCGTCAGAATCGCCTACAAGCATTGCTAAAAGACCAAGATATATATAGCGCAAAAGAACGCGAAATTGCATTAGCAGAGAAAGCCGAGCGTCTTGTCATACTTGAACAACAATGTATCGATTTACGTGCTGAGCAAAATCGTAAAGAACAATCCTATCAGCAAGTGATGACAGAGCAGAAAAACACAGAAGCTCAGTTAAAAATAGCACAGGAAAAGTTTCACGTTGAAGAGGCGAAAGAACCTGAGCGTCAACACGTTCTACAACAGGAATTACAGCTACAAGCATTATTGCCGACATTCGAGGCGTATGAGAATAATCTGCAGCAAATGCAAATAACTGAACAATATGTTGCAACAGCAAAGCTAGCAGTAGTCGATAATAGTAAAATCGTAGAAACAGGACAAATGCAAGTTCAGCAATTAGCAAAAACAATTGAACAATATGAAAATCAACTTCAGCCATATGAAAGTTATTTAGAACAGCTACCGAAGCTAAAAGAGCAAGTATCGTTACTAGCGCAAGTTGAAAAATATACGAGAGCGGTTGCAACTGCAGAGCAGGATGTAGCCACTACTAATGTCCATTATCAAGAAAGTAAGCAGGCTCTTCAAAAGCTGGAGCAACAATGGATTGCGAGTCAGGCAAGTATTTTAGCACAGCAACTTAAGGACGGAGAGCCTTGTCCAGTGTGCGGTAGTACAACACATCTCGAAACACATCGTGAGCAATTAGAGATGATCGAATTAGCAGAGGTGGAGGCTTTACGAGGAAAGGCTAGTACTGATGAGCGCAAGTTTTTAGAAAAAGAAGCTTTATTGAACTCTACAAAGCATCTTCTACAAGAGGCGCTAGAACAGATAGAGACGAATGAGATTGATCAATCGAATCAAGCACAAATTGTAGCCTCCTTGCAAAACGTAGAGCAACAAATAACAATCTTAAAAGTAGTGAGCAATCAATTGTCTGATGTACGTATGCAACAAAAAGATCATCGTACACGAATGGAGCAGCTACAAGAAAAGCAATTAAAACTAGAGCAATATTTAGCTGAGAAGACAAAGGAATTGACTAAGGAACAAGCAATTGTGGAAGAGCAGCAAAAGCATATTCCAGAAAATCTTACGACGCTGCAAGCATTGAAACAGGCAATCGCTGATATAGGGTCACAAAAGGTTGCATTACAAACCGCGTGGAATATTAGCCAACAAAGTCTGCAATCTGCCAAGGAAGCAGCAAATAATGCTAGAATGACCGTAGAAATAGCGAAACAGGCATTTGAGGAATTAAAGCTGAAAATGGATGAAAAGCGCGAGCAATTTTCAGTAAGTATGACGGAAGCGGGCTTTGAAAACTATGAAGAATTTGCTACTGGGAAGCGAAGCATGCTGCAAATAGAAGCTTTACGGAAGGCTTGCAATGATTATGCACTACAAATCCACACATTACAGGTACAAATTACTGAGGGCGAGAAGCACCTTAAAGGGCAAGAGAAACAAGATTTAACGGTAATGGAAGAAAAGCTAGGGATGCTGCGTGTCACATATGAGGAAGCCTTCAAAGTATTGCAGCAAATGGAAGGATTTGCGAAGGCTTGTGTAGACTTTATCGAAAAAGTTGAGGAGACCGAACGGGAGATTCATTTACTTGAAAAAGAGGCAGGACGAGTGAAGGAGCTCTATGCAATGTTAAATGGACAGAATGCGAAAAAGCTGTCTTTTGAGCGTTATATTCAAATCAATTATTTAGATAAAATTACAGAGGCAGCAAATGTCCGGCTTTATCATTTATCCAACGGTCAATTTGAGCTACGACGTTCTGATCGCTTAGAAAAGCATGCTAAGCAAAGTGGGCTTGGACTAGATGTGTATGATGCTTATACAGATCAATTACGAGATGTGAAAACACTATCAGGGGGAGAAAAGTTTAATGCTTCTTTAAGTCTTGCCCTTGGGATGGCAGATGTCATTCAAAGCTTTCAAGGTAATATCCGCATTGAAACGATGTTTATTGATGAGGGCTTCGGTTCTCTCGATGAAGAAGCATTAAATAAGGCGATTGATACGCTTATTGATTTACAAGATTCCGGACGCATGATTGGAGTCATTTCACACGTTGCAGAGTTAAAAGCTACAATGCCTGCTGTGTTGCATGTTGAAAAAGCAATGAACGGTCACAGTCAAACATATTTTGAAGTGAAATAACAAAGAGGCGTATTTCTGTTTATATGGAAATACGCCTTTTTTGTTATTTTTTTGTTACGTTAGGATTTGTTCCTTTTTTTGCAGCGATTACTTTTTTGACAATCGGGATAACGATAGGTGCTAATTTTACAGCGGTTTTAACAACTTTAGATACTTTCACAAAATAACAGCTCCTTAAGTACTATCTGTTTAAGGAGAGGTTGAGATGAAACTTATCGGATCACGCGAACAGCCTGAACAATATTCCAAATAACGACTCCTAATGAAACGAGAATGTAAATTGCGAATGAAGCAAACCAAATGATAAGAAAATTATTACTACCGTCAAAATTGGTGTTGAATGATAAAGTTGAGAAGACAAAGACTGCAAAGAATATGATTCCGAATGCGACTGGAATTATATGCGAAATCAGTGCTCGAATAGAGTGCCTCTTTACGTCGCTATCTTTTGTAACAAAGTAAACGACTAATGGCACAATAAAGGGTGCGAATAAAATACTGAGATAACTAAAGGCAGATAAAATTTTTTGGTTCTCCATAGTAGTACCTCCTTTTTTAATATTTACGCATGAAAAACGATAAAGTTTCAAAAAAAAATGTGGAAGAGGTTGTAATCGTAACAGTGTTTGCGTACAATGAGGTTGTTCAATTAAATTAAGATGTAACGACCACAAGGGGAGCTGATGATGTCAGCTGAGACTGGGCACGTAATGCCTTGACTCTTCGAACCTGTAAGTTAACACTTGCGTAGGGATTGTGGATAGAAACCGACACTTTTACGATGTGAGGCTCTGTCCTGGCATCGTTTTTTTATCTTTATTGATGCCAGATAGGGACATATTTGCCAACTGATTTCTATTCCTGCTCTTGTATCCTACATCGGAACAAAGGAGAGAATATTTATGGACAATAAAAAACTTTTAATGCTTGTGGAGATTGCGATATTCGCAGCGATTGGCCTTGTACTAGATCAGGTTTCCTTTAAAGTATGGGCACAAGGCGGCTCTGTTAGTCTAGTGATGGTACCAATAATTTTAATAGCATTCCGCTGGGGCCTTATTCCTGGCCTGACAACGGGATTACTTATTGGTGTGATGCAAACAATGTTTGGCGCCTATATTATACATTGGCTACAAGGATTACTTGATTATGGTGTTGCCTTTACAGTAGTAGGCTTGGCGGCCGTTGTTCGCCGACCAGTGCTCGATGCTGCCAAAGATTTAAACAAAAAGAAAATGGCACTTTATATTATTGTAGGAACTGTATTAGCGGGCTTTTTACGTTATGCAGCACATACCATTGCGGGCGCTGTATTTTTCTCAGAGTATGCTGGCGATCAAAATGCGTGGATTTATTCAATCATCTACAATGGAACATATATGCTACCAGCAACGATTTTAACAGCGATTGTCGGTGTTCTACTATTTACAGCAGCACCTCAATTAATGCAACGAAAATCATAATTAGTATGCCCTTCACATAAGTGGAGGGTTTTATTATTATTGAAACTAGAACACCCACCTTTTATACCCTAAAAAGAATCCAAAAGGCGGAGGATTTTTAGAGCTAGATAGGGATGGCATTTGTTAAAACGTATCCATGGATATAGTTGATTGGAGTGGAGACTGGGCGACTCTTTGGGGATTAGCAATAGAGGAACGGAGGCTAAAACCATCACGTCCTGTGATAACGCCTTCGTGACCAACATCCTGTTGGCCTAAGCGGCTCATCGGACGCCCCCAGGAAGCTTTGCTCTGTGCGAAAGCGAAGCGACAGCAACAAATGTGTTTCTGTAGCGAAAGCAAAGCGTCAGCTACAAAGCGCCCAGTCGGAACGGAAATCAACCCCACGCTATAGTGAAGAGCCTGTTTTTCAGCACTTTACAATTCATGATGGCATATAATATTTAAAGCGTTTAGCGTTTTTTGTATAAAAAGTTATGTTATATTAATGAATAGACATTAGATGAAAGGGACGTTAAAAATGATTGTAAAAACGCAAGAAGAGATTGAAGCATTTAAAAAAATCGGCCGTATTTGTGCTGAAATTCGTGAGGCAATGAAGGCTGCTACAAAACCAGGTGTAACAACACTTGAATTAGATGAAATTGCAGGTCGTATGTTTGCAGAAGCAGGAGCAATTTCTGGACCTAAAGGGGAGTATGATTTCCCAGGATACACATGTATTAGTGTGAATGAGGAAGTCGCACATGGTATTCCAGGTAAACGTGTGATTAACGAGGGAGATATCGTAAATATTGATGTATCTGGTTCATTAAATGGCTATTTTGCTGATACGGGCATTTCATTTGTAGTTGGTGATGGCTATGAGGATAAAGAAAAGTTATGTCGCGTAGCTAAAAGTGCTTTCGACCGTGCGATGACAAAAGTAAAAGCTGGATCAAAATTAAACCAAATCGGTAAAGCTGTTGAGCGTGAAGCATATGCCAATGATTTAACAGTGATTATGAACCTAACAGGTCATGGTTTAGGTCGTTCTTTACACGATGAGCCAAATCATATTTTAAACTACTACGATGCTTGGGATTCAACAATTATGAAAGAAGGCATGGTGCTTGCAGTCGAGCCATTTATCTCAGCGAAAGCGGAGCATATTGTAGAGTCAGGTGATGGCTGGACATTCGTTACGCCAGACAAATCATTAGTTGCTCAAATCGAGCATTCAATTATCGTTACTAAAGACAAACCAATTATTTTAACTTCTCTAGATGAACAATAAAAAAGCTAAAAATCCTGCTAACCAATTTATTTTTGGTAGGCAGGATTTTTTTTAATAAATAATATACCGACAAGTAGCACTCCGCATAAAAACAAGGCTGCAGTTGTCACAAGTAGCTCATCAAAACCATTATGTAATGCGACCCCGATATAGGACCAGATAAATACACTTGGGTAGATAATATCAAAATAATGGAATCCAATATGTAGCGCTATTGCTGCTCCAACTGTTAGTAAAATAACTGCCCAAAGTGGATCACTAAGGCCAAGACCATTCCATTGATAAGATGTTAGCGTAAAGCTTACATTTGTCATTAGGCTAAATGTAACCCAGGCTAAATAAATCGAGAAGGGTATACGACCTGTGAGTGAATTATTGCTGAGAGGGTACGTTTTGTACAACTTAAATAAATACAGTACTAAAGCAAACGTACTGATAATTGACATGATAAATAGTTCGTGATGCCAAACAACAATTGCTAACGCCTGCATAATACATATGCTACTATAGAGAACAGTCTGTTGAATAGATGTCTTTTTTAGGTTCATGACTAACCAATAACCAAGTAACATGTAAACCACAATCCAAATCATATAACTAACATTAAACGGTGCAAATATTACTGGAAAACGATTTAAGATCTCTAAAAAAGAATGATCGTTTATTTTCATGAAATAGGATGAAAAGGTTAGGATGAGTGAGACAATAAAAGTTATTGTCATCAAAAAAAATCGAGGCATGTTTTCTCTCCCTTCGTGTTAAATTGTATAGGGAAAAGACAAATAAGTATAGGACTGTAACATTATATTTTCATTATAACGGAAATTTCCAACAATGTATCGTGTTGTTTCGTTAAAAATATCTACAATTTACCATTTGAATAGTTATTCATATATTTCTTTAGTACAATGAGAATATTCAAATGTAAGGAGTGAAGTTTTAATGACTCAAAATTTAAATGATCTAGATTTATCAGTTAAACTGGATAAGAAAATGTATAAAAAGAAATTAAAAGTACTCCAATATGAAATGTTAAATGCTCAACAGTTTTTATTAAAAAATAAAATTGGGTTAATTTTAGTTTTTGAAGGTATGGATGCTGCTGGCAAGGGAGGCGCTATTAAGCGTCTAATTGAACGTGCCGATCCACGTGGCTATGTCGTGCATCCAATTGCAGCACCTCAGCCTCATGAACTACGCTATAATTATTTACAACGTTTTTGGCGAAAGCTGCCACAGCATGGACAAATCGCTATTTTTGATCGCTCATGGTATGGTCGTGTATTAGTTGAGCGTATTGAAGGATTTGCAACAACAGAAGAGTGGTCTCGTGCATACGAAGAAATTAATAATTTTGAAAAGATTTTAACATCAGGAGATTATATTGTTATTAAGTTTTGGCTTCAAGTATCTGATGAGGAGCAGCTTAATCGTTTTAAAGAACGTGAAGAGGATCCGTATAAGTCTTGGAAGCTAACAGATGAAGATTGGCGAAATCGTGAAAAAACACCTCAGTATATAGAAGCTGCGAATGAAATGTTTGAGAAGACCGATAAGAAAAGTGCGCCATGGGTTCTAGTACCAGGTGACGATAAACAATATGCTCGTGTACAGGTGTTGCAAGAAACATTAGCACATATTGAACGTGAGGCAAAAAAACGTGGCCTTCATTTAACGAATGTATTAGGCAAAGCACATTTAGAAGATGCTGAATCATCTAGCCTTGAATTGCTAGAGGAGAAGCCTAAAAAACAAAAACAAAAAGTGAAATAATATTATGGATGCTGTAACAACAAGACGAGATGTTTTAGTTGTAGCAGCATCTTTTTTTACATACAATAAAGTAAAACTGCAATTAGTGGGTGTTTCTTCCATTGGTAAATGAGCTCAGGCATTAAAACGTATTGATAATTATCGGAAGGTTAGTGTGGAAAAATGGTGCTTAAAATTTGGAGATTATTAAGGAAAAAGGGTGAAAATGTGGTATCAATTCAAGGAGGGAAATGCTACATTCGCACATTTTATGAAAAAGATGCACAAAGTTTAACCGATCTCGTAAGTCGCAATAAATACTTTTGGTCTACACATGAACCGTTACAACGACCTGAATACTATACAATTAATGCTCAATATAAAAAAATTCAAGAATGCTTATACTTAATGGACTCAAAGAGGGAATTTACTTTTGGTATTTTTGAGCCGGGTACAAATAATCTAATAGGACATATCGCTCTTTATGCAGTAAAACGTTTACCGTATTCTAGTGCGTTTGTTGGTTATGCGATGGATGAAATTTATATTGGAAAAGGGATCGTCACAGAAGCAGTTAATATGGTCGTGCAATTTGCGTTCGAGCAAGTAGGCTTACATCGAGTAGAGGCTTATGTTTCAACACAAAATAATCCTTCTATCCGAGTCTTAGAAAAGGCTGGATTCCAGCGTGAGGGTCTTTTGAGAAAGCTGCTGTACATTAATGGTAAATGGGTGGATCATTATATGTATGCACGTTTAGAGGGTCAATAAAAAGAAGCGTCTATCTTTCAGAGTTTGAAGGATAGCTGCTTCTTTTTTTATTATTGTTTACTACCGTTTATGATTAAATCAAGGCGACCTGTATTTGGATCAATTACTAATCCATGAACAGGCACGTCTGTAACCATTAACGGGTGATTGCGAATTGTATCGACGCTTTTCTTTACACTTGTTGCTACGTCACCAAAGCCACGTAAAAACTCTTTTAAATCAAAACCTGAATATTCTATCGTGTCGATAGTCTCAGGGGTAATCCCTCTAGCAACCATTTTATTTAGCATTGCTTCTGGGTCAATTGCACTCATACCGCAGTCGTAATGTCCAACAACATACACCTCATCTGCTTGTAGTTCATAAACAGCTACAAGTAAACTACGCATAATTGCACCAAAAGGGTGACTAACTAATGCCCCAGCACTTTTAACGATCTTTACGTCGCCATTACGCAAATTCATAGCTTTGGGTAACAGTTCTACAAGTCGAGTATCCATACAAGATAACACAACGATGCGCTTATCAGGATACTTTGTTGTAATAAAAGGCTCATATTTTTTTTCTTGAACGAAATCTTCATTAAACTTAAGAATATCTTGTAACATTGTCATGAAAGATTGCTCCCTTCCTTACAGGAATTATTTTAGAGCAAAACTATAAATATGCAAACAATAATGACAATATTCACGCAATTTTTTGCGAAAAAAAAGAAGTTTAGTAATTTATTTAGCAAATCGAAATAATTAAGTATCCGTAAAATCCGCCGGAAGATAAATAAAAAACAGCTACAATAATGTAGCTGTTTTCAACAAAATTAAAATTTTTCGTTTGGTTTTGGATCTACAGTTACTGAAGACTTAGAATCCAAACCAACTTGTAGGTAGTGGATGAAGAATGCCAAAGAGATTAATAAAACGGCACTAAAGCCTAATACAGTCGTAATGAACATAATAAAAGCCCCTCTCTACTAAAATAATCTACAATATTATCTAAAGTAATTATACAATAGGTTACTATGAAAATCTAAGGAGAATTTATGACATCCACAACATACCTAGTCCAGACTAATATTAGTAGGGATAAATTACTTAAATTGTCCAGTTAACAACACGGAAAATTAATTATTTTTACCTAATCGTGGTAGTGTTTTCTATATTCAATTGCCCAAAATAATCATAAAGTAATGTACTGAGCTTTGAATTAGTCCAAAGCTCTCCAATGAACAACACCTTCCCACTCTCAAAACAAAAAGTTATAGGCAATCCCTTGCAAAAAAATAGAGACATCTAATCAGATTGTCAATAGGTGATGTGTGTTACTAACGCTATTTAATAATGTGCATTTCGTCTGTTGAAATAATTGATTTTAAATTTTCTTGTCCTTGCTTAGCCGTGACGTTTTTTGTAACGAAAGCGTAGCGGCAGGTACAGAAGTCTCAGTCTTTAGTTGGTGAAAGAAGTTCTTTGTGCCAGCACAAAGCCGAATCTAGATGTAATTATGCCGAGGCATAATTGATTAAATATGGGAAGAAATAAAATGAGTCTTTCGGAGCGTTTTCGTAGCGAGTGCGAAAAAAGTATTTTGTCGAATAAATCGACATCAAACTGTTTTATATCATTTTAATGTGACGTTTTAGTAATTATCTGAATTAGTTTTTAATTGTCAGTCGAATTACTTATATGAATGCGTTGGTTTTATTGGATATTTAATCCTGATTTTATGACTAATCAAACATATTTTAGTAATTTTGTGTCGAAGAATAATAATAAATTCTTAACTTTTTTCAAATAAAGACAATTTAGTGTATTATTCTTAATTCAATATAATCAAATATGGTCGAAAAGTGAATAAAAAGTATTTATTACATCGAAAAAAATGTGAAATACATTTATACTATATTATGTATTTATTTAAAATATGGAAAAAAAGGACGAAATAAAGGTAAATAGGAGATTTGGAGGTTCTAGAATGGATATATCGTCGATTGTAGGGTTAATACTTGCGTTTATAGCGCTATTAACAGGAATGGTGCTAAAGGGTGTAAGTTTAAGTGCGTTTTATAACCCAGCTGCCATTCTAATTATCATCTTCGGTACAATTTCCGCAGTAACAATTGCCTTCCCCATGAAGGAGTTAAAGCGTGTACCAAAGCTATTTAAAATTCTTTTTAAAGAAACAAAATTAGCAGATGATATTGAGATTATTAAGATGTTTTCACAATGGGCTGATTTAGCTCGCCGAGAAGGTCTATTAGCACTTGAAAGTAAAGCTTCAGAGATTGAAGACCCTTTTTTAAAAAATGGACTTACATTAGCAATTGATGGTCAGAATGCGGACTATATTCGTGATGTCCTAACAGAAGAAGTCGAAGCGATGGAAGAACGTCATGCTAGTGGTTCTGCAATCTTTACACAAGCTGGTACATATGCCCCGACTTTAGGGGTACTTGGTGCGGTAGTAGGGTTAATCGCCGCATTAGCAGATATGAATGACATAGAAAAGCTAGGACATGCTATTTCAGCTGCTTTCATGGCTACATTATTAGGTATTTTTACAGGTTATGTTTTATGGCATCCGTTTGCGAATAAATTAAAACGTAAATCAGCTATCGAAGTTAAGCAAAAAAGAATGATGATTGAAGGCATCCTTTCTGTCTTAGAAGGGGAGGCTCCACGTGTTATTGAACAAAAATTATCGTCTTACTTAACAATGGAAGAACGTCGTCAAATTTCTGATGAAAGCGGGGCGGGCGGCCTTGGCAAAGAAAGCTAAGAAAAAAAAGCATGATGAACATATCGATGAGTCTTGGCTCGTTCCGTATGCAGATATTTTAACACTGCTATTAGCTGTATTTATCATATTATTTGCATCCAGTTCAGTAGACCAAGAAAAGCTAGAGAGAATGTCAGCGGTGTTTAATCAAGTATTTGATGGTGGAACAAGCTTTTTAGAGCAGCCTTCACCGATACAAAGTCCGAATGCTGAAAGTGATCAAACACCACAAACGCAGCAAAATTCAGCTTACTTAAAGGATCAGCAGGAGTTAGCTCAAATTAAAGATAGTGTTGATAATTTCATTGCTGTTCATGAGATGGAAGGTCAATTCGCAACAGCGATGACTGATGAAGGATTACTTGTTACAATTCGTGATAGTATCCTGTTTGATTCAGGGAAGGCGAATATTAAACCGGAGTATAAGCCAACAGCAAAAGAGCTTGCAGATGTATTGGTATCTAATCCGCCACGTAATATTGTTGTTACTGGTCATACGGATAATGTTCCGGCTGGTCCAAACTTCTCTTCTAATTTACAGCTCTCCGTATTGCGTGCAGTGAACTTCGCAGAACTTTTATTGCAGAGTAACTCGAAGTTAGATGGTCGAAACTTTAGTACACAAGGTTTCGGTGAGAACCGTGCTGTTGCACCGAATGATACTAAAGAAGGGCGTGCGAAAAACCGTCGTGTAGAAGTGTTAATACAACCACTTGTAACTGAGGATGGTTCTGCCGCAAAAAATACAAAATAGAAAAAAGCTATTAGCAAACGGCTTTGGTGCCTCATCGCTAATAGCTTTTTGTTTACAAACTTCTATTTATTTGCGTAAAGCTCCTAATTCAGCAACGATAGCTTGCATCTCGCTTGGACTAAATGTATCGCGCTTCATGATCATTTCGTATAAATAGACTAGGTCTTCGTAATTAGCTTCATCGAAATTTTCCGATTTCATTGCATCGACATTAACCATGCGAAGCTTGTCTTTCATTTGATCAATCATATAAATAACGTTTTCTTTTGACGGTACTGATAAATCCATTATTTAAACCTACCTTTCGTAATCCTCGAAAATATCATTTCATTGAATAAAAAAAATGTCAACACTGTATTTCGACATTGCTTTAAAAATAGACTGTTATTGGGTAGAATAAGGGCAGTGAGCAGTTTAATTATATTTACTAAAGCAGGGGGTATTTAATATGGGACGAAGTAAATTATTAGCATCTATCGTAGTTGGTGCCACAGTTGGTGCTGCATTAAGTATGTTGGACCGTACAACGCGTGAAAAAACAATAGCTTCAACGAAAAAGATGAAAGAAGCAATATCGTATTATGCAACCAACCGAGAGGAATTACAAGTGCTAGTTGAGGAAAAAGTAATGGCCACTAAAGTGCTATGTGAAAGTGTTTCAGAAAATGTCAACTCAATCATTGATAAAGTTGATGAGTTTAAAGAATTACCTTCCACGATTGAAGGCATGATTAATGACACGAAATCAGCCTTTTCTTTGCCTGATAAAGAATAGTTGTCGTACAGGAGGGAATTTGTATGGAGAAGAAAAAAGCATCGATACATTCAGCTGTCGGTGTGGTGAAATCATTTGTCTCACCAGACGAAGACACTGTAGATGTGATGACATCAAGGGGCTTCATGCAAGATTTAATGCTACGCATACAGCGAGTGGAAATATCAGCTCTTGCAGCGGAATTGGCTTATTTCTTTTTACTGTCTTTTTTCCCACTACTAATTTTTCTAGTTACATTACTACCGTATTTGAATATACAGTCGACGCAAGTGTATTCATTTCTAGTGAATATTATGCCGGACGAGGTATACAGGCTTGTTGAAAATACCTTAGATGAAATTTTAACAAGTCGTAATAGTAGTTTATTATCTGTCGGGGTACTTGGGACAATTTGGTCCGCTTCCAAAGGAATTAATGCATTGATTAGAGCCTTAAATAAGGCTTATGATACAGAAACTAGGGGGAGTCTATTAGATCGAGGATTATCCCTTGTTTTCACCTTAGCATTCGTCGTCGTTATTGCTGTCGTTCTACTTTTACCGGTTTTTGGGCAACAAGTAGGGCATTTCTTATTTTCGATTGTTGGCATTGAGGAGCAATTTGAAATAATCTGGCATAGAATGCGTTGGTCGATACCGCCTCTACTTATTTTTATAGTTTTAATGGGAATATATAGATTTGTTCCAAATACAAATCCTCGTTTAAAGTTAATGGGGGTTTGGCCAGGGGCATTGTTTTCAACTCTTGCCTGGTTGGCAGTAACATATGCTTTCTCTTTTTATATTAATAATTTCGCGAATTATTCCGCTACATATGGCAGTATTGGAGGCGTTATTATTTTAATGCTTTGGCTGTATTTAACGGGGATTATTTTAATTTTTGGTGGCATTTTAAATGCGACGATGCAGAAAAAAGTATTGCAAAAAGAACTTATGAAGCAGAAAACACTAACGAATAGGTAGGAATATGAAAAGAACAGCCTCGCATCACGCTTTGTGATACGAGGCTGTTTGTTTTTTAGGCGTTTTTATTAAGCATACGTAAGCCATTTAAAATAACTAAAATAGTGCTTCCTTCATGTCCAATTACACCTAGCGGTAAATCGACCACTTGTAAAAAGTTTGAAGCAATTAATAAAACGATAACGCCGATAGAGAAGAAAATGTTTTGTTTGATGATGCGTTGCATTTTACGTGATAAACGTACTGCATAGGCAATTTTTGATAAGTCATTTTTCATTAAAACGACATCTGCTGTTTCTAAAGCAACATCTGTGCCTTCTCCCATAGCGATTCCGGTAGTTGCAGTTGCTAAAGCAGGTGCATCGTTAATACCGTCACCGACCATCCCTACAAATTTATGTTCAGAAAGAAGGCGTTTCATCTCAGTCACTTTTGTTTCAGGGAGACATTCTGCAACGTATTCTGTCACGCCTGCTTCCTTGGCAATTACCTTAGCAGTCTTCTCGTTGTCGCCCGTTAACATGATAACATCAATGCCTAGCTCTTTTAGTAATGATACTGCTTTTTTTGCTTCACTGCGAACGGTGTCCTTTAAGGCTGCCAATGCAGCAATGCCATCTTGGTCACGAATAAAAATAACGCTTTTTCCTTCTGAGGCAAGTTTTTCTGCTGCACCATTTGCAAATTCATTTGCCTCATCTAGACCAACAAAGTCTGGTTTACCAACAAGATACTCGACTTCATTAACGTAACCTTTAATACCCCAACCTGGGATATCTTCTATAGTGGCTTGAGCAAACTGTGTGATCCCTTCTTTTCTTGCGAATAAAGTAATTGCTTGAGCAAGTGGATGGTTCGATTGTGCTTCAATACCTGCAAGGATTGCCATTGTATTTTCACGGTCTAATCCTTCTCGAACAATAAAATCAGTAACGGTTGGTTTTCCTTGTGTTAAAGTACCTGTTTTATCTACCGCTAGTGCACGTAATGCACCTAGATGTTCTAAATGTAGGCCACCTTTGAATAGCACACCGTGTTTTGCACCATTTGAAATGGCTGCAAGTGTTGCTGGCATAATGGATGCAACAAGTGCACATGGAGAAGCAACTACTAGGAGTACCATTGCTCGATAGAAAGTTGTTGTCCAGTCCCAACCGAGTACAAAGTGAGGTAGAAACATCATAAGGGCCACGGTAAGTAGCACAATTTTCACGTAAGTACCTTCGAATTTTTCTATAAATTGTTGAGATGGAGATTTTTCACTCTGAGCACTTTGTACAAGCTGGATAATTTTTTGGAATAGTGTTTCAGAATTTGGTTTTGTCATTTCCATCGTAATGGCACCATTTAAGTTCACTGTACCTGCAAATACTTCATCGCCTTCACGTTTTGCCACTGGAAGCGGTTCACCGCTTATTGCGGATTCATCGATAGAAGACTGTCCTTTAAAGATTACACCGTCTGCTGGTACACGTTCACCAGGTTTTACGAGTAGGTGATCTCCAATTTGTAATGTAGAGACAGAAACTTTCATTGGTTCAAAGTTACCACGAACAAGCCAAGCTTCTTCGGGTTGTAAGTTCATGAGTGCAGAAATTTCACGATGACTTTTATTCATTGCGTATGTTTCAAGAGCGCCACTTACAGCAAAAATGAAAATAAGAATAGCACCCTCCGTCCAATAACCGATTGCAGCTGAACCAACTGCAGCTAATACCATCAATAGTTCAACATTAAGTTCTTTATTTTCAATGGTTTCTTCAATACCTTCTTTTGCTTTAGCAAATCCACCAACACAAAATGCAACAATATATAAAATAATAGAAGCGGTTGTTTGCCCGCTAGTATCTAAACGCCATGCAAGCAAAATAAACAAACCTGCTATAAGGGCAGCAATTAATTCAGCGTGTTCTTTTGTTTTCTCAATTAAACTGAAATTTTCTCGTTTAGAATGTTCCACTTTTATCCCTCCTGATAATGAAAATCAATATCAAAACCCATGTAAATCAATGTATATAAACAATATCTAATTGAAAATCGATTTCGATTAGCTCCTTTCTTATTTAGAATTATTATAACAAAGGTATTTTAAAAAAGAAAGTAAGAAATTTGAAGGGATTTTTAAAGAGTGGGGATAAAAGCAGTCTGGGATTGAGATGGCGGCGATTTGAGGATTTTTGAAATAATTTTGAACATAAGAAAAGCACAGTTATTCATAGGAATATTCTGTGCTTCTCAAATTTGTGCAGGCGGCTTATCACTAAAAAGTGGGGTTGATGTCCGTTCCGGCTGGGCGCTTTCCTAAGGGCCAGTCTTCACTTCAATCAACTGACATACGTTTTAATAAATGTCATACCTAACTTTTGGTGATAAGCCATAAATTATTAAGTTATAAATTCGTTTTTGCAGTATGGCTGACGCTATGCGTACTCCACAGCTTAAAAACTAGTTATGCTATTCAACGTAACGCTTTTATTAGAATACTCGTTCTGCGTGTAGAGCAAGTTTTTCTAGGGATGATTTATCTACATCTGCGTGTAGTGAGTTACCGTGAGAGTCCATTGTTACAACAGCTGTAAACTTCTCAACGTTTAAATGCCACATTGCTTCTGGAATACCGAATTCCATTAGGTCAACGCCTTCAACACCTTTAATGCAGTCTGCATAGTATTGTGCTGCACCACCGATTGCATTTAAGTAAACACCACCGTGCTCTTCTAATGCAGCAAGTGTTTTTGGTCCCATACCGCCTTTACCAATTACAGCGCGGATACCGAATTTTTTCATGATGTCACCTTGGTATGGCTCCTCACGAATAGAAGTAGTTGGACCAGCTGCTTTTACTGTCCAGTTGCCTTCTTCGTCTTTTGCCATTACAGGGCCACAGTGATAAATAACTTGTCCATTAAGATCAACTGGAGCATCATGGCTCATTAAGTGATGGTGAATTGCGTCACGGCCAGTGTACATACGACCAGTAATTGAAACAACGTCACCAACTTTTAGAGCACGAATTTGTTCTTCAGTAATTGGTGCAGTAAGTTCTACTACATCTGTAGTAGTATCTTCTGTTGTTGCTGCAACTTCATCTTCTTTAAATGTAATTTTTTCGCCTTCTTGGTAATGCCAGTTAATAATTTCACCAGTTTGAGGATTGATGTCCACAGCCATACGACGGTATGCCCAGCAGTTATAAGCTACAGATACGTAGAATGATGCAGGGATACGGTGCATAACACCAATTTTACAGCCAAGTAATGTTGCTTCACCACCGAAGCCCATTGTACCGATACCAAATGTGTTTGCAGTTTTCACAACATATTCTTCTAATTTAGCAAGATCAGAATTTGGATTTGTATCTTCCACATGACGGAATAACTGTTCTTTCGCTAAGTCGTAACCAGAAGAGCGATCGCCACCGATACCTACACCGATGAAACCAGCTGAACAGCCTTGTCCTTGTGCTTGGTATACTGAGTGAAGGATACATTTACGGATACCATCTAAATCACGACCAGCGCGGCCAAGACCTTCAATCTCACATGGTAGGCTATACTGAATGTTTTTATTTTCACAGCCGCCACCTTTAAGGATTAATTTAATTGTAATATAGTCTTTTTCCCATTGTTCGAATTTCATAACAGGTAGACCGTCACCTAGGTTATTACCGCTGTTTGCACCTGTTAACGAATCAACCGCATTTGGACGTAATTTTGCATCTGCAGAAGTATCGATAATAGCTTTTTTAATAGCTTCTTTAATTTCTAATTGATTTACACCGACAGGAGTATAAATTTTGAATGTTGGTAGACCAGTATCTTGACAGATTGGTGATACATTATCTTCTGCCATAATGATATTATTTGAGATTGTGTCTAAGCTCATTGCAGCACGAGTACCTGAATTCTCGGCTTCTTTAGCTTTCTTAATAGCACGACGTACGTCTTTTGGTAGATTTGTAGACGTTTCAGTAATTAAATCGTAAATACTTTTCTCCAAAGTTTGGATATTCATTTGGTATTGCCCCCCATAGAAAATTTGATTATTTCCACGTTACATTATACTCTTTTCAACTAATGAAAAAAAGAGTTCAACTCATTGTGGTTGGAATTATAGGTCTATTCTCAAAAAGAGGAAATTTAAATGTGAAATTATGTTATCTGCCGTTGAGGTGTTAGAAGATAATGGGAGCGGATCACTTTTGGAGCCGAGCTGATCAAATCACCATAAAGATTGCTCGAGAGGAACATTCGTTCTATAATAAATTTAAATTTCCTTTAGGAGGTAATAATATGAAGTTACTTAATTTACCCGAAGCATTTGAACAATATCGGTCTGTAATAGAGGAAACGATACAGCCTACTGTATTTATTGAAACGGAAGAACGAAAAACATCTTTATTTGAAAGTAAGTTTGCGGGTGATCCGTATTTTCCGCTGTCAATGGAATATCCGAAAAGTCCTGAAGGGCAGCCATTAAAATTACTAGCACAAATTAATTTTACAGATGTACCTAGGCATTTACCAAATTTCCCTGAAGAGGGAATCTTACAGTTTTATATTGATGGTTATGATGATGTTCTAGGGATAGATTTTGATAATGGTCAAAATCAGGAGGGTTTCTGCGTCATTTTCCACGAACATATTGTCAGTGATGAGTCGCAGTTAGTACAAGACTTCTCATTTGTTGAAGTGAAAGAAGAAGAATTTTTCTTTCCAGTGGAAAAAGAAATGGCATTGTCTTTTGGAACAAGCTATGAACCATTATCAGCAAATGACTTTAGAAGTGAAAAACTATATGCGAAGATCCTTGCTAATATAGAAGACAATGATAATTTAGTAGACTCATTTTATGAAACTTTAAATAGTTCAGGTCATAAAATTGGAGGATATCCATTCTTTACCCAAGAAGATCCAAGAGCATATGGCGACTATACAGATTCAACAATTTTGTTGCTTCAGATTGATAGTGTAGGGGAACAAATTGTTTGGGGGGATGACGGGGTCGGCAATTTTTTCATCACAGAGGATGAGCTGAAACGTAAAGATTTTAGTAAAGTTCTATATAATTGGGATTGCTACTAGCCGGAAATGGACAAGAAAAAAAGCAAGTGGATATATAGCTTTCCACTTGCTTTTATATAGCCTCCGGACGCAATTACGCCAAGGCGAAATTGATTAGTAGTTATTGTTCACGAGCATTAAATTGCTCCATTTTGTCTTCTAAATCATCCATCATTTGAATTAAACGATCGATATCCTCTAATTCAGTTGTTTCAGGATCAATTGCATCTAAAACTTCTAAAAACATTTCAAGACGCTCTTTTAAGTAGTTCATTTGCTGTTTTTTATCAGTGATTGGATTTGACATACATACACCTCATTTCATCCCCTTCATCTTAGCTGATTTGGGACTAAATTTCAATGTTTAGGCAAACACCTAGGACTTAGAGATTATTTTGTAAAAATCAATAGACAGAATATTTACAATAATGAATGTGTGTGTTAAATTAATATTAAGAAAAAGTAAAGGAGCTGATTAAAAAAAACAAAAGAACTCTAACTCGAAAAGGAGGGAGTTTAAACAAGTACTCGGCGATGTAAAAGTCGAAATTCGTGTTTATACAATTAAATGGAGATAAGTATTAGTTAGGCCTTAGCGTAAAATCACATGTGGTGAGCGCTAAGGCTTTTTGTTATGCTGTTATTTGATAGAATGACTTGATGTTGGAGGAAATGATGACATACTTCTCAGATTACAACAAAAAAAGATTTGCCATTCTAGTGTTAATTGTATCTATTTCAGGTTTTTCACAAGGGATGCTTTTACCGTTAATTTCAATTATTTTCGAACGTGATGGAGTTTCCTCTGCGTTGAATGGATTGAACGCAACAGGTCTATACATAGGAACTTTATTGATCTCACCGTTTATCGAGCAGCCATTACGAAAATGGGGCTACAAACCAATTATTTTAATAGGCGGTGCACTTGTCTTCGCTTCACTGCTTGCATTTCCTTTATGGAAGAGTGTGACCTTTTGGTTTACCCTCCGCTTACTCATTGGAATTGGGGATCATGCATTACATTTTGCAACACAGACGTGGATTACAAGCACAACGGATCATAAAAGCTTAGGAAAAGGTATGGCCATTTACGGCTTGTCCTTTAGTACAGGTTTTGCGGTCGGTCCTTTGATGGTGAAACTTATACAAGTTTCAGAAGCATTACCGTTTATTGTGTCCTCGATTATGTGCTTATTGGCATGGGCTTTTGTCTTCCTTCTACAAAATGAAAAACCAGAGCGATTAACGGGAGACTTACATGCAAGGGGTTGGCATCGTTATAAAATGGCTATCGCATTCGGGTGGATTGCATTTTTAGGGCCATTTGTTTATGGGTTTTTAGAATCCTCTTTAAATGCTTTGTTCCCAGTTTATGCGTTACGTAAAGGTTTCGATGTGAATATGATTCCTATTATTTTATCAGTCTTTACATTTGGTGGGATTTTGACACAAGTACCACTTGGAGCTATAGGGGATAAATTAGGACGACGCAATGTCTTGATGATAGGCTCATTTGGTGGGGCTGTTATTTTTGGCATTGCAAGTTTTGTAGAACATTCACAAATGGCAGTAGCCGTAGCATTTTTCTTTACAGGTACATTAGTCGGTTCGATGTTTTCGTTAGGTATTACCTTTATGGCTGACTTAACACCAAAGGAGCTACTACCAACAGGAAATCTGCTTTGCGGTATTGCTCTTAGTATCGGTAGCTTAACAGGGCCATTTTTAGGAGGCGTTTATTTAGAATATGTAAATTACAGCTTCCTTTTATTAGTGGCGATGCTTTTGCTAGCTATAGCCATTGTTTTACTAGTATTTGGGCGAAAAAAAATAAGCGACCAGTGTCGATGTAAGGGGCATTGTCTTTTGGAATGATCCTTGAAGCGGAAAAAAGAGAGTCAGCTCGGAGACTTTTGAGCAACGTATAATTTTGGACAAAATAAAAGAGCGGGGCTCATCTCCCGCTCATAAAACAAAAAACGCCCAGCAAATCCGTGCTGTTATGGCGTTCTTTGCGTGACAAGGATGTTCCGTCCAAGTCACATAGGTTTGGCACCTAGAATGATATTATACAGACAAGTAAACATAAAATCAAATAATATTTGTAGATAGTAATATTTGGACTTTGGATTTCTACCTCTATATAATAGAAGAACACTAACTAAGATACTAATTATAATGAGGAGATTAACACATGGCAGAATATAAAAAATTATCGATCCACCGTGCATTAACAGAATTAAAGATGCTAAATCACCGCATCGAAGCAGCAACGCATGAAGTTAGTTCAGTGTTAGCTAATCGTAAAAGCAATAGCAAAATTAATGGTGTAGAGATTCAAGAATATGAAAAGCAAATGCAAGCCTCATACGATAAAGTAGTTAGCTTAGTTGACTATCGCAACCGAATTAAGGCGCTAGTTGTACAGTCCAATGCTAAAACAAAAGTAATAGTGGGAAAAGAAGAAATGACTGTAGCAGAAGCGATTGAACGCAAACAGTCCATTCAATATGAAAAGGAACTGTTAGAAGTCATGCAACAGCAATATCGTTCAGCGATAAATACGGTTGCAAAAGAAAATGATGCGTTGCCTGGAAAGCTAGAAACGTATTTAGTTAATATATTAGGAAATAAAGATAAACAATCTCCAGAAGAAGTAAAATTACATACAGAGACATTTATGAAAAGAAACGAGTACGAGTTAATTGATCCGATGAATGTTAAAAAGAAAATCGAAGCGTTAAGTAATCGAATTGAAGAATTTGAATCAGAGGTCGACGCTGTATTATCAGAATCAAACGCAACTACATTTATTGAAGTGCAAGCCTAACAAAATATGCATGGCCTAGCGAAAACGGAAAACGATAAATCGCTCGCGCTTCAAGACATGTGTGCGAGTTAAAACCAGAAACATGTCTTACTACAATGGATAGTTCAAATAATCGGAGATAAAAGCTCAAAGATTAAAGTTAAAAGTCCAAAGTTTACGTTTCAAAGTTCTTTCGTATTAAAGCTAAAAACTTAAAGCATAAAATTCTTTTAAATCCTGGGCTACTGGTTAAGGTGTTGATTTCTCTGGACCGTCCGTCATCCACCAGGCAGCTAGAGCTGTGCAATACATATAAGGCGTCTCTTAATTTTAGAAGACGCCTTTTTTCTGTTTAATTCTCTTTTAGAATTTTTAAAGGGCGTCTCTCATTTTTTGAGGACGCCCGTTTTTATTACTTATTTTTCAACACAAGCTTCGCCACGCACTCCACTTGTGCGGTTTGTGCGAACATATCCACCGGCTGAATATACTCTACATCATAAAACTTCGATAATTCGTTTAAATCCTTCGCCAAAGTTGATGGATTACACGATGTATAGACAAAGCGCTTCGGTTTTAGCTTCAACACTGTGCGGATGAATTCTGGTGCTAGACCTGTGCGTGGTGGGTCAACTGTAATAACATCAGGTGTAAATCCTTCCTTGCGCCATTTTGCTAAAACACTTTCTGCAGTACCGACTGCGTATTTTGTATGCTTGAAGCCATGGTTACGTGCATTTTTACGTGCATCCTGAATGCTTTCTGGAATAACGTCCATTCCACGAACTTCTTTTGCTTTGTCAGCTAGCCATAAACCGATTGTTCCAACACCGCAGTAAGCATCAACAACTGTTTCTTTGCCTGTTAATGCTGCTGCTTTTTTAATTTCATCGTAAAGATGAACGGTTTGTGTTGGATTCAGTTGGAAAAAGGCACGAGCTGATAAATCAAAGGCTAATTCTCCAAGCTCCTCATGAATCGTTTCCTTGCCATCGAGGACAATCGTTTCATCGCCAAAGATTAACGATGTTTTCTCACGGTTAATATTTTGGGCAATCGAAACGATACTTGGGTCGATTTTTTTAATACGTGCAATGAGTTCTGCCTGATGTGGAATTTCTTTACGTGTTGTAACGAGCACGACTTGTGTTTCACCAGTACGAATCCCAGTACGTACTACAATCGTACGCACTAAGCCATCAAGCGTACGGCCATCGTAAATAGTAATATTCAGTTTTTGTAAAATTTTACGCGTTGCCACTGTGATTTTTGATGTAACCGGATGTTGAACAAGGCAATCGTTGATGTTCAGTAACTTGTTACTACCTTCTGCAAATAGCCCTGCATAGACACGTTTACCCTCTTTACGTACTTGATACTGACTTTTGTTACGATAATTCCATGGATTATCCATCCCTAAAGTTTTGCGAACTTCAACTGTATTAGCTAAAGGCTTAGCATAACGTTCTAATGCTTGAATTACGATATCACGCTTTTCGATTAGCTGTTTTTCATATGTCATATGTTGAAGCTGGCAGCCGCCACATTCGTTGTAAACTGGGCATGGTGCTTCCTGACGATATTTTGAAGCTTTACGAATAGTTACTATTTCTGCTTCAGCAAAGTTTCGCTGTGTTTTAGTTACTAGTGCTGTAATTTCTTCACCAGGAATAGCGCCTTTTACGAATACAACATTACGCTTATAAAAGCCTACTCCTTCGCCATTAATACCAAGTCTTTTTATTGTTAGAGGAAATTTTTGTCCAACTTCCATTGATGTTTGTTGCGTCAAGCGTTCCACGTCCCTGTTCTTTTAATATCATCTCCCCATTATAACTAAGGAGTAGACGATTGCAAAGCGACGGGAAGATCTTCATGTTCTAAAACTAAATCGTCAAGGGATAAAAATGTATAGCCTTGTTTTTTCGCTTCGGCAATAAACCTTGGGAGAGCTTCAGCGTTATCCTGTGCAACAGTATGCATTAATATTACGGCACCAGGGTGAAGCTGTTCCATTAATGCATTATACGCATAATCTGCGCCACGACGTACATCCCTTTCCCAATCCTTAAAGGCAACGGACCAGAAAATATGACGGTAGCCTTCAGCATTTCCGACCTCTAATAATTTTGCGTTAAATATACCTTCAGGTGGACGAGCGTATGTTGTACGTTCAATACTCGTCAATTCACGTAACTTATCATCGAGTTTCTTCCATTCACTACGCATACCATCTGGCGTAAGCCTCGCCATATTTGGGTGCCCCCATGAATGGTTGCCGATAGTATGTCCATCTTTAACCATGCGTTTTACTAAATCAGGGGCACTTTCTAAATAATGACCAGTTAAAAAGAAGGTAGCTGGTGCGTTTTCCTTCTTCAATGTATCCAAAATGCTTTCCGTGAATCCATTTTCATATCCGTTATCAAAGGTTAAATAAGCAACTTTTTTATCTGGCTTACCTTTATAAATTGCACCATACTTCTCAAGTAGCTGATCAAGCTGTGCCCCAGCCTCAGCTGGTTCACCGTTTTTCGCTCGCTTTAATCCCCAATGGTATTCATCAGAGCTAGCAGCCGAATATGGATTAAAGCTAATTGCCGCGGCAATAATAAAAGTAGCGATGACCGCTCCTACTATATGCTGTTTCCACATAAAAACGCATCCTTTCTTTTTCATTAGAATGCGTGTTTTTTAAAAAATTATCCTAGTTGAAGTGCTTCTTTTAAATTAGGGAATTTAAATACAAAATGATGATGATGTTTTTCTAAAAAAGTAGGTAGTACATGGACCTTTCATTCATATAAATGTTTTGCTCTCTCTTTAATAATACCCGCGCGAAACGGGAAAATACTCGCGGAAGAGAAGTGAACACCCACGAACATAGAATATGCCTACGGGAAAAAAGCAATACCCGCGAAAAATGTTATAATGGTAAATGGTGAGGTGTTACTAATGCGTATTATTACGAAAATTGCACGTCAAAAAAACAATCCAGAACGTTATAATATATATTTGAACGAAGAATACGCTTTTCCTGTAGATGAGGCAATTCTCATTCAATTTGGATTAACGAAGGGAAAAGTGCTTGAGGAATTTGATATTCAAGAAATTGCCTATGAAGATGAGATTCGAAAAGCTTTTAATAAAGGGTTAAATTTTTTATCTTATCAAATGCGTAGCGAGCATGAAGTAAAGAAAAAGCTTCTCACGTTAGAATTTGGGGAAGCTGTTATTTTAGAGGCTATACAAAAGCTTAAATCATACAGCTTTTTAAATGATGAAACTTACTCCAAGGCATTACTTAATACGAAAAAAGCTACGATGAAAAAGGGGCCCAAGGCAATTAGACAAGACCTTATAAAAAAAGGAATTGATAAAAGCTTACAGGATGAGGTACTTGCTACGTACAGTCATGCGGAACAGGTGAAGCTTGCAACACAATTGGCTGAGAAGGTCATTCGATCGGAAAAAAAGAAAACACCAACACAAATAAAAGCTAAAATTCAAGATTTTTTAATGCGAAAAGGTTATTCTTTTAGTGTTGTAGATGATGTGCTAAGTCAAATAGAGATTGAACAAGATGAAGATGAATGGCAACAGCTACTTGCTGGACAAGGCGAAAAAGTTTGGAAAAAGTATTCATCGAAGTATACTGGTTATGAATTGAAAATGAAAATAAAGCAGGCGCTCTATCAAAAGGGGTTTCCTATAGAGGTTATAGATCGTTTTATAGAAGAGAAGGAGAATGAGGAATGAACGAAAAAAATTATGCTGCGATGTCAGAGCACGAATTACGTGAGGAAATAGCTATGATAAAGGAAAAGGCACGTAAGGCGGAGCAGCTAGGGATCATCAATGAATTCGCAGTATATGAGCGTAAGGCTTTAATGGCGGCTGCTTATTTAGTGGATTTAGATACAATAATTCCTGGAGAAATGTATCGTATTGACGGCTCTGAAAATGAATTTTTCCAAGTGGATTATTTGAAAGGACGCTTTGCTTGGGGACATCGCTTAGGGGGCGAAAAATACCAAGAGGCTTTACCTGTATCCATGCTATCTCCTGTAAAGGTGGGCAAATAAATGGATGAAAAAATTGAAAAACTAACTGCTGAATTACTTGCAAAAAACCCGCAAATGTCAGTAGGACGTGCACGAGTATGGATTGAGCTTTTATGGAGTGATTTTGAATCGACTTCTGCAAAAGCTGGCTACTCCTATCGTGGTGCTGATTACACTGAAAATTTAGTGCGTCAATTAATTACCAGCTACGGTGATAAACTGCATGCATTTGCAGGACGTAATCCCAAATACGCACATTTACTTGATGCTAGTGATGATATGGTGCAATAACAAAACCCTGACCAATATTTGGTCAGGGTTTGCTGATGTTTAATTACTTGCGCCAACCTGTAATTTTTTCTGAAGTTTATCTTCGGTGAAAATCCAGCCTGTGTATGAAGTGATAATCTCATTGTCATCGTTTAAATGAGCGACAGCAACGAACGGATAGCGATTATCACTACGGTAACGCAGATCAATTAATCTTACTTCTGTTAAGCCATTATCGAGTTCTGAAATTTCCCAACGATACAATGGTGAGAATGACACGAAAGCAGCGAGATTGCGATCTTTCAATGCTATTTCGATAATAGGCGTTTTCGGTAAAGGTTTTATTTCGAATTTATCGTAAATATTCACAGTTCGCCCATAAGCGCGCCCAACGTAATAATGCGTTTTGGATTTTGCTGCAATTCGCCAGTGCAAGAATCGCATTGTAGGGGCTACTATGACATACTCTTCATCCTGTATGGTATTATGCACAGCGTTCTTTACAGCCTTTTGGACTGCAAAGCGTAAAATGTAGTAAACGATAATAATGAGATACATGATACTAAATGTCCAAACTGGATTTGCACCAAATGCCCAAAGTAAAATGCCAAGGCAATGTAGCGTAAAAATAATAGGATCAAATGTATTAATGACACCAAGTGCCACCCATCTTCTAGAGAATGGTCGAAGCGCTTGTGTACCATAAGCATTGAAAATATCAACAAAGACGTGAAGTGCTACTGCGAAAAATGTCCAAAGCCATAAATGAAACACATTTGCGTCTTGAATAATAAGTGCTAAAACCGCTGTAATTAAGATGGGCCAAAGAGCTACTGCTGGTAGTGAATGTGTAATTCCTCGATGATGTCGAATATAAACGGCGTTGTTGCGTAGTTTTAACACTGTATCGACATCAGGTGACTGTGAGCCAATGATCGTACCTGCCATTACTGCGGTAAAGGTCATTGAATGATCTGCTACAACGGGGTCGACTAATGCAAGACCGCCGAGGGCAATACCCATAACGAAATGTGTGCCTGAATCCAAAAATATCCACTCCTTGTATGCAACAAAAAAGAGTACAATTGCATACATGTATATTTCAATAATCCGTAATACCTGATATTTACTTTATTAAGACAGTCGTTTTAAAGCTGGAAAAATTTTGACGTTTTTTGTCGTTTCTGACAATGGTCTTTTCTTAATTGTATACTCTTTTTATCATAAATAAAATCGTAAAGACGCAGGAGGTCACTGTGAATTATCCATATGTAACAAAATTTCGACAATCTTTAGTCGCATGGTTTAATGTTGAGAAACGTGATTTGCCTTGGAGACATACTACGGATCCTTATAAAATCTGGGTATCGGAAGTGATGCTACAGCAAACACGTGTCGACACAGTTATTCCTTATTACAATCGTTTCATGGAAAGTTTTCCAACGTTAGAATTACTCGCGGAAGCTCCACAAGAATACTTATTAAAGCATTGGGAAGGCCTCGGCTATTATTCCCGTGCTCGTAATTTACAGGCAGGTGTTCGTGAGGTATTAGAAAACTACGGTGGGATAGTACCCGATAATCGCCACGAGATTTCAACATTAAAAGGCGTAGGCCCATATACTGCTGGAGCTATTTTAAGTATTGCCTATAATAAGCCCGAACATGCGGTTGATGGCAATGTTATGCGCGTTTTAAGTCGTGTGCTTAATATTGATGATGATATTGCAGCTCCAAAGACTAAAAAGATTTTTGAAGCGGCTGTTGAAGAATTGATAGATCCTAAAAATGCATCGTCCTTCAATCAAGGCTTAATGGAGCTGGGTGCACTTATTTGTACGCCAACTTCACCAAAGTGTTTATTGTGTCCAGTTCGCGAATACTGTACGGCTTTTAATGAAGGTGAGCCTGAAAAATTACCTATCAAATCTAAAAAAGTAAAGATGAAGCATATCACATACGATGTGCTTGTATGCCAAGATGACAAAGGTCGAATTTTATTGGAGCAGCGTCCTGCAGAAGGTTTACTAGCTAACCTATGGCAGTTTCCAATGCTTGAGCACGGTAAAGATTCAATAGATATTTTTATTAAAGATTATGCTATGAATGTTCAATCGCAACAGGATTTGTTAACATTTAAACATGTTTTTTCACATTTAACATGGCATATAAATAGCTATTTTATGAAATGCAATTCAGCAGTAAAGGGCGAATGGCTGACTCGAGAACAAATAGAATTATTACCAATGCCCGTTCCAATGCTGAAAATTTGGCAAGAAATTAAGGATTAATCAAGAAAATAAAATTTATAAAAATTTATGAGCATAAAATCATTCACCTCGGTACACAATAATGAGCGTGGAGGTGAATGAATAATGAAAAAGCAAAACAACAACCAAAATTTACAACCGAATAAAAACATGCAACGTCAAAGTCAAGAATTTGGTTATGAAACAGACGTTAATGAAGTGCAAAAGCAAAATGCTAAAGCGGAGCAAAATAAAACTCAAGCTTCAGGTAACTTCAATAAAACTAACCAAGATCTTGGTGAATAACACTTTGTAATTGCATAATTGCATTTACCTCTAAGGAGCTGTCTAAAATCGAAAAGATTAAAAAGCAGCTCCTTTTTATTTTTTATATAGCAAGATGAGAAAATTGCTCGGGTAGGCAAGGAAACCGATCAGGTAGAAAGAAGAACTGATCGGGTAGGCAAGGAAACCGCTCAGGTAGAAAGAAGAACTGATCGGGTAGGCAAGGAAACCGCTCAGGTAGAAAGAAGAACTGATCGGGTAGCTGAGGAAACTGCTCAGGTAGGCCGGAGAATTGCTCGGGTAGCCAAGGAAACTGCTCAGGTAGAGCGAAGAACTGATCGGGTAGCCAAGGAAACTGCTCAGGTAGAAAGAAGAACTGATCGGGTAGCCAAGGAAACTGCTCAGGTAGAAAGAAGAACTGATCGGGTAGGCGAGGAAACTGCTCAGGTAGGCCAGAGAACTGATCGGGTAGCTGAGGAAATTGCTCAGGTAGAAAGAAGAACTGATCGGGTAGCTGAGGAAACTGCTCAGGAGAACGAAGAACTGATCAGGTAGCCCAAAAAATCGCGATCGGATGCGA
This sequence comes from Lysinibacillus sp. NPDC093216, assembly GCF_050280325.1. Lineage (NCBI taxonomy): Bacteria > Bacillati > Bacillota > Bacilli > Caryophanales > Bacillaceae > Lysinibacillus > Lysinibacillus sp. NPDC093216. The sequence goes on along the minus strand of NZ_JBNNVB010000013.1, from coordinate 16,031 downwards.
GGAAGAACGGCTCTAATTCAGAAAAAAATCCGATTTGATATATAAGTAAAGCGAAAAAATTCCAATTGGGTTGTTGTTATGATAAAATCCGCTTCAAATTAACGAAATTTTGTACAGATTTAAAAGAGCGCAGGGAAATTTGTGGTTTTCTAACTACACCTTTCGCGTACACATTGCTATAATATACTAGAGACTGCTAGATTTAGGTAGCATAGACGAAAAGGTGGGCTTCAAAAATGGCAATACCGGTAGAAGGAGAAACGATACAAATACATAGTTATAAGCACAATGGCCGTATCCACCGTGTTTGGCAAGAAACAACGGTTTTAAAAGGAACGAAAAATATCATTATCGGTGCGAATGAACGGACACTTGTGACAGAATCCGATGGTCGTACTTGGCTAACGAGAGAGCCTTCTATTTGTTATTTCCATGCGGAGCACTGGTTTAATATCATTTGCATGCTACGTGAGGACGGTGTGTATTATTATTGTAATCTAAGCTCACCATTTGTTTTCGATAATAATGCCATTAAATATATTGACTATGATTTAGATATTAAAGTTTTCCCTGATCTGTCTTATTCACTCTTAGATGAGGATGAATATGAGCTACATCGTAAGGAAATGTCTTATCCAGATGTCATAGATAAAATTTTAAAGCGCAATGTCGATAAATTAATTAGCTGGATTCAACAAAAAAGAGGACCCTTTGCACCTGATTTCATCGATGCCTGGACGAGCCGTTATAAGTTTCAGCTCGATATGCAAGCAGATGATTGTTAGTTGCACCTATTAGTTTTACTAATGGGTGTTTTTTTATGTCTTCAACAATCGAATTGTAAAATAGTTAGTGATAAAGCTAAATTAAATGTACTTAAAACAAAATATTGCTATAATACGTTTGGGCATTCAGTTTGTGGATGTCTGTTTCTTTTTATGTATTACATAAGAGCGAGGCTTTTAAAATAAGGATGTGATAAAAAATTGGGTAGTATAAAGCGTTATATGAAATTTGTAAAACCATATACATGGGAAATTATTTTAACAATTTTAATTGGTATTGTGAAATTTGCGATTCCGTTATTTATCCCATTGCTCATAAAAATTGTGTTAGATGATATTATCGCTGCAGATCATCTAACGGATGCAGAGAAGACAAAAGAACTGTTTTATTGGTTAGGTGGTACGATCATTGTATTCTTTATTATTCGACCACCGATCGAGTATTACCGTCAATATTATGCACAGCATGTCAGCAACAAAGTGCTTTTCGATATTCGAAAACAAATATATGCACATTTACAGCGACTAAGTTTAAGATACTATGCGAATACAAGAGCTGGCGATGTTATTTCAAGAGTGATTAATGATGTGGAACAAACAAAAAACTTTATCATGACAGGCTTGATGAACGTTTGGCTTGACCTTGCAACAATTGTTATTGCTATCGGTATTATGCTTGCCATGGATGTTAAGCTTACGCTAGTAGCATTAGTTGCGTTCCCATTCTATGGATTTAGTGTGAAGTACTTCTTTGGTAAACTTCGATCTTTAACACGTAAACGATCACAAGCGCTTGCGGGTGTGCAAAGTTATTTGCATGAACGTGTAGCTGGAATGAGCATTATTAAAAGCTTCACGCTAGAAAAGCATGAGCAAAAATTATTTGATGAAGCAAATGGTGAATTTTTAGAAAAGGCACTAGACCATACAAAATGGAATGCTAAATCCTTTGCGGTGGTGAATACCATCACGGATGTAGCACCTCTCCTAGTCATTGCTTATGCAGGTTATCAGGTTATTAATGGTCCACTTTCAGTTGGGACAATGGTAGCCTTTATCGCCTATATCGAACGACTTTATGGTCCACTTCGTCGTCTTGTAAGTTCATCAACGATGTTAACACAATCATTTGCATCAATGGATCGAATGTTTGAATTAATAGATGAACCTTATGAAATAAAAAACAAGGCAAATGCCTTAGAGCTACCACGAGTAAAGGGTGAAGTCCGCTTTGACAATGTGAACTTTCAATATGAAGAAGAGGGCTCACAAATTTTAAACAACATCAATTTCACGATTAACCCTGGAGAGACAGTAGCATTTGTAGGAATGAGCGGTGGAGGAAAATCAACGATCATAAGTTTAATTCCTCGCTTTTATGATACAACGAGTGGCGCAGTGACTATTGATGAATATGATGTACGTGATATATCATTACATTCTTTACGTTCACAAATTGGAATAGTGTTACAGGATAATATTTTGTTCAGTGATTCGGTAAAAGAGAATATTTTAATGGGTAAGCCAGAAGCTTCTGATGAAGAGGTTATTGCTGCTGCAAGAGCGGCAAATGCCCATGATTTTATTATGAGTTTACCAAATGGCTATGACACAAAGGTCGGGGAGCGCGGTGTGAAGTTATCAGGTGGGCAAAAGCAGCGAGTAGCAATCGCTCGTGTATTTTTAAAAAATCCTCCTATTTTAATATTGGATGAAGCAACCTCTGCTTTAGATTTAGAAAGTGAGGCACTTATTCAAGAATCATTGGATGTACTTGCACATGAACGCACGACCATTATAATTGCTCACCGACTTTCTACAATTACACATGCAGATAAAATTATTGTTATAGATCATGGACAATTAATTGAAAGTGGTACTCATGAGCAATTAATGCAAAAAGAGGGGACTTACTTCAATTTATTCCAGGTGCAACATTTAGATTGATACACCATGCTATAATAGAAAAAATCTGGCTTACCATCATAACGTGGGGTTGATTTCCGTTCCAGCTGGGCGCTTTGTAGCTGACGCTTTGCTTTCGCTACAGAAAACAATTGTTGCTGTCGCTTCGCTTTCGCACAGATAAAACATTTGCCGCTGACGCTTCGCTTTCGCGCAGAGCAGAGCTTCCTGGGGGCGTCCGATGAGCCGCTTCACTCGCGTTGCTCGCTGCAGGGTCTCGGGCCAACAGGATGTTGGTCACGAAGGCGTTATCACAGGACGTGATATGCTTTTAGCCATCGTTCCCCTATGAGCTCGCTGCAGGGTCTCATCTGTGACGCTGATCCCCAAGGAGTCGCCCAGCTCACTCCAATCAACTAATAAAAGTAATATCCGTATTTTGGTAATGAGTCAATAATCTAAAAATAGCTTTCCGTTTAAACATAAACAGAAGGCTATTTTTTTGTTATATTGTTAAAATATTATCGATTAATAAGACAATATTAATATAGAACTCGAACGATGTAGAAAATCTATGTTAATTGCAGAATAATAATGATTGAAAGAGCAGTAGTTTTTGGTTAGAATTATCTGAAAATAGGGAATTGAGTGATAGTGAATGTAATTAAGTGAAAATATGGGTAGGATGGGGCGATTGATCATGAGAAAAAAGCTGCTAGAAATAAAAGGTTTAAAGACAACCTTTTTTACAGATGATGGACAAATTCCTGCCGTAGATGATATCGATTTTTCTGTTCATGAGGGAGAAATATTAGGGATTGTAGGGGAGTCGGGAAGTGGAAAAAGTGTCACATCACTGTCCATTATGGGATTAATACCATCGCCACCTGGAAAAATAACAGGTGGTGAAATAGTATTAGATGGCAAAAACCTCGTAACATTATCTGATAAACAAATGCAGAAAATTCGTGGGAAAGATGTGGCAATGATTTTTCAGGAGCCTATGACATCCTTAAATCCTTTGTTTACAATTGGGGATCAGCTAAAAGAAGCGATTCGAATTCATAATCCAAAATGGTCGAAAAAAGAAGCATTTGCAAGGGCAATTGAAATTATGAAACTAGTAGGTTTACCACGAGCTGAGGAATTATTAAAAGATTACCCACATCAACTATCGGGAGGGATGCGACAACGGGTCATGATTGCGATGGCACTTGTCTGTGATCCGAAGGTATTGATTGCTGATGAGCCGACTACTGCATTAGATGTTACGATTCAAGCTCAAATCTTGCAGCTTATGAAAGATTTAAATAAACGTTTAAATACAGCTGTATTATTAATTACACATGATTTAGGCGTTGTAGCAGAAACATGCGAGCGAGTTATTGTGATGTATGCAGGTCAGATTGTAGAGGAGGCACCTATTCAGGAGATATTCGTTAATCCAAAGCATCCTTATACACAAGGGCTTATTAAATCTGTACCGGATATGCGTTATAAAAAGGACAATCTATACTCTATACCAGGTAGTGTACCTAAGCCTGGAAGTATTCAGGAAGGCTGTCGTTTTGCAGCGCGTTGCGAATTTGCGATGGACCGTTGTGTACAAGAAACACCACCTTTATATGAAGCAACAGAGCGGCATAAATCGAGATGTTTTTTACTAGAGAAACAGGAGGTGGAGCAACATGTCGAAAGTGTTGTTGAAAGTTGATGGTTTGAAAAAATATTTCCCCATTCGGAAGGGTGCTTTGAATACACAGGTTGGAGACGTAAAGGCAGTGGATGATGTTTCCTTTGAAGTTTTTGAAGGAGAAACATTAGGCATTGTAGGTGAGTCCGGATGTGGTAAATCAACGACTGGTCGACTTTTAATGCGATTGCTTGAGCCAACAGAGGGCGAGATTGAATTTGCAGGTAAAATGATTTCTGAATTATCGAACAATGAAATGCGCAAAGCCCGTAGAGATATTCAAATGATTTTCCAAGATCCTTATGCCTCTCTTAATCCTAGGCATAACATTGGGAAAATATTAGAGGAGCCTCTTATTGTTCATGGAATGGGTAATTCAAAGGAACGGAAACAGAAGGTATTAGAGCTTCTCGAAATTGTTGGGTTAAATGAATATCATGTGAAACGTTATCCACATCAATTTAGTGGTGGTCAAAGACAGCGTATCGGCATTGCCCGTGCTCTGATGACGAATCCACGTTTAATTATTGCGGACGAGCCTGTCTCTGCACTCGATGTGTCAATACAGGCGCAAGTATTGAATTTATTGCAAAACTTACAAAAGGACTTAAAGCTAACTTATATTTTTATTTCCCACGATTTAGGAGTTGTACGCCATATTAGCAATCGTGTAGGCGTAATGTATTTGGGGAAATTAGTGGAGCTGACAGCAAGTGAGGATTTATATGCTGAGCCACTTCACCCATATACTCAGGCACTGCTATCCTCGGTACCTGTTCCAGATCCTACGTTTGAACGTGAACAGCTCATTATTTCTGGAGATATTCCAAGTGCTTCGAATCCGCCAAGCGGGTGCACTTTCCATACAAGATGTCCATTTAAAAAAGAAGAATGCTCTCAAGTAGTTCCAAAAATGCAAGAAGTGAAACCGGGTCATTATGTTGCTTGCCATCTATATGATGCGATCCAACATTCAATGATATAAAAAAATTTAGGGGGAAATTCAATGAAGAAAAAGAAGCTTTGGACTTTGGGTGTAATGCTTATCCTTGTTCTTTCGACAATCTTAGCTGCTTGTGGTGGCTCAGATACTAAGGATGCGGGTAGTAAAGATACTTCAAGTGGTGGCGATAAAGCTAGCGGTGGACCAAAAACATTAGTATATGGTCGTGGAACAGATTCCACTGCTCTCGATCCAGCGACAGTAACAGAAGGTGAATCGTTCAAAGTTACGGTTAACCTCTATGAGACTCTAATTAACTTTGGAGAGCGAGATGTAACATTGCAGCCAGGGCTAGCAAAATCTTGGGAACCTTCAGAAGATGGATTAACGTATACGATGCAACTTGAAGAAGGGGTTAAGTTCCATGACGGTACTGATTTTAATGCTGAAGCAGTCGTGAAAAATTTTGAGCGCTGGAAAGCTGGTGGTGCTGAAAAATTCCCATATTACGCCTCTCAATTTACAGTAGGTGGAAAGCAAGTAATTGAGTCGATTACTGCTGATGGTGATTATAAAGTTATCTTTAAATTATCTCAGCTACAAGCACCATTCTTGAAAAATTTAGCGATGTCTCCATTTGCTATTGCTTCACCAACAGCATTTGAAAAAGATGATGAGGCACTTAAAGATCATCCAGTAGGTACTGGTCCATTTAAATTTGTAGAGTGGAAACGAAATGATTCCATCACAATTGAGAAAAACCCAGATTACCGTATTGCAGATTTGCCGAAATTAGATAAAGTTATTTTCCGTTCTATTCCAGAAAACTCCACACGATTCAATGAATTAACTAACGGTGATGTTGATGTAGTTGATGGCTTAAGTCCATCTGATAAAGCTTCCATCGAATCAAATGCAGATTTACAATTAATCGAACGTCCATCTATGAATGTTGGTTACCTTGGATTAACTGTAACACGTCCACCGTTCGATAACGTAAAAGTTCGTCAAGCAGTAAATTATGCAATCGATAAGCAAGCATTAGTAGATGCATTTTATGAAGGCTTAGGCGAACCAGCAAAAAATCCAATGCCTCCATTAGTTGCAGGCTATAACGATGACACTAAAGGCTATGAATATGATCCAGAAAAAGCAAAAGCGTTATTAGCTGAAGCTGGCTATGATGGTAAAGAAATCGAGCTATGGGCAATGCCTGTGCCACGTCCGTACATGCCTGACGGTAAAAAAATTGCAGAAGCCATTCAGAAGAATTTAGCTGATGTTGGTATGAAATCTAAGATTGTAACGTTTGAATGGGCTACGTATTTAGATAAGGCGGAAAAGGGAGAGGCGGATGCGTTCTTACTTGGTTGGACAGGTGATAACGGAGATGCGGATAACTTCCTTTACACTTTATTAGACGGAGATAATATTCATTCTAACAACTATACATTCTATGACAACCAAGAAGTGCACAAACTATTAGTTGCAGCGCAAACTGAAATGAATGAGGACAAGCGTAATGCCCTTTACAAGCAAGCACAGGAGATTATCTCTAAAGATGCACCATGGGTTCCAATTGCTCACTCTACTCCAATTTTAGCTGCTAACACTAAAGTTACAAACTATATTGCACATCCAACAGGTTCTGACCGTTTAGAAGCAGTTGATATGAAGTAGGCTTAAAGGGCTATCTTGAACAGGTTTTAATTTAAGAGGGAATTATTTTAAAGAATCTGCTTGCTTTCTGCGGGTAAGCCGTAGGAATCTAGCGGATTCTTTTTACAAGCTAGAGGTATTTTTTTCTGTATGAAAGACCAATCATCTAAACGATCAATTATGCCTCGACATAATTGCGTCCGGAACCGTTTGGTGAAGGCTGACCCTTTCTACAGTATGTGTAAAGACTTCAATGCTTTTCATACAAAAGTATATTATGAAAATAACAGAGGGGTGAAGAAAATGCTTCACTATATGGGAAGACGTTTATCTCAATTAATCCCAGTTTTGCTTGGAATGACTTTTATCGTTTTCATGTTAATTCGTGCAATTCCTGGTAATCCAGCACAAGTAATTTTAGGACAGCAGGCAACGAAAGAAGCGGTCGAAGCGTTAAACGCAAGTTTAGGATTAAATAAGCCGTGGTATACACAATATTTTAGTTATTTAGGTGGCATTTTTCAGGGGGATTTAGGAGTATCATTACGTACTAAATTACCTGTATCAGAGGAAATTTTCCCGTATTTAGCGGCAACAGCTGAGCTAGCGCTATTTGCCATGGTTATCGCAGTGATTGTTGGAGTAAATGCAGGCATTATTTCTGCATGGTTTCAAAATTCTTGGTTCGATTATGTGGCAATGGTAGTTGCTTTAATCGGGGTGTCTATACCCGTTTTCTGGCTTGGCTTAATGGAACAATGGGCTTTCAGTAATCAGCTTGGCTGGTTCCCGACATCTGGGCGAGAAGATGTGCGAGATCCAATAACCGCCATTACTCATTTTTATTTACTGGATACGTTAATACAAGGCCGTTTTGAGCAATTTACTGAAGTATTAAAGCGATTAGTATTACCGGGTATAGCTCTTGCGACAATACCAATGGCGATTATTGCAAGAATGACTAGGTCGTCTATGCTTGAAGTAATGCGCTCTGACTATGTACGTACCGCTAGAGCAAAAGGGCAAAAAATGTTTATTGTTGTTTATAAGCATGCCTTGAAAAATGCAGTTATCCCGGTATTAACAGTAATCGGTTTGCAAACAGGGTTACTGCTAGGTGGTGCCATTTTAACAGAGACGATTTTCAGCTGGCCTGGAATTGGTCGTTATATTTATGATGCCATTGGCTTCCGTGACTATCCTGTTATTCAATCAGGTATTTTAGTAATTGCATTTATTTTTATCATGATTAACTTAATTGTGGATTTACTGTATACGGTGATAGATCCACGGATTAAATACAAATAGAGGGGAGCAGCGATAATGACTGGAGCGATAGATATAAAAACAGCAGCACCAAGTCGTGAACGAGCGGCAGGTCCTTGGAGAGAAGGCTGGCGTAGCTTTAAAAAGAGCAAAATCTCCCTAGTAGGTGCAGGCATTGTACTATTTTTTATTATACTTGCTATATTTGGCTCGATGATTGCTCCTGAAGGAATTAATGAACAAAATCTTTCGAATCGTTTATTAGCACCGTCAAGTGAGCATTGGTTTGGAACAGATGACTTTGGACGGGATATTTTCTCTAGAGTTATACTTGGAGCTAGTATTTCTTTGAAGGTAGGCTTTTTTTCGGTTATTCTTTCTGTAATTGTAGGTAGTTTCCTTGGCATTATTGCGGGTTATTATGGAAGATGGATTGATACGATAATCTCGCGTATTTTTGATATTCTGTTAGCATTCCCTAGTATTTTACTTGCTATTGCAATAGTAGCAGTACTAGGACCATCATTACAAAATGCATTGCTTGCCATTGCCATTATTAACGTGCCGAATTTTGGGCGCTTAATTCGTTCGAAAGTATTGAGTGTTAAAGAAGAGGAATATATTGTAGCAGCAAAGGCTATCGGAATGCGTGATTCAAGGATTTTATTCTCACATATTTTGCCAAACTCAATGACGCCAATCATCGTACAAGGAACGCTAGCGATAGCGACAGCGATAATTGAAGCGGCGGCATTAGGCTTCCTTGGATTAGGAGCTCAAGCACCAGCGCCAGAATGGGGTAAAATGCTTGCGGATTCCCGTATCTATTTATTAAAGGCTCCGTGGACGATGATTTTCCCAGGTTTAGCTATTATGTTTACGGTTCTCGGTTTTAATCTAATGGGGGACGGCCTACGTGATGCGCTTGACCCGAAAATGAAAAGCTAATACAAAAGAGCGAAGGGTGGATATAATGCCAACCCTTCGCTCTTTTGCTACCAAAACATTTGTAGCTGACGCTGCGCTTTCGCTACCAAAACATTTGCTGAAAGAAGTTAAATAAACTCTTCTTCAAATTCCACATTGATTTCTTGGCCATGATGAGTTTGATACGACACGATGAGCGTATCTAAATGCTCTAGGTTTTCTTCGTAATCTAAAATACGAGATAAAATATAAAGCAAGTGATAACTCGAGAATTCTGTATCGCCTTCATCATGCGCATAAGTTATTTGTTTTATAAATATCTCCATTAACTCGTTACGCTGAACATAATCATTATGTTTACTCCACTCGGAATGTTCGGGCTTTAATTTCCCAGTATATTTTAGCAGTAGCTGTTCATGGTAAGTTAGCAGGAAATCAAGTCGCTCTTGAATCATTAAATGAAATTGTGTCGGTAGCTGGGCTAATTCGTTTTCATGATTATGAAGACGATGAAGCAGCTCTAAACTTTTCTTTGACGTTGTAATCATTTGACGATAAACAACTAATTTACGTGCTTTAACAAACTTTTTATTTTTAAAGTAATTACGCTCTTCCTTATAAAAATCATACAATGTGTCAACTCGTTGCATACGAGACTTAAATTTGCTTAATGCTTCTTTTGTAGAAGTATGCTCAGATGCCTGGCGAACAGCAAGTCGCGTCCATCGGATAATATCATCCTGTAAAAAGTAAATCTTACGGAAAAGCTTTACTTCATATTTTGGTGGTAGGAAGAACAGATTGACAACAAATGCTGCTAGCACCCCAACTAATATGGTAATAAAGCGAATAAGACCAAATGTAAGAAAATCATCTCCTTGAAACTCCATAATAGCTACAACTGTAACAAGTGCTAGTGACAATGATTTTTCAAGTTTAAATTTCAACATGATACCGATCGCAACAATGACGGCAATGCCAATTGCTACTACATGGTGGCTGAAAAGCAAGCCAAAAATGACCGCGATGGTAGCTCCTATAATATTGGCTTGTATTTGCTCAACGATTGTTTGATAGGAGCGATAAATAGATGGCTGAATCGCAAAGATGGCTGCAATTCCTGCAAAAACAGGTGAAGGTAGCTCTAACAGCTCAGCAATAAATAGTGCAAACACGATGGCGACACCAGTTTTAAATACACGGGCACCTAATTTCATAGAAAATGGATGTCCTTTCTGTCTAAAATTTTAACTTCTTTCAGTAGAAGTTTCCCACCTCAATAGGGGCAGTTAAATGCTGCTTAAGTTACTTTACCCAATCATCCACTGGCCTAAGCCTCCGGCGGATGTCTTCTATACATTATAGAAGGAAGCGCTCATAAAATACATAGATTTGTATGTCATTTACAGAAAAAAGACGACTCACAGGGGAGTCGTCTTTAAAAGTTAACCATAGAAACTGTTCTATATTGCTCTTCTCACTAAGCGTTTAGCCATTGCATTTACAAATTACAATTGTGAAAATGCAATATCTACCGCTTTAATTGTTTCAAGAATATCTGCTTCTGTATGCTCTGTTGTTAAGAACCATGCTTCATATTTTGATGGCGCTAAATTAATGCCTTGTGCAAGCATTAATTTAAAGAAGCGACCAAAGATTTCACCGTCTGAGTTTTCAGCCTGCTCATAGTTTTCTACTGTCACATCTGTAAAATAAATTGTAAGAGCCCCTTTAAGACGATTAATAGTAATTGTTACATCATGTTTTTTTGCTGCAGCCAAGATACCTTCTTCTAAAATGGCTCCAAGACGGTCCATTTCATCATAAATTCCTGGAGTTTGTAATACTTCTAGGCAGGCAATACCAGCTTGCATGGATGCAGGGTTTCCTGCCATTGTGCCTGCTTGATAGGCAGGTCCAAGTGGAGCAACTGTATCCATAATTTCTTTACGACCGCCGTATGCACCAATAGGTAAACCACCGCCGATTACTTTACCAAGGGCAGTTAGGTCTGGTGTTAAGCCTAATAAGGTTTGAGCACTACCATAGTGGAAGCGGAAAGCAGTAATAACTTCATCGTAAATAGTTAATGCACCTTTTTCCTTTGCTGTGGCATGAACTAATTCTAGGAAGCCAGGGTTAGGCTCTACAATACCGAAGTTTCCAACGATAGGCTCTATTAAAATAGCTGCGATTTGATCGCCCCATTTATCCATTGCTTCTGTAAATGCTTCAGGGTTGTTAAATGGTACAGTAATTACTTCCGCTGCTGTTGAAGTTGTAACACCAGCTGAGTCTGGAGTACCTAATGTTGCAGGACCAGAACCAGCAGCTACTAGTACTAAGTCAAAGTGACCATGGTAGCAACCAGCGAATTTCATAATTTTTGTACGACCAGTATAAGCACGTGCAACACGAATTGTTGTCATTACAGCTTCTGTACCAGAGTTATTAAAGCGTACTTTAGCCATAGATGGGATTGCTTCTTTTAGCATTTTAGCAAAAGTAACCTCATATTCAGTTGGAGTCCCAAACAAAGTTCCATTTTCAGCTGCGTGTGTAATAGCCTTTGCGATATGTGGGTGACCGTGACCAGTAACGATTGGACCGTAAGCTGCTAGATAGTCGATATAACGGTTGCCATCAACATCCCAAAAATAAGCGCCTTTCCCACGAGCCATTGCAACAGGTGAACCTCCGCCAACTGCTTTATAAGAACGAGAAGGGCTATTTACACCACCAACGATATGCTGTAGCGCTTCTGCGTGTACTGCTTCAGATTTTGTGTGATTCATATATATTGCCTCCTAAATCTTTATACTTCATCTATTGTAGACCTATCAGTGCAAGAAATCCAAAGAAATTAAGGGATATGATTTGTTTTACTATTTAGAGTAAAATAGAGCGTACAGAGGAGGAGATTGATATGGCTTTAATAGAAGGTAAAAAAGCACCTGATTTTTCCCTTATAAATGAAACAGGAGAAACAGTAAAGTTAGCGGATTTCAAAGGACAAAATGTTATTTTATATTTTTATCCTAAAGATATGACACCAGGCTGTACGACGGAAGCTTGTGACTTCCGTGATAAGCATGAGGATTTTAGTAAATTAAATGCAGTTGTACTTGGCGTTAGTCCTGACGATGCAAAAAAGCATACCAAATTTATAGATAAGCACGGTTTGCGATTCTCGTTATTAGTAGATGAGGATCATGCCGTAGCAGAAGCGTATGGCGTGTGGGTACTGAAGAAGATGTATGGACGTGAATATATGGGGATAGAACGTTCGACATTTTTAATTGATACAGAAGGAAACTTGATAAAGGCTTGGCGTAAAGTACGTGTAAAAAATCATATTGAAGAAGTATATACATATTTAGCAGAATGGGAGGTGACTCAATGAGAATTTATTTTACGTTTGAACCAAGACCGAATTTACGTGAGCCACTAGTAGCAGAATTTCCACAAGTTGATTTTATTTTTGAAAATGGCTTATCAATCGATGAGCTACAACAAGCGGATGTGCTTGTCACATATGGTGAAGATTTAAATGATGAAAATATTCAGTATGCGACAAAGGTTAAATGGATTTTTGTAGCTTCAGCGGGGATCGAAAAAATGCCAGCTCAAGCCATTATTGAACGAGGGATATTTGTTTCGAATGTGCGCGGCATTCATAAAACACCAATGGCAGAATCAATGCTTGCCCATATTTTAGCGATTAAGCGTGCGCTGCCTTGGAAGTATGAACAGCAGAAGAAAAGTGAATGGTCCAAAAAAGCGAAACAAACCGAGTTGCGGGATAGTACAGCGCTTATTTTAGGACCTGGGGCTATTGGCTCGGAAGTAGGTCGCTTATTACAAGCTTTTGGTGTTGTGACAATTGGCTGCAACCGTTCAGGGAACGAAGCGGCATCTATGAATGAGATGGTGAGCTTTGGCCAATTAATCGAAGCTTTACCTAAGGCTGATATTGTCATTTCTGTATTACCTAAAACAGAAGAGACGACACATTTACTAAAAGAAGAGCATTTTAAAGCGATGAAAAATGATGCCATTTTCATGAATTTTGGTCGTGGAAACTTAGTAGAGGAAAACGTTTTGGTGCATGCCATTCAAGTAGGTGAAATTGGTTATGCTGTTTTAGATGTATTTGAACAAGAGCCTTTAGCTGAGGATCATCCTTTATGGACTTTACCGAATGTCATTGTCTCTCCGCATATTTCAAGTCACTCTTCTCGCTATGTTGAACGTAGCTTAGAAATCTTTAAGCCAAGTTTAGAGAAGTGGTTACGCGGTGAAACAGATTTAGAAAATAGGATGGATTTATCAAGAGGTTATTGAAGCAGTAGTCCTAAATCACTCATGCCTCGGCATAATTGTAGCTGTCGCTGCGCTTTTGCCACAGGACGTGGCGTTCTTACTGAGTTCCTCTATTTCAGTGGATGTTTGGACACGCGCTTAAAGAAGCTAAACTCAAATGTGTATGAATGTTGACAGAAGTAAGAGTAATTCGATACACTAATTATAACAATTATAAATTAATAATCTTTATGGAAGAGGTGCATGACGATGTCTGAAACGCATTTACAGGATGCACTTGACACGTTAAAAACAACTGGTGTTCGTATTACTCCTCAGCGTCATGCTATTTTGGAATATTTAATTCAAACAATGGCACATCCAACTGCCGATGAAATTTATAAAGCACTTGAAGGGAAATTCCCAAATATGAGTGTAGCGACCGTCTATAATAACCTTCGCGTATTTCGTGAAGTTGGTCTAGTAAAAGAACTAACTTTTGGTGATGCTTCAAGTCGCTTTGATTTCGTTACAAACGATCATTATCATATGATTTGTGAATGCTGTGGCAAAATAGTCGACTTCCATTATCCTGGTCTCGACGAAATTGAGCATTTTGCATCACAAGTAACAGGCTTTGATGTGCATGCGCATCGTTTAGAAATTTACGGCACTTGTCCATCGTGTAAAGATGTATCTGCAAAAGTACAATAAAAAATCCTAGCTCTTAAATGAGGGCTAGGATTTTTTTGTCTTATTATAAGATTGGTCGAACTCTTTTCCTTCTAGAGTTGGATCCAATGTTAATGGTTCATTACAGTACATACACATATCTACACGACCTAATACTTTTGTATGCTTATGGCAATTAGGGCATTCTACTTGAACAGCTTTTGTTGAGAGCAGTCCAATCCATGCATAAACGACTGTACTACCAATAATACAAAGTACACCAAGGGTCATGAAAATTAATACTAGAATAGGATAGTTTTTAAAGAAGATTCCCCCATACATAACTACAAAGCCGATAAAAATAAGTGCTAATGCGAATGAACGGATTTTATTAATTTTACTTTTGTAAGGTTTCATATATCATCTTGCCTCCCAATCTAAAATCTACTATAACATATAAGAACAAAGTATTTTAGCTTTGATAACGTGGAAAGAAGGAATACTTTTAGAGTATGTCGAATTTTTAACGAAATCAATTTCGCATTGGTGTAATTGAGTACGGTGAAAATCCGTGACATCCACTGAATGAGGTTAAAAGGTAACAAGCAAATAGAGGGGGACTGAACATGGAACAAGTTTTGCGTCCGATATATCAGGAACGGGCAAGTCAGTCGAATACGTTAGGCGTTATTTTAGTGGGAAAACGCGAAGAAAAAAGTAATGTTACAGATACATTTGATACAGTCTTACTTATTATTGTAAAGGAAGCAGAAAAGCCAGTCTTTACGAAACATTACTTATATGAAGGAAATAAAGTAGCTTTACATACAGTTACTGAGAAAATATTACGAAAATGGCTACTCATTGGCTCAAATAAAAAAGTGGTCGATTGGATTTTCTTTGGTAGAGTATTATTTGATCGTAATGAATTTCTTCATAAATTAAAAATTGAATTACAGGAGTTTCCGTTTAGTGGTCGTAAAATCAAAACGGGCATTCAATTTTCAAAGTTAATTCGACGTTACTTAGAAGGGAAAGAATACTTTGATAAGGGTAGCTATCTCGATGCTTATAATCATGTAGTAGATTCATTACATCATTTGGGGCGTTTATCCATCATTGATAGTGGACTGTACCCTGAAGTAACTGTTTGGGCACAGGTGAAAAAATTAGAACCAGCGATTTATAAATTATACGAGGAGCTCGTTACAAGTAATGAGCCGATAGAAAAACGTTTAGAGCTATTATTTTTAGCAAGCGAGTTTTTAATACATTCACGTACTCGAGACGGCGCTCAACATATTTTAGAAGTAATGCAAACAAAAGAGACTTGGACAATTCAGGAATTGCACGATCATAATGAGCTCATGAACTACTCAGTAGATTTAGAAGTGTTTGTAGAATATTTAGTGGACAAAGGTTATATTCAAATTGAACCTATCGTTGCGAAAAGTGAAATGATATTCCACCGTCATTATAAGGTAAATAAAGAAGCTCTAGAAATGGAGCAAGGACTGTAGTATGCTAGTTATCGAGGTATGAAAAATACCTCGATAATTTTTTATAAAAAGTTGTTGACTTTTAATTTGTTGATATTGTATTATATTAATTGTCGCTAAGACATAACGAAATAACTCAATGAACGAAAAAAACTTTCTAAAAAAGTTATTGACACGAAATGAGTTAAATGTTAATATAAAGAAGTCGCTGAAAAACAACGGCATCAGCATGAACCTTGAAAACTGAACAAGCAAAACGTAATCAATAAAGTTTTTAGTAGCTAACCTTGAGTTGGTGAACGAAACAAAATTTTGGACATCAAACATGATGCCAGCAAAACAATTTGAGCTAATCAAATTTCTTTTTATGGAGAGTTTGA
>NZ_JBNNVB010000012.1:0-133585 GCF_050280325.1 Lysinibacillus sp. NPDC093216 | reverse complement strand
AAGTTCTGCTCCATCTAGTTGTTATGTTCATTATAAATAAAAGTACCCTATAAGAGAGACTTTTTTTAAGTGTCTATCTTATAGGGTACATTTTAAAATAGGATGAGATTCGGTTTTTTGGTTAGAATAAAAGAAATAAGTTTACGCTAGAAAGTATTAAGAAAATTCGGTGTGTTTTTATATGTAGTGGAGCTGGTGCAAAAACAAGACTGGTTCCATATTTTTATGTTATTATATAGATATAATATTAAAAAAATCCTCATTATTATATGAAAATGCTAGCCAATTTTAGGTCAATTATTCCATAAAACTTAAATAAAGGTTAGGTTTCTTTGTGGTGGAATAGGAGGTTTTTCTCTTGATTTATTAAGGGAAAGGCTCGAAAAATGCACATAACTCTCATATAGATAGTTGATATTTTAATCTTTATGTAATTATGATACACTGCAATAAGGTAATAATTGATACAGAAAAGGTGTACTCCTAGGTTACTCCTAGGCTTACTGAGACATCTAAGCAGGAGAGCTTTACATCCTTTCTGCAAATCTTAATATATAAGGAAGGTAAAAATGAGTAACAGACAAATTAAATCAGATGTTATCTTAATTGGTGCCGGAATCATGAGTGCTACTTTGGGAACAATGCTCAAAGAATTAGCGCCAGATTGGAAAATTACAGTGTTTGAGCAGCTCGATAAAGCTGGTGAAGAAAGTTCTCACGAATTAAATAATGCGGGAACTGGGCATGCGGCACTTTGTGAGCTTAACTACACTTCAGAGAAAAAAGATGGATCAATCGATATTAGCAAAGCGATTAAAGTTAATGAGCAGTTCCAACTTTCAAAACAGTTTTGGTCTTATCTTGTGAACAACCAACTGATCAGTAATCCACAAGACTTTATTATGCCTTTACCTCATATGAGTTTAGTACAAGGTGCAGACAATGTAGAGTTTCTAAAAAAACGTCATGAAACGATGACAAAAAATCCTTTATTCCAAGGTATGGAATTTTCTGATAACCCAGAAAAACTAAAGGAATGGATTCCTCTTATTATGCAAGATCGTCCAGCAGATGAAGCTATCGCTGCGACAAAAATTGACACTGGTACAGACGTTAACTTTGGTGCATTAACACGTATGTTATTCGACCACTTAAAAACTCAAGACGTTGATATCAACTACAATCATAGTGTTGAAAGCATGAAACGTACTAGCGATGGTTCATGGGAAGTACGAGTGCACGACAAAAATGGCTGTAAAATGGAATACCATACAGCAAAATTTGTCTTCCTTGGAGCTGGTGGAGGAAGCCTAGAATTACTACAAAAATCAGGTATTCCTGAAGGAAAACATATTGGTGGATTCCCAATCAGTGGATTATTCTTAGTATGTAAAAACCAAGAAGTTGCTGAACAACATCATGCGAAAGTATACGGAAAAGCTAAAGTTGGTGCTCCACCAATGTCTGTTCCGCATCTTGATACACGCTATATTGATAACAAAAAATCTTTATTATTTGGACCGTTCGCAGGTTTCTCACCTAAGTTCTTAAAAACAGGTTCAAATATGGATTTATTTGCTTCTGTAAAACCGCATAATATTACAACGTTATTAGCGGCAGGGGTTAAAGAGATGGGATTAACAAAATATTTAATCCAACAACTTATGTTATCTAAAGAACAACGTATGGAAGAGCTACGTGATTTCATCCCGAATGCTAAGAGCGATGATTGGGATATTATTGTAGCTGGTCAACGTGTACAAGTTATTAAAGATACTGAAGCTGGTGGTAAAGGAACGCTTCAATTTGGTACGGAAGTTGTAAGTGCTTCTGATGGCTCAATTGCTGCATTACTTGGAGCTTCTCCTGGTGCTTCTACTGCCGTTCACGTTATGCTTGAGGTAATCAATAAATGCTTCCCTCAACATGTTAACGAGTGGGAGTCAAAACTTAAAGAAATGATCCCATCATACGGCAAATCATTAGTAGAAAATCCAGAGCTTCTTAAAGAAATTAACGAAACAACAGACGAAGCGCTTCGTTTAAAATAAAATTAGATGTAGAAACAAAGGATTTAAGCGTTTGTTTCTACAAAATAAAATAGAACCTTCATTCTAATTTTGGATGGAAGGTTCTATTTTTTTATTTCACAAATGGAGTTGCAGTGGGAATTTTCATCCATATTAACTAATATATTAAAATAGGCATTAATTAATGACAAATACACGAGGATTGAATGAAAATAGTTGAATGGACAGCATGATGAGAAATACTAATGAAGTATATCCGCGAATATTCGACTCTTAATGAAGAACAACAACAAGCAATTGTTGAAGAGATAGCAATTGAGGAATTTGAAAAGTTTGAGGGAGCTCCATTTTTGGGAGATGAATTAGACCCTCGCGTACAATTAATGATTATTAAACAAATAAGAAACACACCTTTTATTATCAAACAAAAGGTGTGTTTCTTATTTTAAAATTTAAGCTTGGAAAAACAAAATTGGATAGAGTGTTTGATATACATTGAACAAAAGAACAGCAACAAAGAAACCAAGAGTGCTAGAGGAATGCTGAAAGCGATCGGAAGCTCAACACCGTTCCAAATGCTCATTTGTATTTGTTCCAAGCCGAATGTTCGCAAAATGCCGGCTACTATTGATAGTAATGCGCTTAAGACTAGCCCTGCATAGAGGATAGATAATACGAGAAGGGCTAATGAGCAAAAAAAGCCTTGAATGATTTTTATGAATGTCATTCCTTTTCCCTCCGTATAATTTGCTGCACCTTGGCGTTTTTAGCAATCGAATAGCTTTTTGTATAATAAAGTGTTTGTATATGACAATTATCGCCTACTGCTACAATATCTCCATCAACGATTTCTGCATCTGTATAGGAAAGATGTATTTGTTCACCTTTAATATATTTACAATTCAGCTTTTTCTTTAGAAAAGATATAGATAACGTGTCTTTTTCTACATGTATCACATCTGCAATAAGCTTTCCAATCTCATTTCCACCAGACATTTTTAATTGAAAATGTTTAGCCTCTATTTCATTCGCTTGAACAAGACCGATTGCATGAAACTGTTCTGCTTGTAAGTTTTGTTCAATGGTCAACTTCCCAGAACTATTCAATTTTGTTACTCGCCCATTGCGCATATTTAAGCTCCCGGCATTTTTAATCTCATTAATTTCACAAAAATCTTTTATAGAGCATGATCCTGTACTATTTAAAATCTGCGCTTCAACGTGGGAATGAAAAGAACTATGACCATGAGTAGAGATTTTTTTTACGCGTACCTCTTGATGTAAAGTAACGAATCCACGGATATTTAATTGCTCACAATCCGCTGCTAAATCTGTAATATTGCCATTAGTAAGGGTTACTGTACGTAGTTTTTGAATCACGGATAATCACCTCATGTTAATTTAATTAATATATATTTTAATAATTAAAATATATATTAATTAAAGTATATGTCACTTTGTTTTGTCAAGAACAAAAAATTTGCCATGAGCTTTTTATGTATTTTCTGGGCAATAAAAAAAGGACTTCAATTTTATGAAATCCTAAAAAATTTTTCTCATTAACTGATTAACCTCACGCAATATTTTTGCCATGTCTATCAGTTTTTCCTGTGGAAACTTTAAAAATAAATCTTGAACCTTCAATTCGCCGTTATTAGTTAAAATCATTTTTACAACACGACGATCTTCTTGCTCTCTAATTCGCTCTACCAATTCTAATTTTTCCAGCTTATCGCACATCGATGTAACGGCTCCTGGTGTCACACTAAAGAATTCAGCAATTTCTGTTGCTTTCATACCACCATTAATCTTTAGTTGAAGTAGGAGGATCAGCTGATTTTGAGATAATGATTCTCCCTCAGATAAAAGATTTACAAACATTTTCGATGTATGCTGTATTTCAAACATCTCTTTCATAATGATTTCCACATTGTGCAATTGATCATTTTTTGACATAGTATCACAGCCCATTAAAATATTTAATAACTAAATTATATAGTAAATAAATAATGTGAGCTACTATCGATATCCTTAAGAGAATTGATTTCTTGTCATTGTAAAACACAGAAGCGACTCATCGGACGCCCCCAGGAAGCTTTGTTCTGTGCAAAAGCGAAGCGTCAGCAACAAAGAACTCGGTTGGAAGGAAATCAACCCCATGTTTTGGTGAAGAGCCAATTATTTCACAAACGTATCGCACATCCATTCATAAAATTTTTCCTTCTCTTCAAATTGTGGATAATGAGCTGATTGTTCAAAAGCAATAAATTCTTTTTTATCGGCTTCAATCGTATCAAAGTATTTTTTTGCTGTGTTAGATGAAGTTTGATAATCATATTTACCCATAACAAAATAGCATGGTAATTCAAGTTTTTTTACTTTAGTAGGTAATGGGTTTTTCATTACTTCATCTAATAGAGCTTTTTGAGAATAGGATAGCCCATAGTTGTAACGAATCACATCTAATAAGTTATACTCACGACTGAATAACATACTTATGATATTCCCATCAGGGTTATCAATAAGTCTTGAAGCTCCACCATATTTTGCAATATACTTCCGTGGAATAAACGTCTCGCCATTTTCTACTTGTTCAGTTAACCCTTGTAAATATAGAACATCCTCTACATTGCCATCGTATTCAGCTTGCTGAATAACGTAATTCAAACCGTCAATCTCGCTTCCTGCTTGATCACTCATCTGTCCAATTCCAACATATGCTGTAAATTTTTCAGGAGCTTTAGAGGCAGCTTGCGTTGCAATATACGTACCATAAGAGTGTCCAATTAATATTACTTTTTCTTTGCCAAGACGATCTGATATATAATCCGTCAAGGCCAATAAGTCATCTACGAGTAAGTCTGATGAAAGATTAGAATAATCCTCAAAAAAATGATATGATTTTCCGCTTGCTCTTTGGTCGTAATTCACGACCGTAAAATTGTTTTCCAATAAGTTTTGATACTTACTGGCATACGGTATTTCTGAACATCCAGGCCCTCCATGGACAAAAATAATAACGGGATTATCCTTATCTTTGCCACGTATCATAACTTCATGATTACTTCCATTTATCTTTACTTGCTCTAATACACTTACACTGTTATTACCTTTAATATGGGAAGTCCATGTAGGGAATAAAAGCGCTGTTATGAGTAATACGATTGTAATTATTACAGTATATTTTATAAATTTCATTATCTTTTTCATCTAATTACCTCTGTGGAAGTGAAATATAGTCGAAATTTTTAGATTTTTTCAGGAGTAGTTGTTGAATTGTACATTTTTCTTTTATAAACATAAAAGTACATGCTAAGGGGCCACCATAGGACTACAAAGATTGGATAAAACGCCCATATTACTCCTGGTGAAGAGACAATATTTACTGTAATAAAAAAGATACTGATAAGAATTGTAGCGGTAACAGAGAATGCTACAAATGTTTTTCTTTGTGCGTGGTATAAAGCTAATGGCCACCAAATTACTAAAAATGATGGATAGATCGCCCAAGGGTATGGATGGGATAAAATAATATTTAATAAGGAGTAATAGATAATGGTACTTGCACAGCCTATTAGTGCAATTTTTAATGTTTTTGCTTTTTCATCTAAATACATAAGAATTGGCCACCAGATGATTGGATAGATCGCATAAATGAACCATATATAATCGGGTGAATATAAGTAATTTTCAATGATAAGAAAAGCAATAATCATGGCACTACAAACAAGAGAATATTGTTTATACATTCTTTTAGACATAAAGAATAACGTTATTGGCCATAGCAATACAAGTAAGCACGGGTAAATAAACCAAAGCTCCTGAGGTGACGTCGTATAATTGACGATTCCTAAAAAAATCATTGTCATCAAACTACCTACAATCGAAAAGCTAATAAAGTTCTTCATGTTTTATTCACTCCATTTCTTACGTGACCAAACGAAGTACATAGATAATGGCCACCATAATATTGCGAAGATTGGATAGATTGCCCAAATTGTATTTGGTGTATAGTAAAGATTAATAAAAATAAAAAATGCAATAATTAAACCACTACCCCATATAGAGAATTCTAAATTTAATTTAGACATGTTTTTCTTTTCGGGCTCCTTAACACCTAATTCCTTTTTTAAATCCTCAATATCTCCAAACTCCACGATGGCTTTGTTGATGGCATCCTCCTGTTCTTTCCCTTGATCCATTAAATAAAATACTTTTTCTTCAAGGTTTTGAATGATTTCTTGTTTCACCATCTCTGTTTCTTTATTACGAGGAATGTCTTTAAAAAGCTCATCAATATGATTTTTTATCTTTTTCATTCTAAGCCCTCCATAAATAAGTCGATAATTTCTTTTACTTCCGACCACTCTTTTACTAGCTCATTTAAATAAGCTTTACCTAACGGGGTAATACGGTAATACTTTCTTTTGCCTCCATGTGAAACATCACCATAATAGGCTTCAATAATTTCCTTTTTCTCTAGACGTTGAAAAACTGCGTATAAAGTTGCTTCTTTAATTTGAAATCGATTATTTGTGCGGATACTTATTTCCTGAGAAATTTCATAACCATAGCGGTCTTTCTCTAAAATTAACCTTAAAATAATGGAATCCAAGTGTCCGCGGATGATGTCACTTCGAACCATAAGTCACCTACTTAATTTTTATTGCTCTATCTGTTAGAGTAATATTAGCAAACATTACTCTACCTGTCAAAGTAATTTTTCCAAATACGTCCATATTTCTGCTAAGAAGGATCATCATCAAAACGTGTGGTTGATTTCCGTTCCGGCTGGGCGCTTTGCCGCTGACGCTTCGCTTTCGCACAGATAAAACATTTGCCGCTGACGCTTCGCTTTCGCGCAGAGCAGAGCTTCCTGGGGGCGTCCGATGAGCCGCTTCACTCGCGATGCTCGCTCCAGGGTCTCGGGCCAACAGATGTTTTTTGCGCGAAAGCGTAGTGCTAACGTAGCGGCAGCAGCACCGAGGTTGGTCACGAAGGCGTTATCACAGGATGGTTTTAGCCTTCGTTCCTCTATCGCTAATCCCCAAGGAGTCACCCAGCCTCCACTCCAATCAACTTATTGACATAGTAGACGTTTTAACAAAAGTCATCCACAACTTTTGGTGATGAACTATCAAGAAGCAATCAATCAGAGGGTAAAAAATCCCCTTTCACTTCAGAAGTAAAAGGGGATTGGGGATATTTATTTAGCATTGAATTGTGATGGTTACTTCGACTTCACAAATTCTAGGCACTTTTTATTACATATACAATGCTGCAAGGAATATACCTAATGTTTCTTCATAGATGTCGTCGAATTGGCTGAGTGGAAGTGGATTTGTACCACTACCTAACTCAACTGTAAAGCCAGGTCTACGCCAATCCTGAATAAACCAATCTTTATAGCCCGCATAACTGCCTGCCGAATTAATAGGCTCATAGCCACTGACCCGGCTAAACTCATTAACAAGGATTTCTGACTCTGGCGGTTCGAGATTTTCGAAACCCCAATAAATCACTCTTCCTTGTGTATGAAACGCGAGAACTCTGGCAAAATCGCGTTTCTTTGTTAAGTCAGCCATAGCAATGGCCTCAGGCTCGGACAAAGGTCGTTGTCCGCCAAAATCTCTTGGTCCAGGTGTTTTTGGATTTCGTGCACGTTCGAGTTCCCATTTTGCAGGAAACTGATCGTTCAAATCGACACCATTTATATTAGCCTTCCAACCTGAGAAATCGGTGCTACCGTTATTCCAAGTAATGAGCTGATTTCTTAATGCGTCGTCATTAGGTGGGCCTTGTAATACTAAATCGACACCATCGGGATTGACCATCGGAACTATAGAAAGGGTTGTTTGCTGGTAAAGTGGTAATGGAGATAAACCGCGAATTGTACTTTGATTGGTGAGCGAAAGTAGATAGTCGTTTATAAAAGTTAAAATAATTGGAGTCGTAATCCATTCATTCGCATGAAAGGAGCCGTTATAATGGACACGCTTAGTTCCGTTCCCGATAAGAAGCTCTGGAATTTCATGCTGTAAAACAGAATGTCCTATCGTAGAGCTTTGTAGAAATGGATAAGCATCGAGTAGCTTTTTGATATCATTCATCACAATCGTGTAAGTATAATTTTGATTACCATTGACGAGCCTCCATGTGATTCGTTGGGGAATGCGAATTGTCTGTCCAATGTGTAATTGATTTGGATTAAGATCAGGGTTGACAAGCAAGATGGCTCCTAATGGGAGATTTCTGCTTTGGGCTATTTGCCAAAAACTATCTCCTTGTTTTACTTGATAATTGACTGCAACAAACCCTGGAATTCGAATGCGCTGTCCAACCCTTAAAAGTTGAGAATTGATATTTCGGTTCGAATCTATAATTAGTTGAAGAGGTATTTTAAACACTTCACTGAAACGCCAAAGAGAATCCCCTGGTCTTACGTAAATGTCCACAATTGTTCTCTCCTTAATTTAAAGTAGTTCAATATAAAATGTATATGAAAAAAATAGGGGACTTATTAACTTTAAATGAGTAAATTTTGTTAAGTATTTCTCGGAAGGATATTATTGTCTAAATTTAAGAGGAAGAAACTTTGTTACTTTTTGATGTACAATGATACTAGTTATAGAGTTTATGACAGATAAAGGTAGGAAAACAAATGTTAAATAAATTAAAAATAGGTATACGAACTAAAATTACGTTAGGCTATATTGTTATCATACTTTGTTTACTTGCATCAGTGATTATCTTAAATAATCAAATTACCTCTCTACAAAAAGAAAGAAATTATATTATCAAGAATGATTCAAATATACATGCTTTAACCAATCGCATTGAAAAGCACATTTTAGATATGGAATCGAGCCAGAGGAGTTTTGTTATCTCAGGTGAATCAAGCTATTTAGAGTCTTATAATGAATCTGATGAAAAATGGGAATCTGATTTTAATGAACTTTATCAGATTGTAAAAAATAAACCAACAAAACAGAAGTTAAATGAGATAAAGGCAACGATAGAGCATTGGATTACAACATTTGGTGAACCTTCCATTAAATTTAAAAAAGAAAAAAATGTGGGGGCATTAGGGGAACTCTATAAGGTAGGTACAGGTCCTAGAGACATAGAAACAGTACGAGATCAGTTTGAATCACTTCGTTCAGAGGTAATTGCAACGATGCAAGCCAAAGTAAACGAGTTGGACAAAAAAAATAGTATAGTAACACTTACACTGCTTGGCATACTTGTATTTATCTCAGTTGTTGCGATTATCATTGCAAGTGGTATTTCTCGTTCAATCGTAAAAACGTTAACAGAGGTTACTCGAACAATCCAAGAAATCACTGCTTCCAAGAGTAATCAAAAAGGACGAATTCATGTTAGAACAAATGATGAAATCAATGCTCTTGCAGCTGCTACAAATGAGTTGTTGGATGCGCTTGAGAGAAGAGAATGGCTACAGTTGAATATCGCAGAAATTGTCACAAAATATCAAGGTATTTCTGCTATAACAAAATTAGCTGAAACCTTCCTTTCAGAAATAGCGCAAAAAACGCAGTCTTCCCTTGGCGCATTTTATGTTCGTGAAACTACTGATAATCATATACAGTTTGTAAAAAAGGCTGCTTTTGCGGAAGCAACGGATAACGTTGGAATTGAGAGCTTTAAACTGGGACAAGGCTTAATTGGACAATGTGCTTTAGAAAAAAAGATTTTAATTTATAACGATATTCCAGAAGATTTCCGTTTAGTAGGCACTGGTTTAGGGAAAATACCACCAAAGGGTATTTTTATCGTCCCTATTATATTTGAAAATAACGTAATCGCTGTCGTTGAATTAGCTACAATAACTAGCTTTAATGAACTGCAGCAGGAATTAGTGAAGCAAGTTATCGAAACCTTCGGATTAACGATCAATAGTGTCCTAGGGCGTATGGAAGTTGTCCGTTTATTGAACGAGTCAAGAGCTATGACAGAGGAATTACAGGCACAATCTGAAGAGCTTCAGACACAATCAGAAGAATTGCAGATGCAAACAGAGGAACTGACAATGATTAATGACCAATTGGAAGAAAGAACAAAAGAGGCAGAGTTAAAGTCGAGAGAATTAGAACAAGCTAAAAAAGAATTAGAGGAAAGTGCGGAACAGCTGTTACTAAATTCAAATTATAAATCTGAGTTTTTAGCCAATATGTCACATGAATTACGAACGCCACTGAATAGCATATTAATTTTATCTGAAATGTTAGCTGAAAATAGCCAAAATACTTTATCAGAAGAGGAAGCTGAATTTGCAAAGGTTATCCATTCTTCAGGGGAAGATCTGCTGGCATTAATTAATGATATTTTAGATTTATCAAAAGTAGAGGCAGGCAAGCTGGATATTAGTTTTGATGAAATGAATATGAGTGAGGTTCCTGTACAAATCGAGCAAACCTTTGCGCCTGTAGCAACGAAAAAAAATCTACAATTCTATATTTCGAAAGACGAAAATGTAGTCGATATTTTCTATACTGACGAACAAAGATTCCAGCAAATATTGAAAAATTTATTATCAAATGCCTTTAAATTTACAAAACAAGGCTCAGTTCATCTTGACATTAAACAGCTTAGTGAAGAACAGTTAACAAATAATATGCAGGATGTTAGTGCTGACTGGTTAGAGATCATAGTTTCCGATACAGGAATAGGGATTCCGAAGGACAAGCATCAACTTATTTTTGAATCATTCCAACAGGCTGATGGGGCAACAGTACGTAAATACGGTGGAACAGGTCTTGGCTTGTCCATTTGTAAAGAGCTTGCGGGATTACTTGGCGGCTGGATTTCTTTACAAAGTAGTGAAGGGCAAGGTAGTACATTCACACTAACAATCCCAAGCTTGCCAAATGGCATCGAAGAGCAAAAACGTAATGAATTTGCTATTCATGAAGTAGGGGCTACTAATGAATTAGAAGAGCTAATGGAAGTACTATCGGAAACTCAGGACTTCTCTCAACAAGAGGTAGAAGTTTTTCAAGGAAAAAATATTTTAATTGTAGACGATGATTACCGTAATATATATGCATTAAAAAACGCACTCGAAAAACGAGGTATGAATATCTTAGTTGCCAAAGATGGGATAGAGTGTTTAGATATTATGCAAGCTAATGATGAAATTGATCTTATTCTGATGGATATTATGATGCCGAATTTGGATGGCTATGAAACGATGTCGATTATACGCAAACAAATGAAGATTACGGATTTACCGATTATCGCTTTAACAGCGAAGGCCATGAAAAATGACCGAGATAAAACATTAGAGGCTGGTGCTTCAGATTATATAAGTAAGCCATTAAATTTAGAGCAATTAATATCCGTTTTAAGAGTATGGCTAGTTTCTAAAGGGAGTTTATAAAATGGACCGATTTCCTTTGCAGCAAAAAAAGCATACAGATTTAGAAATTGATTTGTTACTTGAGGCTATTTATCGTTTATCGGGATTTGATTTTCGACAATATAATCGTTCTTCTATATTACGAAGGGTTTATAGTAGGATGAGGATGAGTAATATTCCAACCATTTCTCATGTACTTGAAAAAGTAATACACGAAAATGATTTTTTAGAGCAACTATTGAATGATTTTTCTATAAATGTGACTGAAATGTTCCGTAACCCTAGTTTTTTTAAGGCTTTTCGCCAAGAAGTTGTACCGTATCTAAGAGATTACCCTGAAATTCGGATATGGCATGCAGGATGTGCCACGGGTGAGGAAGTATACTCCATGGCTATTTTGCTACAGGAAGAAGGGTTAATGGATCAAGCCGTTATTTACGCTACGGATATGAACGAACAAGTATTGGAAGAGGCAAAAAAAGGAGTATTTCCGATTAACAAAATGCAGGCATATACGAAAAACTATATGCTTGCAGGCGGCATCCATGCTTTTTCTGAATACTATAAAACAGATTATCAAAATGCTTATTTCCATCCGTCACTGTTAAAAAACATTATATTTGCACAGCATAATTTAGTAACAGATCAATCGTTTAATGAATTTCATGTCATTATGTGCCGAAATGTTTTAATTTATTTTTCACCTGAGTTACAAAACCAGGTGCATCATTTGTTTTCCGAAAGTCTAAGTGATACTGGATTTTTATGCTTAGGAGATAAAGAGACACTCCGATTTGAAGATATTATTTCAAAATATAAAGAAATCGTAGGCAATGAAAAAATATATCAGAAGATAAAGTAAGATAAAAAATAGGCTGTTGTCCAAGTCTCTCCACAGTAGAGACTTAGGCAACAGCCACTTTTATGTAGTTTAACGTGCCTGTATCATTAATACACACATATCATCTGGTTGATTCCCTTGTTTTTCCATGGGTAGTAAATGGTCAATCAGACGTCGAGAATTATCCCATTTCGTAGATATTAGTGTTTGTAAATGCTTCTCGGATTCCATTTCACATGGTCCCATTGCCTCTAACACACCATCCGTATATAAAATAATTTGTACTTCCTCATTGTATTGAATGCATTGCTTTTGTACGTTAATCTCATCGAAAAAGCCGACTGCACAGCTTCCTTGATTTAAATGTACGAGCGTCTTTTCGTCAACTAGAGCATAGCCAGAAGGATGACCAGCGTTCACATATTCAATGGTTTTTTGTTCTGTATCTATCACTAAATAAATAGCTGTGAAATAAAAAAGATTGTCCTCTTTTCCGTTTCGTAAAAGTGTCATATAATGGTTTAACTCTTTTATAACTAATTCAGGATCTTCTAATTGTTTAACAGCTTCTCTTAGGACAGAGGAGATAAACATACAAACAAGCGCTGCAGGGATCCCATGTCCCATCATATCAAGCAAAATGATAGCATATCGATGATCATTTATTTTATGCCAATAATACATATCCCCTGCTAAATTAGAAGAAGGAAGATAAGAGACCTCTATTTGAATAGTAGCCTCATTTAAAGGGGCGCTCAAAAGGCTTCTTTGTACGTGTGTGGCTAAATCTAATTCGTATTGTATTTTCTTTTCTTGCTGAGTATGCCAATCTAATTCAGCTTTCAATCGTAAAGCAACTCGAATTCTAGCAAGAAGCTCGGTTTTATTAATGGGCTTCGTAATATAATCTACTCCACCGATATCAAGTGCTTCGGCGAGCGTGTTTTTATCTTCTAGAGCTGTGACAAAGATAATTTGAATATCTTTTAATCGTTCATTTTGCTTAATACGTTTACAAGCTTCAATGCCATCGATTTCAGGCATCATAATATCTAATAAAATCAAATCCACCGAATTTCCTGTTGAATTTGGTGCATCTAACTGTAAATAATCAAAAAGCTCATAGGCAGATGTTAGAGAAACACAGTTATCATAACCTGCATTTTTTAATACTTTTTCAATTACAAATAGATTGACCTGATTGTCATCTACAAGAAGAATGGTCATAGTTATTTCCCCTTATTCTGTTTGAATTAGTGCAGATTATTTATGAATGTATTAACTTTATTATTATACAAAACATTAGAGAATAACGGTATTTTGAAGGAGAATATGAATAAGTAAAGAGCCAACAAAAAAGAGTCAGCTCTCAAAAACTTATAGTTCTTTTCAAATTCTAGCTTTTTTAAAGCCATTATAAATATCAAATGCATTTGCGATGATGGCAATTGCAATGCTTATGAATAATATTCGATCTATAGCAAACAAAATCTTAGCAGAGGTCGTCCCCATAATTGCAGCGATATAAGGTACGGCTGGACTGTGTATAAGATCAGGGTGAATAGCCATGAGGATAAAAACAATGACTCCTGTACATTGAAGAAGTGCATTAGTTACGGCGATTAACATTGTCCATTGACCAGCCTTCAATTTCCATAATGTTAAAGCGACACTTAAAACGATACAACATAAAACGATTGGAGCGAAGGTCAGTAAGACATCCTGATTGAATATAGGCATAACAAATTTCAACCCGCCTTTATTGTGAGAAGTATAGATTCCTAAAAGGTGATTAGCATTGAAAAAGGCAAAGGAGAAAATAGCAATGCCTAAGAAACTTAAAATATTATCATTAAGTGAAATAGTTTTTTCTTTAGGGATTATTTTAACTTTTGCTAAATCATCCGGTGTCCATTCTGGATGATTCTTTATAAGAGGGATTCGAACGTTTTTTCCTTCAGATCGTTCGATGACAATGAAAGCAACTGTAATCCAGAACAGTACGTAAATGATTACTGAAATAATATGAGAGATAGTTATAGAAATAGTGTTAATAATAGCAGTCAGGAGTGCACCTTCTCCGTTATAAAGCACAATACTTTCTATCATCTGTACAATAATTGTAATTAATATTGCCCAAGGAATAACTAATTTTATTGTTCTAATATAAGCGTCAAACACTATTGGGCTGATTAAAAATCGTGGTGTATCTTGATATTTTGCTGCAACTTCTATGGGATTTCCAAGCTTTTTAAGAACGTCCTTTATATCTGATTCTGAATAATCTTCAGGTAACATATCTTCAATAGTAGATTTTAGTTCTAGACTGGTTTTATCACGCTTATCTTTGCTTATCCTTTTAGTTACTTCATGAATATATGCATCAATCAGATTCACTCTTTCCGTCTCCCTTCAATAATTCATGCAGTCCATTCCTTTTTAGTTGAGTCATATGTGTGCGCAACACATCGTATTTCTGAGCTTTACCTTTAGTCCTATCCCACTTATAATCACTTCCTGATGCCCTAATCAGCGAGCCAACGAGAATAATGTATTCAGTTACTGCCGACTTGCTTGAGAAGCTGAATAAGGGTGTAGTTATAAAGCATTGTATGCAAAAACAACAAGCACTAAATGTTCCGCTTCATACTTCCTTTCTGTATACATCTAATAAGGAGCTCACCGCGTACTATTTGTATGTGGTAATATATGTTATTATCAAGGGCTGGAATTAATGTGAAAAAAATTATAAAAAGAGCGTGCCTTAAAATAATTTAGTGTAGGATGGGGATGTATATGAAAGTCGTTGAGAAATTATTGAAGGAAGAGGATTTTATACATTTTGTTGATATTGTGGTTGGTGCTTATCCAGGAAGGATGGGGAGTTTACAGCTAACAAAAGAGCAGCTAAAGGCACTTTTTATACGCAATCAAAACAATGACGCAGCTATTCATTATTATGGGCTATGGGAAGATAACAAACTAATTGGTGGCATGCGACTCCATGATTTTGAAATGAATTTCTTCTCTAAAATGATTCCAATAGGGGGAGTAGGACTAGTTGCAGTTGACTTACTCCGTAAAAAAGAAAAGGTTGCCAAAGAATTAATAGATCATTTTTTCAAGGTTTTTTTAGAGAAAAATGTTCATTTTGTTGCGTTATATCCGTTTAGACCTGACTTTTATAAAAAAATGGGCTTTGGATACGGACCGAAAATGCATCAATATTCAGTGGAACCATCAAGCTTTCCGAAGGGGCCAACAAAAAAACATCTTACTTTTTTAACAGCGCAAGATCAGCAAAAATTAGCAGATTGCTATAGAAGAGTTGCATCGAGGAAGCATGGTATGTTTTTAAAAACAGAATCGGAGCTTTCATCAATTTTTAAAAACCCGCAAAACTATATTATTGCTGTTGAAAAGGGAGATTCAATACAAGGTTATATGGTATTCTCCTTTAATAAGCAAAGTGAAACGAATTTTTTACTTAATAATCTAGTCATTAAAGAATGGATCTATGAAACACCAGAGGCTCTATTAGAGTTCAGTACATTTTTAAATAGTCAGGTGGATCAAGTGAACCGTATAGAATGGAACACACAGGAAGAAAATATTCACTTCTTTTTAGGAGATGTACGAAATGGAACAAATCATTTAATCCCAAGTGTCTACCATGCAAGTGCTGTATCAGGTGTTGGCTTAATGTATCGCATTATTAATGTTCAAGGTTTTTTTGAGGAACTCACAACAAATAATTTTAATGGTCAAACATTAACTTTTAAGTTAATTGTAAAAGATTCGTTATTAGCTGAAAATAATCATCAAATTGTTATTGAGGCTATCGATGGTAATATAAACATTTCTAATAGTACTAACTATGATGTGGAAATGGTGATTGATATCGCAGAGCTTTCTTCTCTTGTCATGGGAGTTGTGACAGTACAAGAATTATTTATGCTTAGCAAGGTGAAGATTAGTGATGAACAATACGTACAGTCATTGCATCATTTCTTCTTTGTCCTTGATAAACCAACTTGCATCACAGCTTTTTAGGAAGATTAATAGTATAAAGCTATTGTTCTTTTTTCATAAAGAGTGATGAGCGTACAGGTCGTTCCAGCGGCGTAATATTAATAATAAAATAGCTTACAATTAATATTAAAATAATAAGTGAATAAATTAAGGTGTTAATGGGATGATCATGTTCCACGATAATTAATCGAATCATAGCTGTAATCCCTATATATATAAAGTACCTTAGTGGAAAATGATAATTCTCTTTAAAATATTTAATAATCATAGTGATAAATTCAAAATACAAAAAGAAAATAAGAATATTAGCGAGGAAAAGCTTATAGTCTCCGCCATCGTTGTTGAATATTAGAATTTTAAGAAATTGGATGAGTTCTTTGCAAAGTAAGAAGGATAAAATGAGCGCTAGAAGTACAAGGCAAACATTTAGAAACAATTGTAAAGTTTTCGGTATAGCCTTTATTAATTGTAAATAAGTCGAGTCCTTATGGTTCATCGAATTCCTCCAATCTTATAAATCGTTCTAAGTGAATATGAATAACTAAATAACACATAATCATATATTTGAGCGTCTTCGTTTTATGATTTGAATATAACATTTTATCGTAAATGTATTAGGTTTGATTTGTAAAGTTTTGGTATATATTGAATTATCGCCAAAAGCTGTGGATGATATTTGTTAAAACGTATGTTATGTATATAGGTTGATTGGAGTGAAGGCTGGGCGACGCCTTGGGGATCAGCAATAGAGGAACGAAGGCTAAAAACATCACGTCCTGTGATAACGCCTTCGTGACCAACATCATGTTGGCCCAAGCGGCTCATCGGACGCCCCCAGGAAGCTCTGCTCTGCGCGAAAGTGAAGCGTCAGCGGCAAATGTTTTATCTGTGCGAAAGCGTAGCGACAGCAACAACAAAGCGCCCAGTCGGAACGGAAATCAACCACACGTTATGGTGATGAGCCTATATATTCGCGAAAGAAAGTTTTCAAAATAAATTAGCTGTATGCTAAAATAGATGTGCATGAATATAAAATTCAAAAGGGGTTTTTAAAATGGCTAATGCAGCAAAAACAGGAAAAATTACACCAGAGCGTTTAGAGGAAGCATTAAACGTACGTGATCGTCTTGTTATCGAGTTACTAGTACAAGTTCTTGATGAAAAGCTTGTAATTGAACGTCCAGTATTACGTGAACGTGTAGCAAACCTTGTAGACCTTTCTGATCATGATGCAGAATTAAAAGAAACGATCCACGCTGTTATTAACAAGCTATAATCTTTAGGAAAATGCTACTCTTAATTGGTAGCATTTTTTCTTTTGTTGGAAAGGAACATATAAAGTATAACGATAATTTTCCTTAGAAGGTGGACTGTAAAACCTATAGTTAATCATTGGGTATCCCCATAAAACTATTATATATTAAACCCATTTCATCAGGACTTTCCGTACAATCATCCTCTACCCACTTACAAAGAATCTTCCAAAACCCACCGGATGAATAAGCTATGCTATATTTAAGCATCGTGTCATTAACTTTATTTTGTTGTTTACATGGAAATAGATTATGGATCACCGGTAAGTACTCTTCGTATTTTTTTAGTATATAAAATAATAAATTGTTTCTCTCTAAAAGTTTAAGGAATGATACATGCTCTTGCCAAAACTCAAAATAACATTTGGTTACTGAAAAATTTGTTAAATTATCTAAATTAGCTAGTTTATGAATATATTTATTAAATAAATAGTCTACATATTCATTTAGTACATCATCTTTTGACTTAAAATTACGATAAAATGTTTTGCGAGCCAGTTGAGCTTTAATTACTATTTCTGTAATAGTAATTTCACTATATTCCTTCACTTTCATTAGTTCTAATAAAGTATTAATAATTATTTTCCTTGAGCGAATAGATATTGGATTTTTACTTTTTTCCATAACTTCCTCCTGTATGACACGAATAGCCTTGATTTGTATCACTTGCTTGGATTATATTGACTTCAAATTTTTGCTCAATTATACTTCAAAACATGAAAATTACACAAATGTGTATTTTAACCAGTGGGGGTGGGAGTATGTTTGGGGCAATTAATAAATTATCTAATATGAAAAGTGTTAGTATCCTACTTATAATTTTTTTATGTTCTATGTTTATTATGCGTAGTGCAATTTCTACTTTAAAAGGAATTACAGGCGGAATAGGCATATTAGATTTACATTTTAGCTATACCGTACAAGAGATTTACGAAACTTTATTTTTACAAGGGGTAGCAGGGAGATCCTATTATTTAACAACTTTTTTTATAATTGATTTTATTTATCCTCTTACTTATGCATTTTTTTATTCGGTAGTGATTTCGTACTTTTTTAAAGTTCTAAAAATCAAAAATAAAATAGTAAACTATTTCATTGTCCTTCCGTTTATAGGTATGGCATTTGATTATTTAGAAAATCTTTTCTTAAGTATTATCCTCATGAAATATCCAACGGAACTTTTTTATTTAGGGTTAATTTCTAGCTATTGTACAAAAATAAAATTTCTATGTGTTTATTTAAGCCTTCTTCTAGCTATTCTATTATTTTTAGTAATTTTATTTAAAAAAATAAAAATATCACTTAAGTTTTTAATGAAATAAATTTATGAATAGTTTACGAGGGGGTGAAAAGATAGGGGATTTGTATATTTGCGAATAAAGAAAAAGTAAATGAAGCTAGCAAAAATTTTCGGCTAGCTTCATGCTGGTTAGACTGTTAGTATACCTTATCTCCATTAAAAATAGAGTTTTTCACAATTACATAATCTACATTTCGAATGGCATCAAGTTTATTGCCACCTGCATAGGAAATAGATGATTGAAGGTCTTGTTGCATTTCAATTAACGTATCTTTGATGCTACCTTTATGTTCAACAAACATTTTTTTACCTTCAACATTTTTACGTTCACCTTTTTGGAATTCAGAAGCAGATCCGAAGTATTCCTTCACAGTTTTACCGTCGATTTCGATCGTTTCTCCAGGTGACTCTTCGTGACCTGCAAATAATGATCCAATCATTACCATTGAAGCACCAAAGCGAACCGATTTTGCAATATCACCATGTGTGCGAATACCACCATCAGCGATAATTGGCTTTGTTGCGGCTTTTGCACACCAGCGTAGTGCAGCAAGCTGCCAACCACCTGTACCAAAACCAGTTTTGATTTTAGTAATACATACTTTACCTGGTCCAATACCAACTTTTGTTGCATCTGCACCAGCGTTTTCAAGTTCACGTACTGCTTCAGGTGTACCCACATTACCAGCAATAACAAAGCTATTTGGTAGATGTTTTTTGATATGTTGAATCATACGAATAACAGCATTTGAATGACCATGTGCAATATCGATTGTAATAAATTCAGGCACTAAATTAGCAGCAGCTAATTCTTCAATAAAAGGATATTCTTCATTTTTCACACCAACACTAATAGATGCAATTAATCCACGAGCTTGCATATCTTTAATGAAATTGATACGTGTCTCTGGGTTAAAACGGTGCATGATATAAAAGTAACCGTTTTCAGCAAGCTTCGCAGCAAGACTTTCGTCGATAATTGTTTGCATGTTTGCCGGTACAACAGGAAGTTTGAATGTATGATCACCTAAAGTAACAGAAGTATCACATTCTGAGCGACTTTCTACTATACATTTTGCGGGAATTAGTTGAATATCTTCATAGTCAAATACGTTATCCATTATAAACACTCCTAAAATACGAATATTTTTTAAGTTTTAATTTAAATCGTTCGTCATTTGGTAATTTACATTATTTTTGAGTAAATGTCAAAGCTTTTATCTAAATAAATAAAAAAATAACAGGAAAGAACAGGAATTAAGCGAAATATAAGTTTTAGCAATTGTTAAAAAAGATAAAAGTAAGGTTAAAATTCTGCAAATTTTTGTAAGGAAGTAAGATCTATTATGATTCTTCAAAAGAGGAAAAGGAGTTTTTAATTAGTTTTATCTAAAATTTGTATTACTATTTGCTATCCATGTAAAATAGAATTGTTTCGAAAAATGACAAAGGGAGTGTTGGGAATGGCAGTAGAGGTCTATTTAATTTTTAATGGAAATTGTCGAGAGGCTGTATCTTTTTATGAGAAAGTTTTTAATGCGAACAAGCCTGAAATTATGACATTTGGAGATTCACCACAAAACCCAAATTATCCATTACCAGAGGAAGCAAAAGATCTTGTGATGCATACGCGACTTTCGATTTTTGGTAGCACTGTAATGTTCTCAGATACATTTCCAGGCAATCCATTCATGACTGGAAACAATATAACGTTAGCCGTTGTCTCAGACGATGAGACTCAGCTGCGAAAAGCTTTTGACGGTCTTAAAGATGGTGGCAAGGTTAAAATGGAGCTACAAGAAACGTTTTGGAGTAAATGTTACGGCTCCCTTACTGATAAATTCGGTATAGAATGGCAATTTAGTTATGAGGAAAATAAATAAAGAGCAATTATGCCTCGGCATAATTGTAGCTGTCGCTACAGAAAATAATTGCTGAAAGAAATTAATATTGAAAAGCACGATGTTTGGAAAATCTCCATTAACATCGTGCTTTTCTTTTTAGTATTTAAAACGATTCACATAGCTTTGTAATTCATCAGCCATGTCGAGAAGTGCTTTTGAGGCTACAGCCATTTCCTGCATCGAGGACAACGTTTGTTCAGTTGAAGCGGCAACTTCCTCTGACGCTGCTGCATTTAATTTAGCATGATCAGTTAGCTCGATAGCTGTTGCAGAAACTTCTTCGACTACTGCTGACATCTCCTGAGCGGATGCAGATATATCCTCCATTTTCGGAGCAATATCGTGTAGACTCTTAATAATGTTTGCAAATTTTTTACTTGTATCTTCTGTTAGTTGTAAACCATCCTGGACATCCGCTGAAGCCTTAATCATTGTTTGAACAGATTTAGCCGTATCTTGCTGAATGCCAGTAATCAGTGCAGAAATTTGCTCTGCTGATTGATGGGATTGCTCTGCTAACTTGCGCACTTCATCGGCAACTACTGCAAAACCTTTCCCATGCTCTCCAGCTCGCGCTGCCTCAATAGCAGCATTAAGGGCAAGTAGATTTGTTTGATCTGAAATAGCACTAATAATTTCTAAAATAGACCCGATTTCTTTTGTTCGATCATAAAGTGATTTAATCATCGTATCTGATTGTGTCACAGATTCATGAATAGAAATCATTTGATTAACAGTTTGTTCGACTGCTTGGCCACCTTCTTCGGCCAATTTTATAGCATGGCTAGATAAATCTGAAACCTGCATAGAGCTATCAGCGACCTCGACGACTCCTTTTGCGATTTCCTCAATAGAAACAGCATTTTGGTCAATGCCAGTTGTTTGTTTTTCTGTACTGATAGCAACCTGTTGCATAGCGTTAGTAACTTGTTCTGAAGCAGCTATATTTTGTTCGGCATTCGCAGATAATCCATGTGCTGAAGTCTGTACGTGTTGGGAGCTTTGATCGACGTTGCGAATAAGTTTTTTTAAGTTAACCTTCATTGCGATAAAGGCTTCCCCTAGCTGTCCAATCTCGTCTTTAGAATGAATGTCAATAAACGCTGTTAAATCGCCTTCACTAATTTTTATAGCGCTTTGTTTAAGTCGATTGATCGGATTAACGATCGATTTTATCATGAATAGCATAAAAATAATGCCAACAATAATAGAAACAGCGATGATTATTAAGTTGATATTAAAGGTCGAAGCAGCGGCTTTTGCAGCCTCGGCTGTAAACATTGTACCAACAACTTTCCAACCTGTTAGCTTATTTGTAACAAATTGTAGCTGACGATCTTTTTCTATAATGCTACCACTATCTTGTTCATAGATTTTAGTAATATAGCTTTCTGTTGCTTCAGAGCCACTTTCTTTATCTGGTTGGGCAATATAAATTTTATTGCCATCTAAAAGTGAAGCAAAGCCAGTTTCTCCTATGCGTATATCATTCGTGATGGTACTAAGTTTAGATATATTTAAATCTAACCCTATTACCCCTGAGCCATCTGGTAAAGCCTGAGTAATCGTAAGAACGATATCACCTGTAGTTTGTGTAATGTATGGAGCTGTAATAGATACTTGGTTTTTGTTATCTAAAGCTTGCTTATACCAAGGTCTCGTACGCGGATCAAACCCACTAGGGTATTTTTGAGCAGGCTCATCTAGTAGTCTGCCATCAGAGGTTCCAATATAAATTAGCTCCACCTCTGGATGCATATTGATGTATTCTTTGAAAAGAGATTTAAGTTCTGGAATTTTACCTTCTTGTAAATAAGATTGATTGAGCTTTTTAGTAAAATATTGAATGTCCTTCACTCTTGGCTCAATCGTGTTAGTAATATTCGTATTAAGCATGCGCACACTTTCGGCTGCGCTTGCTTGTTGTTCTTCTGAAATTTGTTTTCCAGCACTTTGGTAAGACACAATTCCAATTAACAGTGTTGGGATGAGAAGCATTGCTAAAAATGAAAAAATGAGCTTTTTCCTTAAACTTAGTTGTTTCACTTGAATTATCCTCACTATAATTTAGTATTTGATACTTTGTCTTATCACCGAAAATTGGATGTAATAACGCCCTTGTGACCAACCTCCTATTGTCCTAAGAGGTTCATCGGATAATCGACACCCTATGTATGGTGAAAAGTATATACTTTACCGATTAAGGCAAATAATAGACGACTAGGCTCATTTTATCAAAAATAAAATAAAAGTTAAGTATTTTGTAATAACTGTTCATTAATTGTAGATATAAGAAATAATATTTTGAAACGATAATCATTAGATGACATATAAAGCTACTTTTTGATATATACTAATGCTCAAAAGAGGGGGATTGTTTTCATGATTCGACAAATTGGACAAGTGATGTTATATGTAAATGATCAGGAAACTGCTGTGAAGTTTTGGACAGAAAAAGTTGGATTTGTTGTAGTTGCTGACCAGGAAGAGGGAGGAGTACGTTGGATTGAAATTGCTCCAACTAAAGAAGCTCAAACTACCCTTGTTCTACACAACAAAGAAATCATTGCGAAAATGCAGCCTGAATTAAATTTAGGGACACCTTCTATTATGTTTTATGCCGATCATATAGAAAATTTATATCAGGATTTTCAAGCAAAGGGCGTTAAAGTAGGAGATTTAGTAATGATGCCAATGGGTAGGGTTTTTAATTTTGCTGATCACGAAAATAATTATTTTGCATTAGTAGAAAAATAAACCTTGTCCCATCAGTAGAAAAAGTAAGTTCGAATCTGTCCAATTTCGATTATTCTATGCGGAAATCGGACAGATTTTTGCTTTTTCCCCTATATAAGTGCACGTAATTTATTTTATATCTTCTCCAAAAATCCCTACAGTTTGACGGTCAACGATAAATTCATGGCCATCCCATTTCAAAATATTTTCTACATACCCTAATCCATCGGCATGAAATCGGCCTGCTATAGACTGATACGCTAAAATCTCATATATGCCATCACGTTCATAGTCCACTGGGTACAATCCGCTGATTGGATCAACCCATCCTTCAATAGGCTGCTTTAGTGTACCGTCTTGATTATAAATTTCTGCTAAATAATCCGGACCCTTGTATTGTAAATCGATGATATATTGCTTTTTGGGATTCATGCTACGAACGGCTACTTTATATTGATTTTGATAATTAACGCTGTACTTTAGCTTATTATTAAAAGAAATTGCATCAAAAATTGAGCGAATTTTGCCGTTTATTGAGGCAAATATTTCCCCGTTGATAATGCCTCCACTACCTCCTGTGTCAGAAATAGCTAGAATATCTTCTAGGTGATTGCCTGTAAAGTCACCTAAAAATATAGTTGGATTATAGCCAACGCTTTGTTTTAGCATTATTTTTTCGAATTGGTGCGTCTGTCCGTAAAAAATAGCAAGCGTTAGGTCTTTCCACAAAGGGCTATCTGGAGTTTTAGTCCCCATCAAAAGAACAGTTTCAAGTAAGCCATCTCCATTAATATCTCCAAATTTCGTCTGAATAACCTGAGGGGTCATAGTTGAAATAGGCATATTATTTAAGGATGGATTCATATTATTAGTCATACATGCACCTCTTTCTTTAGTTTTAGCATATGTTGTAAACATGGCTTGGTGAAAAAAGAAGACGTGTTAGTAATGGATATAAAGCTTATAAAAAAACTTGTAATTAACCCATTGACATTTTTAAATGCGAAAAGTATTATAAGTGTCAACGAATCAGAAAATTCAGTACCACGCATCCTCTCGCTACTAATACGTAGTAGAGATTTTTTTACAACTTTAATTCTTAGTAAGTATATATGTTTTATATATTTTGGGAAGAAGGAGATTTTCTTGAAGAATTTATTTATTAAAACAAAGCAGCAGCAGTATTGGCTAGATCAGCTAGCATCTATTTCTGAGCCAATCAAGGCTGAGGCTAAAGAAGTAGATGAACAATCTCGTTTTCCATTCGAAGCGCATAAACTACTTCTGCAAATTGGTTATCCAAAACTAACTTTACCGAAAGAATATGGCGGTGAAGGATTATCAGTCTATGATTTGGTACTCGTTCAAGAAACGTTAGCAAGCTACGACGAGAATGCTTCACTCTCACTAGGGTGGACATTAGGTGTTATAGGCGAACTATATGAGAAAAAGCTATGGACAGACGATTTACTAAGTTCATTTGCTCAGGAAATAAAGAACGGAGCAATTATAAATAGGGCTGCGAGTGAAGCGGCAACTGGTAGTCCAACACGTGGAGGGCGACCAGGAACAAATGCTGTGTCAAAAGAGGCAGGTTGGCTCTTAAATGGACGTAAAATCTTTACGACAGCCTCCCCGGTACTAGATTACTTCTTAACATCAGCGTGGATTGAGGAGAAAAATCAAATTGGTTACTTCCTTATTCATAAAGATGCCCAGGGGCTTTCAATTGAAGAAAACTGGGAAATGTCTGCAATGCGAGGCACAAGCAGTCATGACCTAGTTTTAAAAGATGTGATAGTCCCTTCAAATCATTTAGTAGAGTTACCGGGTCACCCCAGTGGTGGCAAGATAAATGGTTGGATGCTACATATACCAGCAACATACTTAGGGATTGCGCAGGCAGCTCGTGATTATGCACTGCATTTTGCCAATCATTATCAACCTAATAGTTTAAATGCTCCAATTAGTACATTACCAAATGTGCAGCAACTTCTAGGTGATATTGAATTGAAGCTATATCAAGCGCGCTTTGTACTGTATGGGGTTGCCGAAGCTTATGATGACCCAGCTAGACGTGAGCTTTTGGTAAATGAAATGGCAGTTGCTAAGCATACGGTAACAAATTTGGCGATTGAAATCGTCGATAAGGCAATGCGTGTAGTAGGAGCTAAAAGCCTACAATTAACAAATCCATTACAGCGCTACTATCGAAATGTTCGTGCAGGACTTCATAATCCACCGATGGATGATATGACAATTATTAAATTGGCAAAGGCAGCAATTGAACAACAAAAATCGACTGAACATCAATTACAAAACAATGGAGAATAAGGGGAAATGACATATGTTTAAACAAAAGAAAAAGATTTTCCAATTGGCAGCAATCGGATTGGCTTCACTTGCTATTTTAGCGGGCTGTAATTCAGGTGAAGCTTCAGATAAAGACTCAGAGGATGGCGCGAAAGTACGTACAGTGAAGGTTGCATATGATCAGGCATCTAAGCCTATTAGTTATATTGATGATAACGGAAATCCAACAGGTTACGATGTGGAAGTCATGAAGCTAGTAGATGAA
Organism: Lysinibacillus sp. NPDC093216; assembly: GCF_050280325.1. Taxonomy (NCBI): domain Bacteria; kingdom Bacillati; phylum Bacillota; class Bacilli; order Caryophanales; family Bacillaceae; genus Lysinibacillus; species Lysinibacillus sp. NPDC093216. The sequence continues at coordinate 107,472 of NZ_JBNNVB010000012.1, read as the reverse complement.
ATGTTACCTGACTATAAGTTTGAATTTGTAGGGACGACTAGTGATGATTTACTGATTGGTGTTGAGCAAGGGAAATATCAAGTAGGGATAAAAAATGCCTTCTTTACGCAAGAACGTACTGAAAAGTTTATTTTCCCAAAAGAATTTTTAGGCTTAAGTAGTGCGGGCTTAGTATTACGTAAAGAAGACGAGGGTGTGAAAACATTAGCCGACTTTGCGAAAAAAGGTTATTCATTAGCACCAATTGCTGCGAATAATGCCCAATACACAATTATTGATGAATATAATAAAGCCAACCCAGACAATAAAGTGAAATTACAAGCTGGAGATGCATTTACTGTCGATGTTGTGCAATGGGTAAATGAAAAACGTGTCGATGGTGGTGTGATGATTGAAGGTCCATTTAAACAACAAGTTTTGGCAGAAGATGGCCCATATCATAATTTAAAGGATGATGTAGTTTACAACGAATTTGACGTTATCAAAACATGGCCGCTGTTCAATAAAAAGGAACAAGAATTTGCAGATGCTTACGATAAAGCTATAGCAAAAATTAAAGAGCAAAAGAAAACAAATGAATTAAGCACTAAGTTTTACGGTCGAGATTTATTTGAAGTGTTAGATTCTGTGAAGCGCTAATAGGCGGTAGCTGATCAAAGAAGACCCCTCTTTAGAAGGGAAAGTGCTAGCAGCTACTACTAAATAAAAGGCTGTTGAGTCAGTATACTCAGCAGTCTTTATTAATAAAAAGAGAATTATTGTATCAGGTGTGTTGATTAGGGAAAAATGTTTGTTAATTATTGGGGGAAAGGGATTTTTTTTGTTGATAATTTGCCTTATATATGAGCATATTTAGCTGATTGTAGTGAAGGGCTACTTGACTCCCGCAGGAAAGCAAGACAGACGAGACCCTGCACGGAGCGGAGCGAAGGAAGCGGCTCGTCGCTCGCCCGCAAGAAAGCAAGTAGCCCGTAACGGAAATCAGCGTCTTCTACTTAATTTTAGTAATTAAAAATAGCTAATCAACACACCTCTTATTGTACATTTATATAGAAGTTGGTGAGGAAATGGAGAAGTATTTTGATGCATCATACATTTGGAACTCAATTCCTGTATTATTACCGTTTTTAAAAGTTACCTTTTTAGTCGCGGGTTCTTCCATTGTACTAGGCACAATATTTGGCTTACTATTAGCGGCTGCCAAGTTAAGTTCAATAAAATTGCTGCGAAAATTAGCGAACTTATATACAACGATTATGCGTTGTACACCATCTATCGTCTTATTATTCCTCGTATATTATGGTGTTCCAGCGTTAGCGGAAAACTTCGGCATCAATCTCCATTCAATCGAAACAGCCATTTTCGTAGTCGTAACGTTCACTTTGCAGTTTGCGGCGATTATGTCGGAAGTTATTCGTTCTGCTTATTTAGCGATTGATAAAGGGCAATTTGAAGCGGCTGTTAGTGTGGGATTAACGCCATTTCAGGCCTATCGACGTATTATTTTCCCGCAGGCACTCGTTATCGCTTTACCGAACTTTGGGAATGGAATGATTGCCTTATTACAAGAAGGGGCGCTCGCTTATACAATCGGCTTAATTGATATTGTCGGAAAGGCAAATTTAATTATTGCAAGTAACATTAATGCACATGCATTAGAAATATATATTGCTTTAGCGATTGTTTATTGGGTGCTGTCGATTATTATAGAAAAATTCTTCGCTATGCTAGAAAAGTTCTTTGGTAAGGGGAAAAAGACATTAGAAACAACGTAAGGAGGCGAAACCATGAATTATCAATTTTTAGTTGAAACATTTTTTGTTGCATTATCAGGTGTACCTATCGCACTCCTTGTGACAATTGTTGCTATGCTCGTTGCTTTACCACTTGGCTTTCTACTAGCACTAACAAGAATCAATAAAATCCCAGTGATCCATCATATAGCCAAAATTTATGTCTCCTTTGTCCGAGGTACACCTATAATCATTCAAATCTTTATTATTTATAGTAGTATCCCATTACTACTTAAAATGATTTTTGAAAAATATAATATTGCCTACGATATTTATAAAATCAATCCGATTTGGTATGCATTTATCGTCTTCGCATTTAGTACAACGGCAATATTAATTGAGGTATTTCGTTCTGCTTTAAGTACGATTGAAAAAGGTCAGCTAGAGGCTGCTCATGCAGTAGGCTTAACAACATTTCAAGCCTATCGCCGTATTATTATTCCGCAGGCTTTAGTAGTAGCTATGCCAAATATTTGTACGGCTACAGTCAATCTCATTAAAGCGACGTCTTTAGGCTATGCAATGTCCTTACCTGAAATTACATTAAAGGCTAAGGTGGCTGCAAATGTTGGCTACAATTACGTAGAAGCATATATTGATATTTTCATAGTGTACTTAATTTTATGTAGTACAGTTGAATACATCTTTAAACGATATGAAAAACATTTAAGTAAATTCAAAGTGGCAAAAGCCTAAGGGGTGAACGAGTATGTTAGAAATTAAAAATATTCATAAATCATTTGGAGACAATGAAATTTTAAAGGGTGTCGATTTAGCCATTGATAAAGGCGATGTTGTTGTTATTTTAGGCCCAAGCGGCTCAGGAAAAACAACATTATTACGTTGCATTAACTTTTTAGAGAAGGCTGACCAAGGACATGCGACATTTGGTGATATCCAAGTAGATTTTCAAAATGTGAAGAAGAAGGACGTACATTCGATTCGTCAGCGTGTAGCCTTTGTATTCCAAAACTACAATCTTTTCACGAATAAAACAGCGCTAGAAAATGTGACAGAAGGGCTTATTATAGGACGTAAAATTCCGAAGGCAGAAGCGATTGAAGTTGGCAAAAAGGCGCTTGATAAAGTAGGCTTATCAGAAAAATATGATGCCTATCCAAGTCAATTGTCAGGAGGTCAGCAGCAGCGAGTTGGTATTGCACGAGCAGTAGCATTAAATCCTGATATTATTTTATTTGATGAACCGACTTCTGCACTTGACCCAGAGCTAGTAGGAGAAGTCCTTCAGGTTATGAAGAACATTGCAGCAGAAGGAACAACAATGCTTGTGGTCACACATGAAATGGGCTTTGCAAAAGACGTAGCAAACCGGGTGATTTTTATGGACGGTGGTGTCGTAGTAGAGGAAGGAAATCCTCATGATATATTTGTTAATCCGAAAGAGGAGCGCACGAAAAAATTCTTAAAACGTGTTATTCCAGAGGATTATACTTACTACATTTAACTTAAATGATAAAAGAAGAGAATCTGCAAGCCTTCCATGGAAGCTTGTGGATTCTCTTTTTTGAAATTAAAGCTTTAAAAAATGTGTTAACTCATTAATTGAGTAGACATGCAATTCGTGCATAGCTCGTGTACAAGCTGTGTAGAAATAATTACGTTCTGTTTCTCTAGAATAATTAGCTACGGAAGCATTGTATAGCAAGACAGCATCAAATTCAATTCCTTTTGCCATATAAGCAGGTAACAGTAAAATTCCTTTTTTAAATTGATTTGTATCATGGGTAATGAGTTGAAGATCTACTTGGTCTTTCATTTGTTCAAAAACCATTGTACATTCATGCTCTGTTTTACAGATGACTGCAATTGTTTCGAACTTTAGGGACAAACTGTTAATCTTTTCGACAAGCTGTTCAATTAAATCTATTTCGTTTGGAACAATCGTGATAGTCGGTTCGGGACCAGTTCGATTAAAGGCTTCTACTTTGGCGCCTTCATGTAAAATCTTCGAAGTTAGTTGAATAATTTGTTTTGTTGAGCGATAACTTTTCGTCAATATCATTTTTTCTGCTTGTTCACCATACAATTGTGGCGTTAGCAGGGAAGGGTTTTTAAAGGTATGAGGATGGATGGTTTGATGTCCATCGCCCAATATAGTCATACGTGCACGTGGGAATAATTGTTGTAATACAAATAGCTGAAATGGAGAATAGTCTTGTGCTTCATCAACTAAAACATGGCGAATCATCGTATTTGTTCGTTGACCTTCTATTTTGTCCTGCAAATATAAAAATGGAGCGGTATCTTCATATGAAATAATGCGCTTTGCTAAATTAGGGAGTGTATGTTGACAGATTTCTTCCCAATGGTCGGGCAAAAAGTTCTGTAATTGCTGATGAATCGTATAGTTCATCTCAAACAAATGTCGATAAATGCCTAATATGTGAACAAACTTTAATTGTTTCACAGATTGACGAAGTGGCTTGAACTGTTTTTTGACAATTTGGATGGCTAATTTCTTGCGTTCTTGCTCGAAATCATCAAAAGAATTTTCTGAAAATCGACCTTCATGTAAAAGCTCGCTATAGGTTTTTGTATATTCTTCAATGTCTAAAAGTTCACTGGCTTCTTCTACCCATTCTTTTGCCCGTTCTGCTTTTTCAATTTTCGATAATCGTTGTAATAACCATTCTTTCACTAACTGCAGTCGATTTGGGATAGGCATTGTGGCGTTGAACGAATAAAAGTATTCAGCAATTTCTTGAGCTGTAATAATTCTTTCTCCGCGAAAAACAATATTTTTAAACAGCAAACCTTCATTTGTAAGGTGCTCAATATATTTGTCCATCAATTCTCGATATTGGAGGCTAGCTTTAAAAGAAATAATCGAAAGCTTCATTTGGTAGAGTGAGTCATCTTGCTCTGTTAAAAGTGACTCCAATTGCTCATAAGGATATTCCAATTGGAACTGTCGACCTAAACGTTTTGTTGCATATTCGGAGAAGGTTAATTGCTGCATATTGTCTTCACCTAAATCCGGTAAAACGGTATGAACATATTGATTAAAGAGCTGATTAGGTGTAATCAATAAAATTTGATCAGCAGTAATTTGGTCTCGATAATGATATAACAAATAAGCAACACGTTGGAGAGCAACAGCCGTTTTTCCACTACCCGCGACACCCTCTACGATTAGATAAGGAGTGCTGACATGTCGAATTATTTTATTTTGCTCAGCTTGAATCGTTGCTACGATGCTGCGGATATGTTCGTTTGCATTTTGAGCGAGAATATCGAGTAATAAGTCATCACCGATCGTTAAACCTGTATTAAACATCGATTGTAATTGGCCATTTTTAATGATAAATTGCCGTTTTAAAAGCATCTCACCTTGAATTTCGTCAGTCGCCGTTTCATAAGTAGCGGGGCCAGGGGTGTAATCATAATACATACTTGATATAGGGGCTCGCCAATCGTAAATTAGTATGTTTTCATTCTCTTCATCCATTAAGGTTGCTACACCGATATAAATCTTTAAAGGTTCGTTATGATCATCCTGTAAAAAATCAATGCGAGCGAAATAGGGTGATTGCAGTAAACGGTCATAAATTTTTACATCCTTGATGACACGTTGCTGAGCATGCTGGGAATCAGATAAGAGCTCTGCCTGTTGTTTGATAGCATAAAAGGTTTCGTCTATATCCTCAGGCGTATCTAAATTCACTCTAACGTCGTCCCAAAAGGTTTTCTTTAACGCTAAAACATTGTCTTTAACAGCCTTTTCTTTTTGTAGTAACTCCTCTTTTTTATGATCAACTGTGTTTAAACAAAGAGCAAGATACTGTTTTTCTTCTGTCCATTCATATTGCTTTTCCAATGTTACTCACATTCCTTTCAATATGGATTTAGAATCGGGAAATTTATCATACAGCTATTTCAGAAAGAAGTATAGTCTAGTAATTTTGGCAAATTTATGATATAATAAAGTTATAAGAGAAAATCAATTTTTTAATAAAAAAGGCTGTTCCGCAAAAGGTGGAGCAGTCTTTTTTTGTAGTCAAATTGTCCCTTTTGAAGAATGTTGCTTTTTATGGATAGTTTCCGAAATTTTGGTATGACATCATGTATATAGGTTGATCTCCGTTCCAACAGGACGCTTTCCTTAGGTTCCTGGTGAGGTGTGGTGTTCTTAGTAGCCGTTCTCGTACTTGCTCGCTCCAGGGCCCATCCGTGACCCGAGAAGTCGCTCAGCCTCTGCTCGACTTATGTTCATGGTATACATTTCAAAAAATGTTATGTCGGATTTATATCATTTTTACCCTCAAAAATTAATCCCTATACGTTAGAGTTAAGTTGATGATTGAATTTTGATAAAAACAGCTTCATGAGTAAGGGGGGAAGTCGTTAATTGCTAACTAAAGAATATGTTTCTAGAAACGATATAGACACTTGAAAGGGGGTGAGAAAAAATGAAGGTGATATTTACAGTTGGGTTACCTGGAAGTGGCAAGAGTACGTTTGTTAAAGAGCTAGCGAAAAGCGAAAATGCAGTTATTCTTTCAAGTGATGCTATACGTCAAGAGTTATTTGGTGACGTTTCAAGACAAAAAACACGAATAGTATTTCGTGTTTTGTACGAGCGTTTAAATGAATTTGTGGCTAAAGGTCAATCTGTCATTGTTGATGCGACAAATATCGAACGGGAACGCAGGATGTTTGCACTGAGTAAATTGTCTGGTAATGTGAAGGTTGCATGCTATTATTTTGATACTCCTTATACTTTGTGTGTATCAAGAAATCAACAAAGAAAGAGAAAAGTTCCGTTAGTGATAATGGATAAAATGAGAAAGAATTTAGAGTTTCCGATATTGGGAGAAGGGTTTGAAGAGGTGCATATTGTACATGAAGCGAGTCCATATGAAATCTCAAAAGAGCAATTTCTTTCACTAATCCAAAGCGAACCCACATATGAAGAGCTTTTTCAAAAGTTGAGAGAGGTCCAACCATTTAAAGAGATTTATCAATTTAATCAAGAAAATCCTTATCATCAATTTTTACTTTGCCAGCATACGTATTTTGTTTATGAATATATGAACGAATACTATATGGAGAGTGACAAGTTAGCGCTACAAATAGCTGCTTTATTCCATGATGTAGGCAAACCGTTTTGTAAAAAATATAAAGAATTACAACAAAGATATGGATATTATGGACATGAAAATGTATCTGCTCAAATGGTATGCCATTTTTTATTAGAGCTTGGCTTTGAAGAAGACTTTGTTTTAAAGGTTGTTAATTTAGTGCAATTTCATATGTTAATTCAATATGGGGGCGATAGGGGATCAAGTAAGATTTATCATTTATTAGATGGTGACTTATTAACAAAGCTTTATTTCTTTCGTGAAGCAGATCAATTTGCGAAGTAGATGTAAACAAAGGAAGTGAGTTTATGACCAATTTGATGAAGTATCCAAGAAGCTTTCATTTGCCGTGGAGTAGAGGATATACACATGATGACAAGGTTGCTAAAAATGTTGATCATTTTATTGGAAAAGAGGTAGTTGTAACCGAAAAATTAGACGGGGAAGGAACAACACTTTATCAAAACTATATGCATGCTAGAAGCTTAAATTCAGGAGATCATCCGTCGAGGCATTGGGTGAAAACGTTTCATGCTACATTTGCCTTCCAGATTCCAGAAGGTTGGAGATTATGTGGCGAAAATATTTATGCCAAGCACTCCATTTACTACAATGAGTTAACTAGTTACTTTTATTTATTTAGTATTTGGAACGAAAAAAATATTTGTTTAAGCTGGGATGAAACAGTTCGTTATGCAGCTGAATGGGGGATTGAAACGGTACCTGTATTATATCGAGGTATTTTCGATGAAGAAAAAATAAAGAAGACGTTTACAGGAAGATCACTTCTTGGGGGTGAGCAGGAAGGGTATGTTATTAGAAATGCGGATGCCTTCCATTATGATGATTTTCGATATAACCTAGGGAAATTTGTGAGACAGAATCATGTTCGAACAAACGAACATTGGTTAAATGAAGAAGTGATTCCTAATCAATTGAAATAAGCTTTATTTGAAAAGATTGAATCTACTATAAAACAAAAGGACTGAGAACAATGTAATTCTTTAACACGAAATTAATAATATATAACAAATATGAGGAAGTATGCAGTGGCAGCGAGTCCCTTGAATAGGGACTTACAGGTTCGATTCCTGTCAACCTCACTAAATGAAAAGGCATAATAGAATATATTCCCTCTAAGTAGACAATGTAAAAAGGATACTTAGGGGGTTTTTCTATGAACAGGATAGATTAACCTTCTGCTTCGTGGAGAAGTATTACTTTTTTAAATAAATAATTTAGTATAGCTACCGTCTTTTAGACTTTTTTCTCAAAAATTAAACGCACTCCCATTTCTCACTTATATTATTTAATTTTTTTAGATCGGAATGGAGAATGGCAAAATCGTACTATACGTCATGGGAAACATGATATAAGATAAAATATAGAAAATATTATAAATGGGAGGTAAAAATGGTGAGAAATGGTTATTTGTCGATAATTAGTATTTTAGCATGCTGTTTTTTACTTCTGCCACCGTATACAGCAAGTGCCCATCCAGGCAGAACTGATAGTAATGGAGGGCATACCTGTCGAACTAACTGTGCAAAATGGGGATTAAAAAATGGAGAGTATCATTATCATAATGGTGGTAGTACGTCCAACGGTAGTAGTGGTACATCCAGTAGTAGCGGTAGTACATCAAAACCTACCCCAACAAAATCTGTAACCTCAACACCAGAGCCAAAAGTGGATGAGGATCAAGTGAAGGCGGAAAACTATTACACAACAGCAACGGATTTATATAATAGTGGAGAATATAAGAAAGCTATTACTGAACTTGAAAAGATTTATGAATTGAATAAAAGTAGTAGTAAGACAGATAGCCTTGTTCAAAAATCTATGAATGCTATTTATCAGTTGGCTGAATCTAAGAGTAATGCAGGGGATTATTCAATAGCTAAAGATTATGCGATTTATATAAAAGAAAATCGACATGCTAGCGACGAGATTAAGCTAAAGGCTAATGGTTTATTAAAACAAATAGAAGAGAACGAGAAAATCAATGAATTGCTTTATAAAGCAACAAATGCTAGAGATGAAAAAGAGTACGAAAAAACTTTCAGCTTTATCCAAGAGGCTCAGAAGATAAAAGATTTAGATAAAATTAAATCTTTTTATAATGAAACGGTAGAGTCTTTAACGAGTGATGCAGAAGAAGCATTTCACCAAAAGCAGTATGGGGATGCTAAAAAGCTTTATAAATTATTGGTCAAAAAAACAGAAACGCCAACATTAATCTCACAATATCAAAAGAAAATCCAGCGAATACAAGGCGAACAATTACTACTAAAAAGTTTTGATATTAAGACAACGGATTTTGAAGGGACGTCTCTTTTTAATCATTTAATGGAAGATGAAAACAACTCACATTATGATGAAAATATTGTAAATATATTAAAAGACTCCTTACATGAGGGTACAGATAATGCTAGGAAATTTATATTTAATGTTAACATTGAAGAATTGTTAAAAGGGGGAAAGAAAGATGCTGCATAAATCAGAGTTAAAACTTAGAACCCCGATTTTTAAAACAGCTTGGTTTATGTGGTTTTGGTTAATTATTTTTCCTCCTTTGGGTGTATTTCTTATGTGGAAACAGGGACGTCTTACTAAAATGAAACGTACTATAGCTACCGCAATAGCCGGTGTCTACTTTGTCTCTCCGATGATAATTGGAATGGCAACAACGCTGCCTCTTTATAGTAACCAAGAAGAATTTATAGAGGCATTCAATAAAGAAATTAAAAAACTAGACTTCTCGTATTCTCTTGAAAATATAAAAAAAGAAGAAGAAACAATTACTTCGAAGTTGGGTAAGGATATTACTTTAATTGAAAATATTGATGAAAAAGGCGCAGTACATGAGTTGGTTATGGTGGGGCAAGGCGAAGGGATGGATATCATACTTTCTATGGGGTTGTTAATTGGTATGACAAACCCCATCTTAAACCAAAACGAGATTGGCGCTGTTTTGAAGGATTTACGTTTGTTTGACGAAAGTTATGAATATCAAAAGAATGAAACAACTGTAGAGAAAAATAAGATTCGTTATAATTTAAAATATGATCAAGCTGCTGGTGTAATATTTAGTGTTTCAAAAGTGAATTAATATTATAGCTAATGAATCTTTCAATAGAAAAAGTGCGAGCAACTAGCTCGCACTTTTTTTGGAAATTACTTTGTATAGTTATCGAAATAACCTTGAATATAAATCATTGGTGTTCCTTTATCACCTGAACCAGAAGTTAGATCAGATAGTGAACCAATTAGGTCTGTTAAACGACGAGGTGTTGTACCTTGAGCTGCCATTTGCCCAGTTAAATCTTCGTCTTTGTTTTGGATATACTCAGAAATTGCTGCTTTTAATTCTTCGCCGCGAAGATCCGCAAAATCATTATCTGCTAAGTATTTTAGCTTTACTTCGTTTGGCGTGCCATCTAATCCAGCAGTGAAAGCTGGTGAAACAACTGGGTCAGCTAACTCCCAAATCTTGCCCACAGGATCTTTAAATGCACCATCACCATAAACCATTACTTCAACTGTTTTACCAGTAGCTTCTTTGAGTTTTGCTTGGATGCCATCAACGATTGGTTGGCAAGTATGTGGGAATAATTTTACGCTATCTTCAGTAGCTTTATTTGAACCAAGTAGACCATACTCCGCATTGAAGCCAGAACCGTTATTAGATACAGATAAAATATTATCAAGACTGTATACTTTTTCAGCTCCATTTGCCGTTAAAATACGTTTCGTACGTAAGCGTGTATGAATATCACAAGTTAAAACACTCTTCGTAAAATCTAAAATTGTTTTTGGGTTATTTGAAAAGATAACTTCACAAGTAGCACCTTCAGCTTCGATCAGCTCTTTATAATATTCGATATAATCTACACCTGTAAATGTATGTTTTTTATAGCCGAAATGCTCACGGAATTCAACCTCAGTTAAAGTATCTGTCCAAGGATTAATCCCTTTGACATCTAGCTCATCGATATCAACTAGGTGATTCCCAACTTCATCAGATGGATAGCTAAGCATAAGAACAACCTTTTTTACGCCTTTTGCAATACCACGTAAGCAGTTAGCGAAACGATTACGGCTTAGAATTGGAAAAATAACACCAACAGTATCATCGCCAAATTTAGCAGCTACGTCAGTTGCGATATCATCAATGGATGCATAGTTACCTTGTGCACGCGCAACGACAGATTCTGTTACTGTGACAATGTCACGATCTTCAATGGAATAGCCTTCAATCTTTGCTGCATTTAATACTGTATCAACAACGATTTGCTCAATATTATCGCCTTCGTTAATAATTGGACCACGAAGACCTCTTACTACTGTACCAACTACACGTTCCAAAATAATCTCTCCTTATTAAATAGGTAAATGTATGTTAAATAAAACCAATATAGTTTTACTATACGCTCCTTTAGTGATATAAGTAAAATTAATAGTTCGTATAATAGCTATAAGAGGTGCTTATATGATAGGGAAATTAGATTTATATCGCGTTTTTAGTATTGTCGCTAAAAATAATAGCTTTTCAAGTGCAGCTAAAGATTTATATATGACTCAACCAGCTGTTAGCCAAGCCATGATGCAATTAGAAAAGGAGCTAGGTACACGTCTCTTTAACCGTACACCTAAAGGAGTGACGTTAACAACTGAAGGTAAACTTTTATATGAGTATACAAATTCAGCGTTAGGCCTTTTAGATGCTGGTGAGGAGAAACTGCTAGAATTTAAAAATTTAACAACAGGTCAGTTGAAAATTGGAGTAGGGGACACTATTTCTCGTTTCTTTTTAATGCCTTATCTAGAGACGTTTCATACAATGTATCCAAATATCAAATTACAAATGTTAAATGGAACGACTTCGGAAATTTGTAACTTTATTAAATCTGGCGAGGTTGATATAGGACTTTGTAATTTTCCGATAGAAGATCAGACATTACAGTTAACAGCTTGCACCGAGGTTCAGGATATTTTTGTATGCGGCGAAAAGTACAAAACGTTGGCATCAAAAAGCTTAAGCTTTGAGGATCTGTTAAAGTTTCCACTTGTTTTTTTAGAGAAAAAATCAAATTCAAGAAAGTATGTAGAAGATTATTTATTTGCAAGAGGGATCTTCATTGAACCTGAGTTTGAGCTTGGTTCACATGATCTAGTGCTGGAATTTGCACGCAGTAATTTAGGAATTGCTTGTGTAACGAAAGAATTTTCTAAAGATTATTTGCAGCGAGGATTTTTATATGAGCTAACATTAACGGAAAGTATACCAAATCGGAGCATTGGCATGTGTTATTTGAAAAGCGTACCTTTATCTCGAGCAGCGTTGAAATTTGTAGAAATTATTGAGCATAAGCAGGAGCGTAAACGTCTAAATCCAAGAATTATAAAGTGAGCTTAGCGAGTAGTGTTGAAAACCAAAATGGTGAAGGGAATCTATGTCACATTAAATAAAGTATGGCTCTTCTGCAAAACGAGAGGTTGATTTCCGTTCGACTGGGCGCTTTGTAGCTGCCGCTTTGCTTTCGCTACAGAAAACATTTGTTGTTGCTGTCGCTACGCTTTCGCACAGAAAACATCCGCTTCGCTGCAGGGTCTCGGGCCAACACGATGTTGGTCACGAAGGCTTTATCACAGGACGTGATAAAGCCTTCGTTCCTCTATTGCTGATCCCCAAGGAGTCGCCCAGTTTCCACTCCAATCAACCACTTCACATAGTATATATCTTCTGACACATAATAGCTTTTCAACAACATGAAGCTTAGCGAATTACTAGTCGCTAAGCTTTTTTTAATAGTGCCTCTAAAAGAATGTCGACATTGCGTTTATTTTTTATTGTAGGCGAGCACAAATAAGAAAATGTTCGGATAAAATGCTGTTCCTCGAGGGGTAAGATTTTTATATCGCCATTTTTTAATTCACGCTCAATGACACTAGCGGACAGTAATGAAAGTCCAAGCCCCTGTATAACGCTTTCTTTCACACCTTGATTGCTACTAATAGTAAGAAGTGAACGTACTTGGAGCCCATTTGCTCTAAATAAATGATCTAAATAATAACGTGTGCCAGAGCCTTCTTCACGTGCAACCCAATTTTGCTGCTGTAAGTCCGAAACTGTAATCGTTGACTCCTTTGCAAGAGGGTGATTACTCGCGCTGACAATAAATAACTCGTCTTGCATAAACGGTTTAATAAGAAGTTCATGGTCGTGTGCTTGTCCTTCAATAAGACCGATATCGACTTGTAATAATTTTGTATATTGAATGATTTCTTTCGTATTGCCAATAATAACTTGAAGCTCTAGCTGAGGGAATTGCTGTTGCAAGTTGGCAATGATAGGAGGTAATATATATTCCCCAATGGTAAAGCTAGCGCCAATCACAAGTGTACCTTGAATTTCATGGTGATAGGTTAAAATATCTTCCTTTGCTGCCTCGGCAATGGCCATCATTTGCTTTGCTCGTTTATATAAAATTTCTCCAGTTGGTGTGATTTGTACAGATTTTGGTGAACGGATAAATAAAGTCGTGTGAAATTCTTGTTCTAAGTTTTTAATGTGTAAACTGACACTTGGCTGTGAAATATGAAGTATTTCGGAGGCTTTCGTAAAATTATTGACCTCCACCAGTGTGATGAACGTTTTTAAAGCATCAAATTGCATATTACCACTCCTATTATTAGAAATATTAATAATTACGATTATATATATGTATTTTACTGATGATTAACTTTTTAATAAAGTAATAATTATCAAGGATGAAAGAAGTGAACAACATGGATAATGGCCAGCAGAGGTTAAAAAGTTTCCAAACCCCAGCGTTTATGAAGGGGATCTTGTTGACACTCATTATTGCCTTAGTAGCAAAATATATTTCGACATTTCCTTTCTTCTCAATTTTAGGGCAGCTTGTCATTGCCATTATATTAGGTATGGCTTGGAGAGCAGCCTTTAAGGTGCAGGATTCTTGGCAAACAGGCATAACATTTTCAAGTAAAAAATTATTACGCCTCGGCATTATTTTTCTGGGTATGCGTTTAAACTTAGCGGATATTTACAATGCTGGAGCGAGTGTTTTTCTTATTGCTTTTATTAATCTAGTATTTGCTTTAGTGGTTGTATATGGCTTAACGAAGGTATTTCATGTAGATAAGAAGCTAGGCATATTAACAGCTTGTGGTACAGCTATTTGTGGGGCTGCTGCTGTTGTCGCTATTGCTCCTCAAATTAAAGCGAATGAAAAAGAAACGGCAGTGGGCGCAGCGATAGTCGCATTATTAGGGACTGTATTCACATTAGTCTACACGGTGTTATACTCTGTATTTAACTTAACTCCTACTGAATATGGTATTTTTGCGGGAGGCACTCTACATGAAATTGCTCATGTTATTGCAGCAGCCTCAGCTGGTGGAAATGAAGCCATTGATATGGCAGTTATTGTGAAGCTAACACGTGTCGCATTGCTTGTACCCGTAGCTATTGTCATCGGTATTTTATATCGGAGAAATGAAAAGGGGCAGGAAAAAGAAGGATTTTCACTGTCGATAATTCCGTGGTTTATTCTTGGGTTTTTAGCGATGAGCGCTATTAATTCATTAGGAATTGTACCAGCTAATGTAGCGCAAACATTTGTAAATATCGCTTATATTTTAATTGGGATGGCGATGGCTGGACTAGGTTTAAATGTAGAGATAAAAACCTTTAAACAATTAGGTGTAAAGGCGTTTATTGCAGGATTTATCGGTTCGGTTTGCTTATCAATACTTGGCTATGTTTTAGTTATTTTCATGCAATAATTCAAAAAGATCCTGCATTTTCAAAAATGCAGGATCTTTTTTTAGATAGAATCAGAAGATATTTTAGTTGTTACTTCTTTCAGCCTGCTGAAAGAAGTTGAAAATTAGCGTAATGCTTCAATCGAAGAAGCTAATTCAGCTATAACTATTTTGCTACCGATAAGTGGACTGTTTTCAGGTTTTCCTCCCTCAGCACTTTGTCCAGGACGGTGATGAGCTGCAGCGAATGCATCGCTATTACGCCAAGCTTGGAAATGCTCTTTAGACTCCCAGTACATATTGACGCTCATTTCGTCATAAGTGGGATCATCAGTTGAAACTAATACCTCCACTTTATGGAAGCCTTCAAACTGCTGTAGAGGTCCTGGTTTTGTAAAGTTTGGTGCCATTTTTGCAGCAAAGCCGGGTTTTACTTGAATACGATTTGTAACAATAATCATGCTTTCCCCCCTAATCATTTTTTTGTTAACTATACGAATGAATTATCAATGATTATCATTCGCAATCAATGATAATTCGCCTAGGAAGACATTGTCAATAGAAGAGCCATGTAAATTGCAAATAGCTCGATATTTGATGCACCACTATAAGTATGAACAGTCTCATTAGGCCCTGACATTTAACTGACATAATCCGATGATATAATGAAAATACGAATGTACTGGTAACGAGGTGAAAGGGCATGGCAAAAATATTAGTAGTAGAAGACGAATATGCAATTAGCCAAGTTTTGAAGGCATATTTGAAAAAAGTAGGCTATGATGTTATGCAATGTTTTAATGGCGGTCAGGCATTGGCTATATTTCAAGAGGTTCAGCCTGATTTAGTATTACTAGATATTATGTTACCAGAAAAAAACGGTTGGTTAGTTTTAAAGGAAATTAGAGAAGTTAGCTCTTGTCCAGTGATCATGCTAACGGCATTAGGCGATGTAAATTATCGATTAGAGGGTTTCGATCAAGGAGCAGACGATTATATTGCAAAGCCATTTATTGCTGATGAGGTAGTGGCAAGAGTCAAGGCGGTTTTAAGGCGCGCTAAAGGGAGCCGTGAATCTTCAGAAATAAAACGCTTTGGTGGGTTAGAGATTGATATGAAAGCCCATCGAGTGCTACTTAAGGGAGAAGAAATCATCTTAACGCCTAGAGATTTATCTGTACTTTTATTTTTGGCCGAGCATCCAAACCAAACATTTACACGTGACCAACTTATTGATCAAGTTTGGGGCTGGGAATATGAAGGTAGTGATAGAGCGGTGGATTTAGCGGTGAAGCGACTAAGAAAGGTACTTAAAGAATGGGATGAGGAAGAGGGAGAAATAAAGACACTACGTGGATTGGGGTATCAGCTAAGTGTTCAAAAAAAATAAGCGAATATCTTTACGCAACTATTGGACAAGTCGCTATTTATTAACTCTCTTTGTGGGTCTAGCTATTATCTCTTTTATTTCTGCGGCATGGATTCGGCATACGACGTTTCAAAATCGACTAGAGATGATGGAATTTATAGCAGACGAGACTGTATTTCGCCTAACAGATACTTCTAGCCAAAATAATGGACCTATGAGCGGTATTCCAGGGTTTATTGGTAACCGTGAGCGATCTACTATGCGAGAAATTGATCCTGTTTTATATGTTGTAGATACGGCAGGCAATATAGTAAGTAGCAATCGACCGATGCCTCCAGGAAGTGAAAAAAATGTTGCCAACATACTGGATGGTGAAGAAGGGACAAAGAAAATAACTGTAACGAGTGAGGGACAAGAGTTAGTTCAATATGTCGTAAAAAGAAAACTTGAAAGGGACAATAAGGAAGTTGGCTGGGTGCTTGTCTTAGAGAAAAAGGAGAATTTAACGAAGGTTAACCAAGCATACGGGCTACTGGCATTACTTATTGGAGCACTTGCTGTATTGGGGTGGGGTGCTATTTATTTTTTATCCAAACGTCTAGCACACCCAATAAAACAGGTTGCCGAAGCTGCAAAGCAAGTGCAAGAAGGAAACTATACATTTGATTTGCCTCAAAATAGTAAGGAAGAAGAAATTTATGAGCTCGTTACTTCTTTTAAAGAAATGGCGAATAAGCTAGAACAATTAGAAAAGACTCGAACAGAATTATTAGCGGGCGTCACCCACGAGCTAAAAACACCGGTTACGTCAATTAGTGGGTTATTGCAGGCGGTGAAAGATGGAGTCGTTACAGGTCAGGATGCTAGTGAATTTATTCAAATGGCATTAGTAGAAACGACGAAAATGAAAACGATGGTCGGTGATTTGCTAGCTTATAATCATTTTGCGGTAGATGCAATTCCAGTAAAGCTTGAAACAATGAATGTTAATCAGTTAGTGCGTGATGCTGTAGCTCAATGGGAAGTAATGCAGGATGACGAAAATGTAAAAATACAAATGGATTTCCTTGCAGACTCCGTTGATGTTCAGGCGGATGTTGTACGTATACAGCAAATAGTTACTAATTTATTGACGAATGCAAAGCAAGCAATGCAGGAAGGGATTGTCATCATTACGCTGGTGGAAAAAGAGGATGCTGTCTTCATTACTGTAAAGGACACAGGACATGGTATCCCTCAGGAAGATCAGGCATTTATCTTTGAACGTTTTTATAGAGGAGAAAATAAAAAATATGCGGTCCGAGGCTTAGGCTTAGGATTATCACTTAGTAAAATGATGGCGCAATCTATAGGCGGTGATTTACGACTAATTGACAGTAATTCATCAGGAACATGCTTTGAAATAACACTGAAAAAGGCTACTTCGCTCTAAAAGGCGTGGTAGCTTTTTTTTGTAAAGTTTTTTTGAAGGAAATGTAAAGCTGACATCTGACTGACACATTAGGCCTTTATAGTAAGCATTGTAAACGAGAAACCAAAAGAAAGGACGGGATCAAGGATGACCGGAAACAAAAGGTTTTTCCAAATGATAACCTTACCTGCAGCATTATTAATACTACTAGTCGGTTGTGGTGAGAGTAGCGATTATGTGGCGAAGGTTGATGGTGAAAAGATTTTACAAACAGAACTAGATGACGCATTGCGTGAACAATACGGTACAGAGGTGCTAGAGACACTAATTACCAATAAAATAGTTGAACTAGAGGCGAAGAAAGTGGGTGTTTCTGTATCCGAGGACTCTATTCAGGAAGAGTATAAGGAGTTAGCCGAGTCGTATGGTGGGGAAGAATCATTACAAGAGGCACTAGAGGTGAACGGACTGACAGAGCAGAGTGTGAAGGATAATATTCGCATATATCAACTTACCAAAAATGTAATTGCTGAAAGCATTGACATATCAGATGAGGAAGTAGCTCAATATTTTGAAAACAATAAGGATAGCTATGGACAAAAGGAAGAGATTGTAGCTAGCCATATTTTATTGGAGGATGAGGCAACAGCAAAGGATGTGCTAGCAAAAATAAAAGCTGGTGAGGATTTTTCGGAGCTAGCAAAAACATATTCAATCGATTCATCAACGAATGAGGCTGGTGGGGAAATAGGCTATATTAGTCGAGGACAGATGGATGAGAAATTTGAAGAAGCCGCATTTGGCCTTGAAAAAGGTAGCGTCAGTGATATTGTTCAAACGTCAGAAGGTTATCACATCATTAAAGTAACCGAAAAAGTACCTGCAGAAGAGGCCGTATTCGAGGATGTAAAAGATGAAGTTTATGCGACTGTGCTGGAGGATCGCATAAATGAGGAATACGCATCTTGGTTAGCTGATAAACAAGAGCAATACAAAATAGAAAAAATGTAAGGAGTGAACTATATGCCTACTCTTACCTCGTTTAATCCTAACGGTCGAAAGGAGATTAAACAGGCTATCTCCTATCCGGACTATACATTGCTAAAAACTAAGCTACAGCATGTAATGCAGCGAGATAAGCATGCTGGGATGAATGGTAAGTATTTAATTCGCAGCACATACTTTGATAATTTTGAAAACAAAGTTCTAAATGAAAAAAAAGAGGGTTATATCAATCGAGATAAATATCGAGTACGAATTTACGGTAAATCCACTACGACTATAAATTTGGAGCGAAAAAGCAAACGAAATAATTTAACCTTTAAAACGAAGTGTGCCATATCCCAAAAGGAATATGAAAAAATGCGTGGTGGGGATAATGCTTGGATGGAGGAAGACGAACGAGCGTTAATTCAAGATTTATATAAGGACATGAAGTATCACCAATTGAAACCAATGACAGTTGTCGATTACGAGCGTGAGGCTTACATCTATCCCTTTGGAAATGTGCGTGTCACATTTGATAGTAAAGTACAGTCGAGCCTACGTAATACAGATATGTTTAATCCGAAGCTACCGATGGTTGATGTACTTGAGCCAAACTTAGTTATTTTAGAAGTGAAATACGATGAGTACTTGCCGGATATTATTAAGTACTTATTACAATCAGTAGATACACGTGCTGAGGCATATTCGAAATATCAGCTTAGTCGTATGTATGTATAAAGGAGAATTAAACAATGGATACTATAAAATTTAACGATATTTTTAAATCCAGCTTTTTAGAGAAAACAACATCATTTTCATTAATAGATTCACTTTTAGGGTTAGTTGTAGCATTCTTTGTAGGCCTGTTTATTTACGCTGTATACAAGAAAACCTTTAACGGAGTAATTTACTCGCATTCCTTCAATATTTCGCTACTCATTATGACAATGGCAACAGCACTAGTGATTATGGGAATAAGTTCAAATGTGCTGTTATCGTTAGGTATGGTTGGTGCACTATCAATCGTGCGTTTCCGTACACCTATTAAAGATCCTATGGATTTAGTATATATTTTCTGGGCAATAGTTTCTGGGATTCTTTGCGGTGCAGGATTTATTCCACTTGTTATAATCGGTGCCGTTCTAATTGGTCTCGTACTACTCGTGTTAGTGAACAAAATTACTGTGGAGAATCCATATCTTTTAATTGTGAAATTTGAAGAAGATTTTGCTTGTGAGGAAGTGGAGCATATTATTGCGGCACAGTCTAAAAAATTCGCTTTAAAATCAAAATCTATTATGTCGGATGTTGAAATCGAAACAACCTATGAAATTCGTGTTAAACAAAATGATACAAAATTGATGGACAATCTTACAAAAGTACCTGGAGTAAAATCAGCAGTAATGCTTAGTTATGATGGTAATTTCACTGCTTAGTAACCACTCTAGAGGAGTTTTCTAACTATGAAGAGAGGTGCTGATAATGATTAAAACACGGGTTGTCTATATTAGTATGGCAATTCTGCTACTCCTCTTTGTTGTTGTGTCTGCAGTGCTCCCAAAAACCGGCATTGAAACAAAAAATACCGAGTTTTCCTATGAGTCTATTGTGTTTAATAAAAATAAAGTAACAACAGTAGATATTGAAATAGCCGAGGAAGATTGGGCTGACATGCTAGAAAGTGCAACAGATAAGGAGTTGAAGCAAGCTAATATCACAGTAGATGGCAAGAGAATAGAGAATGTAGCTATTCGTACAAAAGGAAGTTCATCACTGAACTCGGTTGCAAATAGCGACTCGGATCGATATAGCTTAAAAATAGATTTCGATTATTACGATGATACACAAAGCTTATACGGCTTGAAAAAATTAAATTTAAATAATAATTTCAGTGATTCAACGTTAATGCGAGAATATATTTCTTATGAGCTGATGGAACAAATGGGATTACCTACACCCGCTCATTCATATATGTATGTCACAGTGAATGGTGAGGATAGAGGTTTATTTTTAGGGGTAGAAGCCGTGGATGAAACATTCCTGGCAAATAACTACGGCTCTAATGATGGATTTTTGTTTAAGCCAGATGGGACAGGCAGTGATTTAAAATATATTAGTGATGATATTGCTGATTATACGGGAATTGGCTTAAAAACGAACGAAGGTAATGTCGATCAATCAAAATTCATTGACATGATTAAAGCTATCAATAATGGCGGCAATATCGAAAAATATATTGATGTCGATGAAATGCTGCGTTATTTTGCTATGAACACGGCAATTGTAAATCTTGATAGTTATCAGAGCAATATGAAACACAATTACTATTTGTATGAGAAGGATGGTGTGTTTTCTATCATACCTTGGGATTATAATATGTCCTTTGGTGGCTTTGGTGGAGGTGGTAGAATGGGTGGCAATATTCAAATGCCAGCCGATGCCAATATGAAAGCACCAGAAGATGCACAGACGAATGAGCAATTAGATAAACCAGACATGGAGTTTCCGAATAATGGTGTTCAACAACAGCAAGGAGAACGTCCTAATGGTGGCCTCGATAAGGGTGGAATCAATATGGGGATGGGTATGTCCGGCGATCTTATGGCAGATAGCGCTATTAACTTTAGTGTGACTACCCCAGTATCTGGTACAACATTAGAGGATAGCCCGCTATTAAATGCCTTACTCTCAAATGAAGAGTATCGTGCTAAATATGAAGGCTATTTAGAAGAGATAGCGACTAATTACTTAACAGAAGAAAACATACAAAACATTACCAAAAAATTAGCATTGTTATTAACGACGTATGTGGAAGCAGACCCTACGAAATTCTCTACAACAGAACAGTTTATAGAAGCGGTAGAAGGGGAAAAAAGTCTTCCTGAATTTGCAAAACAGCGCTCCGAATCTATTTTAAAGCAACTGTCAGGGGAACTTGTTGTGGAAGCAACAACACAAGGGAATATGGCAATGCCTAATCCAGGCGAAATGGGTGACATGAACATTCCGATGCAAAGACCAGATGACTTTGATCCTTCACAAGCCCCTCCATTTAATCAAAACGGTGATAAGCAGGGAGACAGACCAAATGGTGGTGGTCCAATGCAACGACCTGACAAAAATGGAGGACCTATGTGGCCAAACCAAGGCGATGAGCAACTAAAGCAAGGAACAGTTATCGAT
Source organism: Lysinibacillus sp. NPDC093216 (assembly GCF_050280325.1). Lineage (NCBI taxonomy): Bacteria > Bacillati > Bacillota > Bacilli > Caryophanales > Bacillaceae > Lysinibacillus > Lysinibacillus sp. NPDC093216. Next base: position 85,836 of record NZ_JBNNVB010000012.1, on the reverse strand, counting down.
AAAAATACAATTCTTACAGCGGCTGTTTGCTTTGTCTTGTTAATAGTTGCACTGCTCTTTGTTTTAAAATTTAATAGAAGAGGTCGTTAAAAAAATAACCATATCCAAAACTTTTGGGTATGGTTTTTGCTTTTTATCGTGCTAAAATAAAGCATTCTTTTTTGAGGAGTCTACTAATATGAATGAACAACAATTTGATAAGCTTTTGCATATTAATACGGTCGGTGAACAGTATGGGTTTCCTAAATTAGCTCACTACCATCGTTATGAGCCAACACCATATGCTGGATTAGAACAATTATTTTCTGAGTATGAGATGCCTGATAATCCAGTGTTTATCGATATTGGATGTGGAAAAGGGAGAGTCCCTATTTATGTACATGATAAATTTCATATTCCGACAATAGGGGTAGAAATGGATGCAGGTTTTTATGCAGAGGCTGAGAATAATAAAAGGAACTATCTTCAAAAAAAGAGTGCTCAATCTCCGGTTTCCTTTATGCATTCAATAGCGGAGGACTATGCTATTCAACCAAGCGACACGGTTTTCTTTTTTTTTAATCCATTTTCAATCCACATTTTTCGTACGGTTATTCATAATATATGGAAGTCTTATGAACAGCATATGCGTGAAATTCATGTTATTTTATATTACCCACCATATGATTATTTACAGTTTTTACATCATGGGACGCCTTTTGAATTAATCCATGAGGTTCATCTTGAAAATGAAACAAATATTAACGAACGACTTTGTGTGTTTGCATTGAAAAAAGCTTAGAGCTGTAGAAATAACCCAGCTCTAAGCTTTTTAATAAGATTCGACTATGACAAATTTTAAAAAATCTTACTCCGATTGCGCCCTCTAAGTACTGTATTTCCCTGGGAATAAATAGTTATTGGTAATTCCAAATTAATACTTCGCCAGAACGCTTTATATTTTAGATCTTGCAATTTTCGAAAAAAGGACTTCTTTTAACGAGATTTTATCGTAAAAAAATAATCAAATATGATAGTTTTATATTAATGTTTGTTCTAAATTAATAGATAATTTTTAAATTACTAATTATACAGAAAAATCACTCTAGACTAAAAATAAAGAATGTTTTACAATGTAAAAGGTTTAATTGAATAATATATTGATTTAGTAATAGATAGTTATGAATTGTCATTTTGGTTATTTTTGTTATTGAGGAAATGCTGTGGATTGTTTATAATTATCAGAAATATCTAATATTTGAAAAAACTTAGGGGGAATAAATTATGAGAGAGAACAAAAAACTTAAAAAGTTTGGCTCACTTCTAGTTGCATCTTCACTACTTGCAGGCGTTCTTGCTGGCTGTGGTAATGGAGATAGTTCAAGTTCAGGAGGAGGATCATCATCAGGCGGTGGCGGTTCTTCTGACGGTGATACTATTAAAATCGGTGCAAACTTAGAGCTTTCGGGTAACGTAGCTTCCTATGGTTCTTCGATTGCTCTAGGTGCAGACCTTGCGGTAAAAGAAATTAATGATAATGGCGGAATCGACGGTAAAAAAATTGACCTTATTAAAGTAGATAATAAGTCTGACAACTCAGAGGCTACTGCAGCAGCTCTTAAACTAGCAACGCAAGATAGAGTAGTAGCAATGTTAGCCCCAGCAACTTCTGGTAATACAGTTGCTACCGTTCAAATTGCGAATAAAAATAAAATCCCAATCGTTACTGGTTCTGGTACTGCTCCAAACATTACAGTGAATGATAACGGTAGCATTAATGAGTATGCATTCCGTACTTGTTTTATCGATCCATTCCAAGGGATCGTAGCAGCAAACTTTGCTACTAATGAATTAAAAGCTAAAAATGTAGCTATTTTTGCGGATAACGCATCTGATTATGCAAAAGGTTTAGCAAAATCATTTAAAGAAACAATTACAAAAAATGGTGGGAAAGTTGTAAAGGAAGAAGCGTATGTAGCAAAGGATACTGATTTCCGTACACAATTAACTAATATTAAAGGAGAGAAGCCAGACTTTATTTTTATTCCAGGATACTATGAAGAGGTAGGTATAATTGTAAAACAAGCGCGTGAATTGGGTATTGATGTACCACTGATGGGGGCTGACGGTTGGGATTCACCAACATTAGTAGAGTTAGCTGGTGCGAAAGCGCTGAATAACACGTACATCACAAACCACTACTCTGCAGAAGACCCAGATCAAAAAATTCAAGATTTCGTAAAGGCGTTTAAAGCAGCGAACAAGGATAAAGCACCAGATGCATTCAATGCACTTGGCTATGACTCAATTTACTACATTGCTGATGCTATTAAGCGTGCAGGCTCTACGGATGGGGAAGCTATTAAAAAGGCTTTAGCTGACACAAAAGATCTTTCTTTAGTAACAGGTACTTTCTCAGTTGACAAAAATCATAACCCAATTAAAACAGCAACAGTTCTTGAATTTGAAGACGGTAAACAAGTGTTCAACTCTAAAGTTAATCCTTAATGTTTTTTAGGCAAGGGGAGGCGGGGAAACACGCCTTCCTTTTTATGTTTTATCTTCATTCAGTAAAGGCTCCCACCATTGAAGGTGGTGAGATGAATACGGATATGGTTCCTTTACAGTGTCCAAACACCTAATTACGCCAAGGCGAAATTGATAGAACAAAAAAATTTTTTAAGAGGACACAATTTACTCTATTTTCAATAATAACATGTAGAAGTAAGTCCTATTTTTGCACTTTTCAAAAAATAAAAAGGAGTGAACGCTCATGGAATGGATACAGCAGCTTGTGAATGGTATTTCACTAGGTAGTATATACGCATTAATAGCGCTGGGGTATACGATGGTATACGGGATTATTAAGCTGATTAACTTTGCCCACGGCGATGTCTTTATGATCGGGGCATTTATTGGCTTTTATGCAATTGCTAAATGGGAGCTTGGCTTCTTTCCAGCACTGTTATTGGCGATGGCAGTCTGTGCAATCTTTGGTGTTTTAATTGAACGTATTGCTTATAAGCGCTTGCGAAATGCCACACGTATTGCGGCTTTAATTACTGCAATCGGTGTATCGCTATTAATTGAATATACAACTATTTTCTTCAGAGGTGCGCAACCTGCGGCATATCCTGATGTCATTAAAAATAAATCATTTGATATTTTCGGTGTTCAAATCAGTAGTATATCAATATTAATTTTATCTGTCTCAATTGTACTGATGGTTCTTTTACAATTCATCGTACATAAAACAAAAATCGGGAAAGCGATGCGTGCGGTTTCTCATGATGCCGATGCAGCACGTTTAATGGGCATTAATGTAGATAATACAATTTCAGCAACCTTCGCAATTGGTTCAGCTTTAGCGGGTGCAGCAGGTGTTATCTTTGGGGTATATTACACAAAAATCGATCCATTAATGGGTGTTATTCCAGGGCTTAAAGCATTCATCGCGGCAGTACTTGGCGGTATTGGTATTATTCCTGGTGCCATGGTTGGCGGTATGTTGCTCGGTGTTGTGGAATCATTAGTAAGTGCACTTGGTTTCTCTCTATGGCGTGATGCAGCAGCATTCGTTATTTTAATTTTAATTTTAATCTTCAGACCATCGGGTATCTTTGGTAAAAATGCCCGTGAGAAAGTGTAGGTGAGCGGTGATTATGAAAAAGTCTAAAGTTTTTTGGGGTTATGCCGTATTAGCGCTAGTCATCTATGCAGTTGTACAGGTGCTTATTTCAACGAACTTTCTCGATATTTACTATCAAAATATGTTGATCACAATGTGTATTAACATCATGCTTGCGGTCAGCTTGCACATTGTCATTGGTATTACTGGTCAATTCTCGATAGGGCATGCAGGCTTCCTAGCGGTAGGGGCATATATTTCTGCCATCATCACAACTAAATTAATGCTTCCGTTCCCATTAGCAATTTTCTTAGGGGCACTTGCAGCAGCAGTAGCCGGTTTAATTGTAGGTATCCCGACGTTACGTTTAAAGGGGGACTATTTAGCAATTGCAACGCTCGGTTTTGCGGAAATTATTCGTATTATCTTTTTAAATACGGATTATGTTGGTGGCGCAGCAGGGATGCAGGTTGAATATTTATCGAATTGGACTTATGCATTCATAGGTGTTGTTCTAACAATTTTAGTAATCTCGAACTTTACGAACTCTCGTCATGGACGCGCATGTATTTCGATTCGCGAGGACGAAATTGCGGCAGATGCAATGGGTATTAACACAACTTACTATAAAGTTGTAGCTTTCGCAATTGGTTCCTTCTTCGCCGGTCTTGCAGGGGCCATCTTTGCACATAATTTTTACATTATTCAACCGACAACTTTCGGTTTCTTAAAATCATTTGATATTTTAATCTATGTAGTTCTTGGTGGCTTAGGAAGTCTTTCAGGATCTGTCATAGCTGCGGTTTTCTTAACAGTCGTCTCAGCATATCTAGCAAACTTCCCAGAAACACGTATGATTATTTACAGTTTAGTCTTAATAGTCGTAATGCTGTACCGTCCAACAGGTTTGATGGGAACAAAAGAAGTTACGGATTTATTTAAGTTTGGTAAAAAAGGAGGTACAAAATAATGACTGGAAACCTTCTTATCAATGTTGAAAACATGGGCATTCAATTCGGTGGTTTAAAGGCGGTACAGGGCGTTAATATGTACCTACATCAAGGAGAACTAGTAGGTCTTATAGGGCCTAATGGTGCTGGTAAAACAACGAGCTTTAACATGCTTACTGGGGTGTATAAGCCAACTGAGGGCACGATTACATTTGACAGTGTAAAGTTAAATGGGCTTGCACCATATCAAGTAACACAAAAAGGTATTAGCCGTACATTCCAAAATATTCGTTTATTTAAAGAGCTATCTGTTTTAGATAATGTTAAGGTAGCGAACCATTCACTTGCAAAGCATTCCATGTGGTCTTCCATTTTCCGCTTGCCGAATCATTTTAAAGGTGAGGCAGAAATGGAGCATCAATCTATTGAATTTCTAAAAATCTTTGGCTTAGATGTTTATAAGGATGAGCTTGCGAAAAATTTACCTTATGGGATGCAACGCCGATTAGAAATTGCTCGTGCTCTAGCTGCGAAACCTAAGCTACTTTTACTAGATGAGCCTGCAGCAGGGATGAACCCGCAGGAGACGCATGATTTAATGGAATTAATAGCGTTTATTCGTAAAGAATTTGGCTTAACAATTCTTTTAATTGAGCATGATATGAGCTTAGTTATGGGGATTTGTGAACGTATATACGTGCTCGATCACGGTCAATTAATCGCTGATGGGACACCAGAAGAAATTCGCAATAATCCAAAGGTAATTGAAGCTTACCTTGGCGAGGAGGTTATCAGCTAATGCTAAAAGTACAAAATATAGATGTATTTTACGGTAACATTCAAGCATTAAAGGGCCTCTCTTTAGAAGTAAATGAGGGTGAAATTGTAACGTTAATCGGTGCAAATGGTGCTGGTAAAAGTACATTATTAAAAACATTGTCAGGCTTATTAAAACCAAAGGGTGGCATCATTGAATATGAAGGCTTCTCTATCGCAGGGAAAGCTGCACAGACAATTGTAAAATCAGGCATTTCACATGTTCCAGAGGGGCGCCGTGTTTTTGCCAATATGTCCGTTGAAGAAAACTTAGAGCTTGGAGCATATCTCCGTAACGATAAAGCAGGCATCAAAAAAGATCTAGAGCATGTGTATGAATTATTCCCACGTCTTTTGGAGCGCCGTAAACAGCAATCAGGTACATTATCTGGTGGTGAGCAACAGATGCTAGCGATGGGGCGTGCATTAATGGCAAAACCGAAGTTGTTATTAATGGATGAGCCTTCAATGGGACTTGCGCCACTCATGGTAAAAAATATTTTTAATATTATTGAGCAAGTTAACAAAGAAGGTACAACTGTATTACTTGTTGAGCAAAATGCCAATATGGCTTTATCAGTAGCAAATCGTGCGTACGTACTTGAAACAGGACGTATAGTATTATCAGGTACAGCAAAAGAGCTTCAAGAGAGTGAACAAGTAAAGGCTGCTTATTTAGGTGGTTTATAGAGGGAGAAGACGTCTCAATTTTCGAGGCGTCTTTTTTATGAGCGAAGGGAGTAAAAAAGACGGATAGATCAGTTAAAGTGAAGGATAGAAAGGCTAAGGCGACGGAAAGAAGGGGCAAAACGACGGAAGGAATGATCAAAGTGACGGAAAGAAGTCAAAGCGACGGATGGAAAGACTAGAGCGACGGATAGAACAGTCAAGGTGACGGAAAGAAAGGGCAAAACGACGGAAGGAATGATCAAAGTGACGGAAAGAATTCAAAGCGACGGAAAGAAAGACTAGAGCGACGGAAAGAAAAGCCAAGGTGACGGAAAGAAAAGCCAAGGTGACGGAAAGAAGGGGCAAAACGACGGATGGAATGATCAAAGTGACGGAAAGAAGTCAAAGCGACGGATGGAAAGACTAGAGCGACGGAAAGAGCAGCCAAGGTGACGGAAAGAAAGGGCAAAGCGACAGAAAGAACGGCCAAATCGAAGTAGAATGATCAAATCGACGAAATAGCAGTAGCATTCGTCGTTTATTATTTGGTAATGTGGACGAAAGGAGTGATGTTTTATGAAGTATTCAGCACAATATTTTATTGAGAAATTAAATTTAGCAGAGCATCCTGAGGGAGGGTATTACATATCCTCGTTTCGAGCAGCTGAGGATATGGCTGTAAGAGATGTACAGAGACCAATTTATTCGAGTATTTATTTCTTACTTCGTTCACAGGATATATCGCATTTGCATCGTTTAAAATCGGACGAGCTTTGGTATTATCATGCTGGCAGTCCGCTAACAGTTCATATGATTTTCCCAGATGGTACATATGTGGCGAAGAAGCTTGGATTAAATGTTGAGGCAGGAGAAGTACCACAAATAGCAGTACCAAAAAATACTATATTTGGATCGTCCGTAGAGGATGCAGATACATTTAGTTTAGTAGGCTGTATGGTTGCGCCAGGCTTTGATTTTGAAGACTTCGAATTATTTACACAAGAAGAGCTTTTAGCCGACTATCCACAGCACGAGGAAGTTATCCGAAAAATGGCTTACACGAAAATTTAACTTATTTCAGCATGCTGAAATAAGTTAAAGCCTCCGGGTACTATTATGCCAAGGCATAATTGATTAGAATAAAAGTAGCCGTCTCAAAAGTAGTTGAGACGGCGCTTCCTATTTACCACAAAATAGTTTCAGGATATTTAGCTTTAATTTCGATTTCATGTAACGATTTTTTTGTAGTAATCGCCGCTTCCATGAGTTGTGATTTTAGCATTACATATTCATCGTCTTCTAACATTAATCGGAGAGCAAATGCTGCTAAATGAGCTTTACGTTCCTCCAAGCTTAATTGAATATACTCTAAGTTCAAAACATCGACGTACTGTGTTGCATAACGGAATGTTAATGGACTTTTAGTGTGCAGCATTCTTAAAAATACTAAGTATTCTTCTTCATTAAGCTCCTGCTCTAAACAATTAGCAACCGCTGCCTGGAATTTACGAATGGCGGCAACGTCAATACTCCAATCAGAAGAATCAATTAGCTCCTGATGTAGGCGAATGAAATCGTTTAAAGCGATAGCAGTAAAGATCAGCTCTGGCCAAAGAATCTCTGCTGCGAAATAAACATTTTTGTTTGGGAAAATTAGTTCATGCTGTGTCAAAACACTTTTATTGAGTCCATTGCTAACAAACTCAAGCTGATGCTCCCCCTTGGCGGCTTGACGTAGATTATAACAAACACTAAGAATGCGAAGGCGCGCTCCTTGATAATCATAATACTTGTTTTCATCACCAGTTATTTTGTAAATAGCATTAATAAGCTCATCTAAATCCCAAAAATCCCCGCTAACACGTGCTCCAGTTAACTGCACAGTACTTTGAATTGACAGCATAGTTCTATCCCCTTAAAGTGCTTTATTTTGGTGTGTATTTAAGTAGTCTGAATAGTTCTGTCCGTTCTTTATCTGTTAAATCACGCCACTGTCCAACTTTTAAATTGCCAAGTTTAATATTCATAATACGAATGCGTTGTAGGCGCTTAACGGAGTAGCCAAGTGCTGAACACATACGACGTATTTGACGATTTAAACCTTGCTCTAAAATGATTTTAAAGACTTTATCAGATATTTTTTCAACATAACAAGGTAGGGTTGTAGTATCTAAAATATCTACACCTGCTCCCATTTTTTTGATGAATTGCTCCGTAATAGGTTGATCGACTTGTACGATATATTCTTTTTCGTGATGGTTTTCAGCACGTAAAATTTTATTGACGATGTCACCATCATTTGTCAGTAATAATAGCCCTTCTGACTCTTTATCTAGTCGTCCAATATGGAAAATGCGAAGAGGGTGATTAACAAAATCAACGACATTTCCTTTTATATGACGTTCCGTTGTACTTGTAATTCCTACTGGTTTGTTTAAGGCAATATATACGAGCTGTTCTTCTTTCTTTACCTCTTTTCCATCAACACAAACCATATCACCAGTTTCTACTTGACTACCGACTGAAGCAAGTTCACCATTAATTGTTACTTTACCTTCTTCTACCCATTTATCCGCACCGCGACGAGATACGATGCCTGTTTCACTCAAATATTTATTAATGCGCATACTGTTCTCCTATACATTTATATTATTTTTAAGTATACATTATAGTTGGTCACACCGTGAATCCTAGAAGCTTTTCTACCAAATATAACTCACTCCAGGAAAACAATTTTCGTGGGCAACCCCGTCGCTCATACTTCGTTCCTTATGCTTTCATACCAGCCTATTTTCTTATTCAATAAAAAGATTTTAATATTAATCTAAAAAAATTTAAAAAAGTTGAAATTATTTTTCGTTTCTGACAATATATTGTGTAAGAGGGTATCTATGAAAATATTGTTATTTCGATAAAAAATGACGATATTTGTAGATTATTTTCTCATTATTTTGTGTAAAGGGGAGAAGTAAAATGGTTTATGCATTTCCAAACACTGAAGGATCGGTAGTTCAATTCAAAGAGAAATATGATAATTACATTGGTGGAGAATGGACACCCCCAGTGAAAGGACAATACTTTGACAATGTTACACCTGTTACTGGACAAGTTTTTACACAAGTAGCTCGTTCTACTGCTGAGGATATTGAACTTGCACTTGATGCAGCACATGCCGCAAAAGATGCATGGGGGAAAACATCCGCAACAGAGCGTGCAAACATTTTACTTAAAATTGCGGACCGCATAGAACAAAACTTAGAAAAGCTAGCCGTTGCCGAAACATGGGATAACGGAAAAGCGGTACGTGAAACATTAAATGCAGATATCCCTCTTGCAATTGATCATTTCCGTTATTTTGCGGGAGCTTTACGTGCACAAGAAGGCGCAGTAAGCCAAATCGATAATGATACTGTCGCTTATCATTTCCATGAGCCAATTGGGGTAGTAGGTCAAATTATCCCTTGGAACTTCCCGTTATTAATGGCTGTTTGGAAGCTAGCACCTGCACTTGCAGCTGGAAACTGTGTAGTGTTAAAACCTGCAGAGCAAACACCAACTTCGATTATGGTGCTCGTTGAATTAATAGAAGATTTATTGCCATCAGGTGTACTAAATGTTGTCAATGGCTTTGGCTTAGAGGCAGGGAAGCCGCTGGCATCGAATCCACGCATCGGTAAAATTGCCTTTACTGGTGAGACAACGACAGGTCGCTTAATTATGCAATATGCTTCACAAAATCTTATTCCCGTTACATTAGAATTGGGCGGCAAATCGCCAAACATCTTCTTTGAGGATATTATGGACGAAGATGATGCCTTTTTAGATAAAGCAGTTGAAGGCTTTGTATTATTCGCATTAAACCAAGGTGAAGTATGTACATGTCCTTCTCGTGCATTAATACAAGAATCTATTTACGATAAATTTATGGAGCGTGTTCTACAGCGTGTTGAAGCGATTAAAGTTGGGAATCCACTTGATCCGAATACGATGATGGGTGCGCAAGCTTCAAGTGAGCAAATGGAAAAAATCCTTTCTTACTTAGATATTGGTAAGCAAGAAGGTGCCGAATGTCTAATTGGAGGAGAGAAAAATAATGTAGGATCAGGCTTTGAAAATGGTTACTACATTAAGCCAACTGTCTTCAAAGGACACAATAAAATGCGTATTTTCCAAGAAGAAATTTTCGGACCAGTTGTTGCTGTAACAACATTCAAAACAAAAGAAGAAGCGTTAGAAATTGCGAATGACACATTATATGGTTTAGGTGCAGGTGTATGGACACGTGATATGAATACAGCTTATCGCTTCGGTCGAGGTATTCAAGCAGGACGTGTTTGGACAAACTGCTACCATGCTTACCCTGCACATGCAGCGTTCGGTGGCTATAAAATGTCGGGTGTTGGTCGTGAAAACCATAAGATGATGTTAGCTCACTACCAACAAACGAAAAACCTATTAGTTAGCTATAGTGAAAACAAACTTGGTTTCTTCTAATCAATAAGGAGGTGCATGAGCGTGGTTGAGCGTGTTATAGCAACAGAAGAAGCGCTAGCACTAATCGAATTATTGAAAGAAAAGCATGGTCCCGTTATATTTCATCAATCAGGTGGATGCTGCGACGGCTCTTCGCCAATGTGTTATCCAGAGGGCGACTTACTATTAGGTGATCAAGATGTTTGCCTAGGAGAGATTAGTGGTGCTCCCTTCTATATGCATAAAAATCAATATGACTATTGGAAGCATACACAAATAATCTTGGACGTTGTCGATGGTAGAGGCGGTATGTTTTCACTTGAAGGCGTTGAAGGTAAACGATTCTTAACAAGATCAAGAGCCTTTTCAACAGAGGAGTTAAAGGAATTAGGGTTAATTTAAAGCTTTAGTGACAGCGGCAAAAAGTATTGCCGCTGTTTTTTTATGTTAATTTTTCTGGGAGAATGTGTGTAAGGCTATATTTCTTGGAGAGTTGCGTAATCTCAAAAATAATCGTAATCGATCTACTTTCTATTGGTCATTTCAAACAGTGTCAGCCCCTCCATTCAATTTTAATTATTTCCATTAAACTACTCGTATTGAGTAACACATAAATTCCGTTAACGCTTTATAGGTTAATTGTTGCAAAATGGGGATTCGCTACTAAAAGGTGGGTATGACATTTGTAAAAACGTATACCATGTATAAATGTTGATCTTCGTTACGGCTGGGCGACTCCTTGGGGATCAGCAATAGAGGAACGAAGGCTAAAACCATCACGTCCTGTGATAACGCCCTCGTGACCAGCATCGGTGCTGTTGCCGCTGCCGCTACGCTTTCGCGCAAAAAACATCTGCTGGCCGGGACCCTGGAGCGAAGCGACAGCAACAAATGTTTTATCTGCGCGAAAACGAAGCGACAGCAACAAATGTTTTTTGTAGCGAAAGCAAAGCGGCAGCTACAAAGCTCGTTATGACGATGAGCCAAAATGGATGAATCCTTTTTTGTTTAATTACGTAAATATGGAAAAGGAGCGTGTTAAACATGGATTTTGTTATGATTGAAAATCAGTTTACAAATATGGTGGAGGATGTCTCAAAGGCTGTTGGACGGACAGTGGATCGTAAAATTGTGTTAGCCATAGCTAGCAAATATGTGGCATCTGGAAAACCTTTTGATTCTGTTAAATATAAAGAGGTATTACAAGAATTGAAAAAGCAAACTTCATGGACATCTCCGTTAAGAACAACGGTAGGTTATAGTATTGCTGCAAATTTATTGGAGCAAGAAGATACCGAACAAGCAGTAAAAAGTTTACTGAATAACGTTAATATAATGAAGGAAGCAAAATTTAGAAGTGGGAACTTTAGTTTTATTGGTGCACAGTTTTTAACTGAAGAGGACAGTGAGAAGCGTGCACATGCACAGGCAGCACGTGCATTATTTGATGCAATCCGTAAACATCATAAGTTTTTAACGTCATACGATGATATTCCTTATGCAGTATTGTTAAGCAGCCCCTCTGATGATGTTGAGCTACGTGCGGAAACAATGAATCGTTATTATAAAGAATTACGTACGTATAATTTTAATGCGGGTAATGAGCTTCAATGGCTATCGCAAGTACTGACTTTCTTATCAGCTCAATATGATAATAAACTAGTGCCAAGTGTTGTGACAATCCGTGACACACTAAAGAATCAGGATGTAAAGGTCAAGACGATGCACTATCCTTTACTTGGCTTTTTAGCAATCCTTGAAGTGAATCAAGCACAGCTTCAACAGATTGTTAATTTATATCATGAGTTAAAGGGTATGAAACTTCTAAAATGGCATCGTGAATTTGTGTTATTTATGGCCATTCAAATTGCTATTTATGATATGGCGCAGGTGCAACAATCCTTATCAATGACGATCATGTCATCTATTGAATTATTAATTCAAGCACAGCAAGCAGCGATGTTCGCGGCAGTGGGTGCAGCAGCTGTAGCATCAAGTTCTTCGTGATAAAATAAAGAAGAACTTGATTTTTGGAGGTGCATTTGAAGGATGAAGGAAACAAAGCTTTGGATGAATGGCCAGTGGCAGAACGCAAAGGAAACATATGAGTTGAGATCGCCCTATAGTGGTGAGGTTATTGCAAAGGTAGCTAAGGCGTCGATTTCTGACGTTGAGCAAGCAATAGAAGGTGCACAGGAGGCATTCCAAACGTTTAAAAAGACAACAGCCTACGAACGTGCCGAAATATTATATAAAGTGGTCGACATCATGCGCCAGCGGAAAGAGGAGTTAGCGGAAATTTTGGCCTTAGAGGCAGGTAAGCCAATATCGGCAGGTTTAACTGAAATAGAACGTACAATAGCAACCTATCAATTTGCAGCGGAGGGTGCTAAGCAAGCAAAGGGTGAAACGGTACCGATGGATGCTGCACCCGGGGCAGGAGATCGTATCGGCTGGACAAAACGAGAACCTCTAGGTGTAATTTCAGCCATTACACCATTTAACTTTCCATTTAATTTAGTGGCACATAAATTAGGTCCTGCTTTTGCAGTTGGAAATACGGTTGTCTTAAAGCCAGCTACGCAAACGCCATTAAGTTCTATCGTGATGGCGGAAATTTTCCAGCAAGCGGGTCTACCTAATGGTGCGCTTCAAATTATTACAGGTAGCGGAGGGGAGCTAAGTGATACACTTGTGACCCACCCACTTGTGAAAAAGGTGACATTCACGGGAAGTGGTAAGGTTGGATTGGACATTAAAGAAAAAGTAGGCTTGCGTAAAGTTACTTTAGAGCTTGGTTCCAATGCTGCAGTAATTGTCGAGCCATCGACACCAATTGATAAAATTATTTCGCGTTGTGTCGGCGGTGCCTTTAATTTTGCTGGCCAAGTTTGTATCTCTTTACAACGTATTTATGTACACGCATCTATAATTGATGAATTTACAAAGGCGTTTGTAGCTGAGACAGAAAAATTAGTGGTAGGTGATCCGCTAGATACAAATACTGATGTTAGTGCAATGATTAATCCAAAAGAAGTTGAACGTATTCGTCAATGGATTGAGGAAGCAAAGTCACAAGGTGCGGTAGTTGCAACAGGAGGGACATTCACAGAACGTGCTTTAACGCCAACTGTTATGACGAATGTGACGGCGGATATGAAAATTGTTTGTCAGGAAACATTCGCGCCAATCGTCTCAATTGTTTCATATGAAACATTAGATGACGCTATTCGACTAGTGAATGAGTCGGAACTTGGCCTAAATGCTGGAATTTATACGAATGTGTTACCTGATGCATTACGTGCAGCTGATGAAATACAGGCAGGTGCTGTTATTATTAATGATATTCCGACATTTAGGGTTGATAATATGCCATACGGTGGCGTAAAAATGAGTGGTTACGGACGCGAAGGTATTAAGTGGGCAATTGAGGAAATGACAGATATGAAATTTATAACGATAAAAAAATCTTTCTAATTTGCATCAACTCTTTTTCTACGATACGATGACGAAAGAACATTCATGAAGGGAAGTTGCAAGAACTATGACAAACAACGCAATACCGATGGGCCAGTCACGTACTGTTCAAACGCGTCTCGTATTACCGCCAGATACAAATAATCACAACTCCATTTTCGGTGGAAGAGTGTTAGCTTATATTGATGAAATTGCTGCTATTACGGCAATGAAGCATGCGAAAGGGCATGTAGTTACAGCCTCTATTGATTCGGTTGATTTTTTATCGGCAGCACATGTAGGGGATATTTTAGAAATTGAAAGTATTGTTTCGTCAACTGGACGTTCTTCAATGGAAGTTTACGTTCGGGTTATTTCACGAAACATTGAAACTCGTGAGGAAAAATTAACGACGGAATCTTTTGTAACGATGGTTGCAGTTGATGATGACGGTAAACCTAAGCCAGTTCCTGCAATTTATCCTGAAACAGATGCAGAAAAACGTCTGTTTGAAACCGGCCCTGCAAGACGAGAACATCGTAAACAAAAACGGGAATTACCGCATTAACAGTGAAAAGGGAAATTGACGAATACTGTCAATTTCCCTTTTTCGTGCTTACATTTTTAACTCATTTACCACATTAATAAGTGAATCGGAAGAAGAAGAGACTAGTGTAGCTCCTTGTGACAGTTCAGTAATCAGGTTAGAGATTGCTGAAATATCTCTTGATGTATTTACATACTGCTGTTGAATTCCAGAAACAGCATCGGCGATATCATTAAATGATTTAGATAAACTGTTTTGAGTATCTACGCTATGTTGAATCTTTTGATCAACGTTAATAACTGAATTCGACATTGTTGTAATATTACTTTCTGTTTCTTTAATGAGATGAGAAACATTTTGTACAGCATTTTTTGTTTCTTCTGCAAGCTTCCGGACTTCCTCTGCTACAACAGCAAAACCTTTACCATGCTCACCTGCACGGGCTGCCTCGATAGAAGCGTTCAATGCTAATAAGTTAGTTTGATCAGCAATCCCTGTAACTAGCCCTACAATCTCTGATATTTTTTGAGAAGATGTGCGTAACTGGTTCATCGTAACTTCGAGACTGTTTACACTTTGCAAAATAACCTGTATTAAATCATTTTGATCTTGTAGCTGCTGCTGTCCGCGTCTGGATTTTTCCTGTGTATCAGCAACGAAGGTTAAGCCTTGCTTAGTAGCTACTGCGATATCGTCCGTTTGAGAAGAAATGACTAATAAAGAAGCTGCTGTTTCTTCACTAATCCCATTGAGTTCCTCTGCCGTTTTTTGAATGGTCGTAACAAGTGCATGTTTTGTGTCATCAGCTGCTGCTCGAATGCGTTCCTCTTCTTTTTCATAGGCTTCGATTACAAGCTGCTGCTCGAAGTTAATGATTTTGCAGAAGGCATTGATAGCACGTATGGCATCATTTTTCGATAAATCTAACTCATTTGTAAAGCGTGTAAATGTCGTTGTTAATGACTGGAATGAGGCGATATACCACTTCGATTGTAGACCAATTCGAACATGGACTTCGGCGATTGCCTTCCGTTCATCAATATAAGAGTCATTAATATGACTTTCAAAAATGTCACTCAAGTGCTTATGTAAAGTAACTTTTAAACGATCGATTTGTGACGTTCTGTTTATAATATCTAACAAATCTTGGCTCAAACTAATGGCTGCATAAAATTGATCCACCATTTCAGGAACTAAATCCTTAGCTAAAGGCTGTAGTTGTTTAATGATGGCTAAATCCTCAATTGTTAAATCTAAAAGCTGCAACTGTTTTAGAAGTCTTGGATGATTTGATACATCCAATTGTACATTGTGCTTATAATTTTCAGGTGCTAATGTAATTGAGTAGCTAGAATCGTTCTTTTTTGTAAACCAACTCATTGTCGTTTGCTCCATTCTTTATAAATGCATAGTAAGTATATAAAAAATCGAATTGCTTAGTCTGTTAATTTTTCGAAATATATGGTATTTAGTCTATTCTACTATTTTTTGTAGTAAATTTGGTTAAAATTTTACTTTATTTCTTTATTTTTTTATAGGTATTATAGATGACTGTCGATTAAAAGACATGAAATAGACTATTAAAAAGGTAATAGGTAAATTGAATTTGAAATAGGAAACCTGTAAAATACGAACTGTTTAGGTTGAACGTAACAATAGTTTTGGGGAGGTATTACATGGAAAAGAAACGTTTCAAATTTGTTATTCCGGTTATGGTAATTGTAGCAATTGGATCGGTTTACATGTTACGAAACTACTATGCTGAAGTACCAGACTTAGATCAACTATTAATTACTGTCTGTGCAACATTAGTATCTGGGGTACTCGCTTACTTTTTATTTCCACAGCAAGGCGAAGATAAAATTGATGATCGTGGCCCTTACTGACAGTAAAAAGGCACCTTAGAAAAATCTCTAAGGTGCCTTTAGCTTGTCGACAAAAGAATAGCTGGCTGATTGCTTGGCTTCGATCTGTGATGTTGGTCCCAAAGGAGTTATTAGCAATAAACTATCATTTTAAGATTTAAATAAACCGAACCATCCTTTAAGTTTAAAGACTCCCAACATAAATAAAACGATAAGAATCATAATTCCGAGTACAATAAAGTAGCTAAATTTCCCGTGTAGCTCTGGCATATAGTCAAAATTCATTCCATAAACACCAGCAATAAATGTCAGAGGAATAAAGATTGTTGAAACAATTGTTAAGGTCATCATGATGCCATTCATGCGACTAGAGCTCATCGCCATATAACTATCACGCATATCCGCCGTGAGCTCACGGTTGGATTCGATCATTTCGGTGAGTTTAAGTAGATGATCGTAAATATCTCCGAAATAAGCTCGCTCTGATTTCTTTAGTGAAAATCGGTAAGAGTTAAGGATACGATATAATAGATCGCGCATTGGTAAAATGGTGCGTCGTAGATCAAGCAAATCACTACGGAATTCAAACACAACTTTCATAGCATTGGGGTTACTTTGATAAGTAAGCTCATCTTCTAGTGCATTTAAATGATCCTCAATCTTATAGACAAGCGGGAAATAGCTATCAACGATTTTATCGATTACCTGGTATGTTAAATATACTGTGCCGCGTTCCCAATTCTTTGGCTGTTTTTCTAACATCATTTGTACTCGATCTATTTCCGGAGCTCCGTTTTTATGAAATGTGACAATAAATTTATTAGAAACAAAAATGTTTACTTCCTCAGCTGTTAATTCTTCGTTAACTCTTTGGATAACAAAGAAATGGAAATCATCATAAAAATCGAGCTTTGGCCGCTGTAAACGCATTAAACAATCTTCTATAGCGAGTGGATGAAAGTGGAAAAATGTATCTAACAGTAGTTCTTCCTCATCGGTCGGACAATTAAAATCGACCCAGTACCATTCAAATTCGTTTTTGTATATATCTTCAAGCGGAAAATCCTTTATAAGCTTTTGATCTTTTGTAATTCCAATTGTGCGTATCACAGCATTCACCTCAATCCTGTTCATTCTATCCTAACAGGTGTATATATCTTCAAAAGAAACTTTCTTTATAACATATCCAACCACCAAATAAAGTCGTAGCAAAGAACCTAGATGGTTTTGTAAAGCCTGCCTGCTGTAATAGTGATAAAATGTCCTCTTCACGCATAAATGAAAGAGAACGTATGGATTTCTCCATTTCCGCTACGTCTGATGGTGATAGCTTTGTATGTTGTAGCCAATAAGCACGCCATAGATCAAATTGTAGCTCAGTTTCTATGGAACCAGGTTGCCCGTATTTTGAGACGAGGACAAATGGAGCACCGGGCTTTAAATTATTCGCTATTTCTTTTAATGTTGCAAGCTTCTCTTGATCATCTTGTATGAAATGAAGCACTAATAAACAGCTTGCTGCATCAAACTTCTCTGTAGGTAGCTGAGTGTCCAGTATAGTTCCTTGATATAAAGAAATATTATTAGGTAGAGATTTTAAACGTTCACTAGCTATTTGCAGCATCGATTCTGACGGATCTAAGCCAACAAATGACCAATGAGGTCTTTTCTCAGCGAGCTGTAAAATTTCATTGCCGCTTCCGGAGCCAACTACTAAAAATTCAGCTTTTTCATGTAACGCAGATTGGTAAAAGGTTTGTGTCAAACGTAGCATTGCATCATAGCTTGGGAGCGTGCGACGAATACCTTTTTCGTATTCGTTTGCAAGTTTGTTATTAAATTCCATCGGGTATCACATGCCTTTCAAAAAAATTTTTAAAATCCAATTTATATTTGAAACTATTTAAGGAGTAGGTCCGTAAATAGTAGTACATAAAATAAAAAATCAAATGGAAGGGTTGATATAAATGGAAACTAAATGGTCTAAGGTAATCATACACGCAAGTGCGTTTTTTGCGCCATGGTTAGTACCAATTATATTTTTCTTAATTGGCTCGGATGAAGAGGTAAAGAGTCTCTCTGTGCAAGCTTTATTGTTCCAAGTTGTGATGATAGTGTTACTTACAATTTCGGGTATTTTCAGCGTCCTACTCATTGGGATACCGTTCTTGATTGTATTTGGTATTATGTATTTTATTGCGCCAATTATTGGTATTGTGAAGGCTTTATCTGATGAGCCTTGGCGTTATCCAATTGTTGGTCGATGGGTATAATTTTTATAGACGCAAGTATATGCTAGTTGCATATGCTTGCGTTTTTTCTATTGCTGAAACGGGTATCTTATAACTAAGGACAGGGCACTTTAATTTTTCTATGTGCGAATTAATTGCAATTATTTTCAAGCGTTTTGTATAATATACTCAAAGAAAGTCAAAGATAGTCAAAGTCAGTGGAGTAAGCGAGGTGTATTCCTAAAATGCGTAATATATCAGACATCATAGAAGGCTACTTAAAGCAAGTACTTGAATTAGGTGGAGAAGGGCATATTGAAATAAAACGTAGTGAAATCGCAGATAAATTTCAATGCGTGCCCTCACAAATAAATTATGTAATCAATACAAGATTTACTGCCGAACGAGGTTACCTTGTTGAAAGCAAACGTGGTGGTGGTGGATACATTCGAATTTTACGTGTCCGCGCGAATTCACAAATTGATTTAATCGATGATGTCCTCAGGCAAATAGAAGGTGGGGCATCGCAAATAATGGCAGAAGATTTAGTGTATCGACTAATTGATGAGCAGGTAATTTCAAAGCGAGAAGCGAAAATAATGTTAGCAGCAGTTGATCGCTCAACTATCGATTTGCAACTCCCGTTACGGGATAACATTCGAGCAAAAATTTTACGAGCGATGCTAACAACGATTAAATATGAACAGCAAAAATAAAAGAGGTGATGGAAATGATATGCGAACATTGCAAGCAGCGTAATGCGACAGTTACCGTAACACAAGTTCAAAGTGGCCAAAAAGTGGAGCATCATTATTGTGACGTCTGCGCCTCGCAGTTCCATCCATTTCATGCTGAATTTAAGCAAGAGCCAGTATCTATTCAACAGCTATTATCTAATTGGTTTGGCTCCCCTACATGGCAGCAACAACAAGTGGGTGAAAAACAGCAGGCACCACCACAACCGCAAACTTGCCCACAATGTGGATTTACCTATAAACAATTTTTAAAAGAAGGTAAATTTGGATGCCCTAGCTGCTATGACACCTTTAGCGAGCATTTGCCGAAGCTCTTTAACCGTATTCAGGCTGGCCCTCAACATATAGGGAAAATGCCCGGTGCTCGAAACAATGTTCATGTCATCAAAAAGCAAATTGAAGATATTCGTAAACGTATGAAAATTGCTGTAGATGAAGAACAATTTGAAGATGCAGCAAAGCTTCGTGATGAAGCGAAGGAACTTGAGAAACAGCTACAATTTGAAGGTGGTGATGTGTCGTGATGATTGAGTCGTTTTTAGAGCGTGCTACACCAATATGGATGAGTGTAGAGGACGATTATTCAGATATTGTCATAAGTACACGCATCCGCCTTGCGCGAAATTTAGATGGTTATCGTTTTCCATTAGCCTTTACAGAGGATGAAGCATTACAGGTGGAACAGGCAGTTACACATGCAATTAAGGATAGTACAGAACTTCGAGAAAATTATTCATATTTTGCTATTAAAGACTTAACGTCTTTACAGCGTCAAATACTTGTGGAAAAGCACTTGATTAGTCCTCAGCTTGTAAAAAAAGAGCGAGTTGGCTCCATGCTCTTATCTGATGACGAATCAACTAGCATTATGGTGAACGAAGAAGACCATTTACGCATTCAATGTATGACAGCGAGTTTTCAACTTCAAAAGGCATACGAGCAAGCTAATAAAATTGATCGTACCCTAGAGAAAGCATTGCCTTACGCATTTCGAGATACATTTGGTTATTTAACAAGTTGTCCAACAAATATTGGTACTGGTTTACGAGCATCTGTCATGATGCACCTGCCGGCCCTTACACTTACGGGTCAGATGAATCAAATCATTAATGCAATGACACGATTAGGAATGACCGTAAGAGGAATATATGGGGAGGGTAGCGAAAATATAGGGAATGTTTACCAAGTGTCAAATCAGATTACACTAGGAAAAACAGAGGATGATATTTTAGCCGATATCCAAAGTGTCGCTGAAAAAATAATTCAAAAAGAACGGCATGCAAGAGGTAAGTTAATGGAAAAAGCAGAGCTTGCCTTAGAAGACCGTGTATACCGTGCTTTAGGGACATTAACTCATGCTCGAATTTTAACGAGTGAGGAAGCTGCTACCTGTTTATCTAATGTTCGTTTAGGGGTAGATTTACAGTTAATTGAAGGTATTAAAGCGACTAAATTAAACGAATGTGTAGTTAGTATGCAACCTGGATTTTTACAGAATTACGCAGGTGACGTTTTGCCACCTACTGAGCGAGATCGCGTACGAGCGGAAATGCTTCGTGAGGCACTATCTCGAGAAAATATGAGTAAGCCTATTATTCGGGGAAAAGGAGAGGATTCATTTGATGTTTAATCGTTTTACACAACGCGCGCAAAAAGTATTACAGCTTGCACAAGAAGAGGCAATTCATTGGAAACACGAATCAATTGGAACAGAGCATATTCTATTAGGCCTTATCCGTGAAGGTGGCGGTATTGCTGCAAAAGCATTAGAAGCCATTGATATTAGTCCTCAAATGATTGAAGCAGGTATTGAAGAGCTTGTAGGGAAAGGTAAAGAGGATGTTGGTCCGATTGTCCACTACACACCTCGAGCTAAAAAGGTAATAGAACTATCCGTTGATGAATCACGTAAATTAGGTCATTCCTATATCGGCACAGAGCATTTACTATTAGCGCTTATTCGTGAAGGTGAAGGTATAGCGGCCCGTGTATTAAATAATGCTGGTGTCGGATTGAATAAGGCTCGTCAGCAAGTGCTATTGTTATTAGGCAATAACGATAATGCTCAATCTGGTCAACAAGCTGCACAGGCTGCCAATACGCCAACATTAGATAGCCTTGCGCGTGATTTAACGCAAATTGCTCGTGAAGGCACTTTAGATCCAGTCATTGGTCGAAGCAAAGAAATTACACGTGTTATTGAGGTTCTGTCACGTCGTACAAAAAATAACCCTGTATTAATTGGGGAGCCAGGTGTTGGTAAAACAGCTATTGCTGAAGGCTTAGCACAGCAAATCATTAATAATGAAGTGCCAGAAATTCTCCGTGATAAACGTGTTATGACACTTGATATGGGGACAGTTGTTGCTGGAACAAAATATCGTGGTGAATTCGAGGATCGCTTGAAAAAAGTAATGGATGAAATTCGCCAAGCAGGAAATGTTATTTTATTCATCGATGAATTGCATACATTAATCGGTGCAGGTGGTGCGGAAGGTGCCATTGATGCGTCGAATATTTTAAAACCATCTTTAGCCCGTGGCGAGCTTCAATGTATTGGTGCAACAACTTTAGATGAGTATCGCAAATATATTGAGAAGGATGCGGCATTAGAGCGTCGTTTCCAACCAATTCAAGTTGATGAGCCAACTGTAGAAGAAGCGATTCAAATTATTCAAGGTTTACGTGATCGTTATGAAGCACATCACCGTGTGAAAATCACAGATGAAGCAATTGAAGCGGCAGCAAAAATGAGTGATCGATATATTTCTGATCGTTTCTTACCAGATAAGGCGATTGACTTAATCGATGAAGCGGGTTCTAAAGTACGCTTACGTTCATTCGCAGTGCCACCAAACTTAAAGGCACTTGAAGATAAGCTTGAAAATGTGCGCTCTGAAAAGAATGCTGCTGTCTCAGGTCAAGAATTTGAAAAAGCAGCGTCATTAAGAGATACAGAGCAAAAGCTAAAAGATGAAATTGAAACTACGAGAAAAAATTGGAAGGAAGAACAGGGTAAAGCCGAGTCAAAAGTTACAGTAGATGATGTAGCAGCGGTAGTATCTATGTGGACTGGAATTCCAGTTTCAAAAATTGCTTCAGAAGAATCTTCTAAGTTATTACAACTTGAAGAAGAGTTACACAAACGAGTTGTAGGTCAAGGAGAAGCGGTAGAGGCAATTTCTCGCGCAATACGTCGTGCAAGAGCTGGTTTGAAAGATCCGAAACGACCAATTGGCTCATTTATTTTCTTAGGCCCTACAGGGGTTGGTAAAACAGAGCTTGCTAGAGCACTAGCTGAGGTTATGTTTGGTGATGAGGACGCAATGATTCGCGTTGATATGTCTGAGTACATGGAAAAACATTCGACTTCACGTTTAGTTGGTTCACCTCCAGGCTATGTAGGCTTTGATGATGGCGGTCAACTAACAGAAAAGGTTCGTCGTAAACCGTATTCAGTAGTATTACTAGATGAAATTGAGAAGGCTCATCCAGATGTTTTCAATATCTTACTTCAAGTACTTGAAGATGGCCGTTTAACAGATTCTAAAGGTCGAGTAGTAGATTTCCGCAATACAGTTGTTATTATGACATCAAACGTTGGTGCAGATGCTTTAAAATATCGTAAAAACCTTGGTTTCAATGTAGGTAGTACTGATACGAAGTATAAAGATATGAAGGGTACAATGCTTGAGGAATTGAAAAAAGCATTCCGTCCAGAGTTCTTAAACCGTATCGACGAAATGATTGTCTTCCACTCACTAGAAAAAGAACATTTAAAAGAAATCGTAGCAATGATGGCGAATGCTTTAACAAAACGTCTGAAAGAGCAAGACATTTCGTTAGAGTTAACGGATTCGGCACTCGAGAAAATTGCTGAGGAAGGCTACGATCCTCAATACGGTGCTCGTCCACTACGTCGTTCATTGCAAAAACAAGTAGAAGACCGATTATCGGAAGAACTGCTGAAAGGCAATGTAGAGAAGGGCAACCAAGTTATCATTGATTACGTAAATGATGAGTTTGTTGTGAAGAAAAAAGAGGAAGTTTCTACTTCTAAATAATCTTCATCTGTGGGGGGGCTTCTCCATCTCCCCTCTGCCCGTTAAATGTTTATTTAAAAAGGACAGCGAGGCTTTAAGTGCCAAGCTGTCTTTTTTTATGTACAATAATAAATATAAGAACAAATATTCGAGGTGGATGCAATTTGGCAAAGAAAAAAACAAAATTTGTATGCTCAAGCTGTGGCTATGAATCTGCAAAATGGATGGGAAGATGTCCAGGGTGTGGGGAATGGAATAAGATGGTTGAAGAGGTGGAGGTCGTCGCGAAAGGGCCACGTGGGGCATTCCAACATTCTGCTACGGTTACCCAAAAGGCTCTCCCTATTATGCAGATTGAAGCTGCTGAGGAATCACGAGTTGCAACAGAAATGGGTGAGCTTAACCGAGTGTTAGGTGGAGGCATCGTGCCGGGTTCTCTTGTGTTAATTGGGGGAGATCCTGGGATTGGGAAGTCGACGTTGTTATTACAAGTATCTGCATTGCTATCGAATAAAGGGCATCGTGTGCTCTATATTTCTGGTGAGGAATCCATCCGTCAAACAAAGCTACGTGCAGAACGTTTAGGAGTGGTATCACAAGAGCTGTATATCTATTCTGAGACGAATTTAGAGTTTTTAAATCAGACCATTGACGATGTGCAGCCAAAGTTTGTTATTGTCGATTCTATTCAAACTGTTTTTCATCCGGAAGTAACGAGTGCACCTGGTAGTGTATCACAAGTGCGTGAATGTACAGCAGAACTTATGCGGATTGCAAAAACGAAGGGAATTGCAATTTTCTTAGTTGGACATGTAACAAAAGAGGGACAAATTGCAGGACCACGTATTTTGGAGCATATGGTTGATACAGTATTGTATTTTGAAGGAGAACGCCATCATAATCACCGTATTTTACGCAGTCAAAAAAACCGTTTTGGCTCTACGAATGAAATTGCTATCTTTGAAATGCTCCAGGGGGGCTTAAAGGAAGTGTTAAACCCGTCTGAGTTGTTCTTACAGGAGCGTTCACAGGGAGCGGCAGGGTCAACAATCGTAGCCTCAATGGAAGGTACACGGCCAATTCTAGTTGAAATTCAGTCACTTGTAACACCAACAAGCTTTAATTATCCGAAACGAATGGCAACAGGTGTCGATCAAAACCGTGTACAACTGCTTATGGCCGTTCTTGAAAAGAGAATGGGCCTCATGCTACAGGCTCAGGATGCATATATTAAAGTTGCTGGCGGCGTGAAGCTTGATGAACCTGCAATTGATTTAGCGGTGTTAACAAGCATCGTTTCAAGTTTTAAGGATCAAGCTGTCAGAGCAACGGACTGCTTGATTGGGGAAGTAGGTTTGACAGGCGAGGTGCGTCGTGTATCTCGTATTGAACAACGTGTGATTGAGGCAGCAAAGCTCGGATTTAAACGGGTCTTCATACCGGCTTCGAATATCGGTGGATGGGATTTCCCGCAAGGTATTGAGGTAGTTGGTGTGGAAACGATAAAGGATGCATTGACTGCTTGCTTTAGAGAGCTATAAAGAAGCTTGTGCATGTTGGACAATGTTCTGACATGCACTTTTAATTTATTTCAGCGGGTGTACAAACACCCGCTGAAATAAATTAAAGCCTAAGGCGGATGTCACGGAAATCGGCAAGGAGTTCTTTGTGAATGCACAAAGCCGATTCCGGACGCAATTATGCCAAGGCATAATTGATTTGCAAACTTTTGTAATTCAGAGATAGAAGGTAGGAAACTCTAAGAGGGGAAACGGCGTCTAAGATAACGTCTGTGAAAAGGCTCCTTTAATGCCCAGCAGATGCTTAAGCATTTCTAATTTGAGTGTGAAGGATTTCGGTAATTGGTTTCCTCTTTCATTAGAATCGAAATGATTGTTCAAAAGAAGAGATATAATGATGCTTTGGTGGGTTCATAAAAGATTTTCTACAGTAAACTATGTATAATTATATATTAAAAATGGGAGGTGACAGTTTATGAAAAAATTTGTTCAAATTGCTTTTTTACTGATTGGAGGAGCATTAGGCCTTGTTTTCTTACCGCCATTATACGAATTGCTTCATTTATCATCTAATCCTTGGCTTGATAATCCCTACGTATCAGTAGCTTTAGGAGCGCTTTTACTGTTTACACTATCGTTTGCCTTTTCGGATTATTTCGTAAGGCTTATTAGTTGGATGGAAGAGGTGCTATTTAAAGTACCTGTTGGAGATTTATTATTTGGTACACTGGGACTTATTATCGGGCTAATCGTTGCTTATTTTTTAGGCTTTGCAATTGATAGTATGGATTTACCGAAATTTACAAAGGTTTTACCAGTTATACTGTCATTTGTGCTTGGCTATTTAGGGTTCCGTGTAGGCTTTAAAAAGCGAGATGAATTAATCCAGCTATTTACGTTACGTGGTAATAATACGAAGAAAAAATTAGCGGAAGGTGTAGAGCCTCAAGAAGTACGAGGCAGCTATAAACTGTTAGATACTAGTGTTATTATTGATGGTCGTATTGCAGATATTTCTGAAACAGGCTTTATAGAAGGTACTCTAGTTGTACCTCAATTTGTCCTTACTGAACTTCAGCATATTGCTGATTCTTCGGATACATTAAAGCGTACAAGAGGTCGTCGCGGCTTAGATATTTTGAAGAAATTACAAGATGAACGTATGACGAAGGTACAGATTTCGGAAGAGGACTTTGAGGATGTGCAAGAGGTTGACTTAAAACTAGTACGCCTTGCAAAGAAAATGGGGCACGATACACAAATTGTGACGAACGACTTTAACCTGAACAAAGTTTGTGAGCTCCACCACGTTAAAGTGCTGAACATCAATGATTTAGCAAATGCAGTAAAGCCTGTCGTAATTCCAGGTGAGGATATGCAAGTGATGGTCATTAAAGATGGCAAAGAGCATAATCAAGGGGTTGCCTATTTAGATGACGGCACAATGATCGTTGTTGAAGGTGGACGTAGCTATATAGGACAGGCAATTACAGTAACCGTAACAAGTGTTCTTCAAACATCAGCAGGTCGTATGATTTTTGCTAAACCAAAGGATGACTAGGAAGTGGGAAATGTGCAATATGAAGTAGTGTTGCCTGCTGCGGGAAGCGGAAAGCGAATGGGTGCAGGGCAAAATAAGTTGTTTTTAAATCTTTTAGAAAAACCGATCCTCATACACACGCTGGAGGTATTTGAACAGGATAGCCAGTGTACAGGTATTTGGCTTGCAGTGAAGCCTGAAGAGCGTGTATTTATTCAAGAAATGCTAGAGAGGTATGGAATTACTAAAGTTAAAGGTTTACCTGATGGTGGTGCAGAGCGACAGCATTCCGTCCATTCGTGCATGAAAGAAATGAAGCAGGTTGATATTGTGCTTGTGCATGATGCTGCGCGTCCATTTATTACGCATGATATTATTGCGAATCTTGTACAAAGTGCGCATGGATTTGGCGCTGCGATTGCGGGAGTTCGTGCGAAGGATACAATGAAAAAAGTACGCAATGGTATTATTGAAGAGACAATTGATCGAGAAAGCTTATGGATGATTCAAACGCCACAAGCATTTCAATTTGATTTGATTGTCGAGGCGGAGGATGTCGCTGAGAAGGTAGGCTTCCTTGGAACCGATGAAGCAATGCTTGTTGAACGTCTCGGACATGAGGTGCATATTGTAGAAAGCAGCTACGAGAACGTAAAGATGACAACGCAAGAGGATCTAGTTTTCGGTGAAGCGATATTGCGTAAACGTGCTTTGTATGAGAATAGTTGAAGTGAGATATATTAGGTAAATTAAAATGGTAGCGGCTAGAGCAGCTATACAAAATCCCGTAAAGAAGTAGCACTATAACTTCTTATGGGATTTTATTTTAACTTCTTTCAGCTATGTTCTTAAATGCTTCAATTCCTCAAAATGTAAAGCTGTTAAGAAACTCTTTTTGCAGAGAAAATCCACTATTTCATAATACTCTTTAATTCCTCTATAAAAGCAGGGCGCTTTGGGTAAGTTTGCAGTAAATCAGTAATCAACCGTTCAGCTTCTACGGTATAGCCAGCCTTACGCATAATATTGATAGAACGACAGACATCTTTATAATTTTTTCGATTAGCGGAAGATTGAGCATCGATAGTGACGGCGTCAATAAAGAGTGCACAAACTTCTTCATAGTACTGCTCTTTAATGAATTGATAATAGTCCTCTATTCGTGTTGGGTATTCTTTGCAATAGTCTAGAATACGTTTAGATTGCTGTTCCTCTACAATAAGTCTTGCATATAATTGTGAATTGGTAAGGCTGTTTAATAATTCTTCCAGAACCTCCGGCCATTGTTCAGTAGAGTGAAGAGCTTTGAACTCCTTGTAAAAATCATAATCACCCTGTTGTAATAGCGTTAAAGCTAATTCGCGCATCTCTTCTGTATGCCCTAAATGCTGATGAGCTAGAAAGGCATAGCGTTGCCACATGCTCACAATTCCTGGGAGTTGTTGATCTTGCTGGATCCCATCTGCTGTTAATTGTAATATTTTTTCATATTCACCGCGGTTAATGGCAGATTGAATAATTTGTTCACGCATATGGTAGTCCTCAATATGCTTCTCCAAAAATGCCTCTACTTCCTTACTGCTGTATTTATTCTGTAATAAGTGAAGCTCAACTTGATTTAACTCTTTGTTTATATATTGTGCATTCCAATCATCTGATGTACTTTCCATCGAATGAATGAGGGTTTTGAATTGCTCCTCAATCGCATCATCCACACAAAGAGGAACACAGGCATGGAGTAAATGAATTCGACAGTCTACCCAGCCATCTAACTCGTGTTGCATTGCTTTTTGAATAACAAGTTCATAGACTGTTTCATACTGCTCTTTTGACCAAAGACTAGCTCCTTCTTCAATCGCTTGACTAATTAATTCAAGACTTTCATTTATGGCATCACCGAAATGACCATCGGAATCATCACCATATTGTAGTGCCTCTAATGTGTATTGAAGGCACAGAAAACTAAGCTCAATAGCTGTAATATAATTCTCTTCGTCAATATGCTCCTTAGCGTGTTGAAGTGTTGAGTAGACACCTTTTAGTGCTTTCGATGCCCGATGACGTGGGATAAAACCGCTACGCCCCTCCTGCCCGCTTTTTAGATGCTGGACAATCATTTTTTTAGCGGCCTTTACTATATCTGTTGGCTCCATTAGTCGCATTTCTAATTCTTGCAAAAAATTAGGGGAGTTCTCCCCAACTGTTAGAATTAGGCTTATTAAATTTTCTTTTGTTTGTGTTGTTAGCAATTGCTGTAATGTTGATTTTTTGACTTTAGATGATCTAGATACTGGTACAGGAGGATTGTTAAGTTGTTCCTTAATCGCGTATAGCACAGCGGCAATATGCTTGCAATCATCATCGTAAGGGCAGTCACAATTCGCATATGTAATATCGCCATTTGATGTGATGACGACGTCTACAGTATACGGTTCAGTTCCTTCAACCTCTGCCTGCCAATTGCTATTGTCAATTTGCATAATATCAATGACATGATTTTTTACATAATAATCGTGTCCACGCTGTATAATTACTTTTTTAAATTGCTTTTCAAAAGTATTGATGTTCATGTCAGTCCCGCCTTATCGTATTCGTATTAGATTAATGCAAGCATAACAAAAAATACGAGGGAAATGAGAGCCCAATAGTATATAACTTAGTCGAGACACTCATTTCCTAGGAAATATGTTAAAATGTGAGGGTATAATATAGAGTAAATATAAAAGTGAAAGAAGGTGAATGAGACTGCCTTATGAGCTGAATAGACGCTTTTTAAGTCTGCATATTTTTTGAAGTAAATAGGCTTCATGTGGTGGATTTTATTTATCTTATTAGACAGTCTCAAAATCATATGTTTCGAGTGGGACAAGGATTTGACGTGCATGCATTTGAAGAAGGGCGTCCATTAATTATTGGTGGTATAACAATTCCTCATGAAAAAGGGTTAGTAGGGCATTCGGATGCAGATGTTTTATTACACACTGTAACAGATGCAGCGTTAGGGGCTATTGGTGAGGGAGATATCGGTCGTCATTTCCCAGACACAGATCCCGCGTTCAAAGATGCTGATTCAGCAAAATTATTAGAGCATATTTGGAAGATTGTTGAGGACAAGGGTTATGTTCTAGGCAATGTGGATTGTACGATTATGGCACAACGTCCGAAAATGGCACCATATATTGAACAAATGCAAAATCGTATTGCTGAATTACTTCATGCAGAGCCTTCTCAAGTGAATGTTAAAGCAACAACAACTGAACGTTTAGGTTTTACAGGTCGCGAGGAAGGGATTGCGGCTATGGCGACAATCCTATTGATTAAGAAGTAAAAGCAGGCTCTCAGCGCTTTTATTTCCTGTAACAGAGTGGTAAAATGAACAAAGTCAATTTTTTGAACGAAAATTTAGGAGGCTTTTAATTATGGCGAAAGAAGTTCGTGTTCGTTACGCGCCATCCCCTACTGGTTTCTTACATATCGGTGGAGCGCGTACAGCGTTATTTAACTATTTATATGCAAAACATCATGACGGTAAATTCATCGTACGTATTGAGGATACAGATATTGAGCGTAATGTAGAGGGCGGAGAAGCATCTCAGCTAGATAATTTAAAATGGTTAGGTATTGAGTATGATGAGTCGATCGATATTGGTGGACCATATGCACCTTATCGCCAAATGGAGCGTCTTGATATTTATAAAGAGCACGCTGAAAAGCTACTAGAACAAGGTTTAGCTTACAAATGCTTCTGTTCTTCTGAGAAATTAGAAGCGTCTCGTGAAGAACAAAAAGCACGAGGTGTTGCAGCTCCAACTTATGATGGCACTTGTCGTCATTTATCAGCAGAGGAAGTTGCGGCTAAAGAAGCTGCTGGTGAACAATATACAATTCGTATGCGCGTACCTGAAAATGTAACATATGAATTTGAAGATTTAGTACGTGGACAAGTAGCATTTGAGTCAAAAGATATTGGTGATTGGGTTCTTGTTAAAGCAAACGGTATCCCAACGTATAACTACGCGGTAGTGCTAGATGATCACTTTATGGAAATTTCACATGTATTCCGTGGTGAAGAGCATTTATCGAATACACCAAAACAAATGATGATTTTTGATGCATTTGGCTGGGAATATCCACGCTTTGGTCATATGACATTAATCATTAATGAAAACCGCAAAAAATTATCAAAACGTGACGAATCAATTATTCAATTCGTCACGCAATATAAAGATTTAGGCTACCTACCTGAAGCGATGTTTAACTTCTTCGCATTACTTGGTTGGTCTCCTGAAGGGGAAGAAGAAATTTTCTCAAAAGAAGAATTTATTAAACTTTTTGATGAAAAACGTCTTTCAAAATCACCATCTATGTTTGATAAACAAAAGCTTACTTGGATGAATAACCAATACATTAAAAAACTATCTTTAGAAGAAGTGGTAGCATTATCTTTACCGCACTTACAAAAAGCTGGTTTATTACCAGAAGAGTTAACAGAAGAAAAACGTGCATGGGCTACAGATTTAATCGCACTTTATCATGAACAAATGAGCTTTGGTGCTGAAATTGTAGAACTATCTCGCCTATTCTTTAACGATCATATTGAATATGATGAAGAAGCAAAAGCAGTTTTAGCAGGGGAGCAAGTACCTGAGGTAATGGCTGCATTTAAAGCACAGCTTGAAGGTTTAGAGGAATTTACACCTGATACTGTCAAAGCGGCTATTAAAGCTGTTCAAAAAGAAACAGGTCACAAAGGTAAAAATCTATTTATGCCAATCCGCGTCGTAACGACAGGTGAAACGCATGGTCCAGAACTTCCTAACGCGATTTGCTTAATTGGTAAACAGAAAACAATTGACCGTGTAGAAAAATTTGCACAATAAGTAGAAATTGATTGACAATTTATTAGTTCGTTGTAAAATGTATTTACATTGAGAAAGCGTTGATAAGGAGAAGTAAGTGGCGCATGCTCCAAAGAGAGGACCATCACCGGCTGAAAGTGGTCTGAGCCTAGGCAAAACTGAAATGCACCTTTGAGTATAAAGCTGAACAACTAGTAGGCTTTATCGATTCGTTCCCGTTACAGAACGTCCAGAGTGGAAGGCTTTCGCCTTCAATCAGAGTGGAACCGCGCAAATTTAGCGTCTCTGTCATTCCTTTTTGGGATGATAGGGGCGCTTTTTTATTTTCTGGACAGTGAATTGAAGCGATGGATGCGCCGGATTCTACT
This sequence comes from Lysinibacillus sp. NPDC093216, assembly GCF_050280325.1. Lineage (NCBI taxonomy): Bacteria > Bacillati > Bacillota > Bacilli > Caryophanales > Bacillaceae > Lysinibacillus > Lysinibacillus sp. NPDC093216. The sequence continues at coordinate 54,137 of NZ_JBNNVB010000012.1, read as the reverse complement.
CCATTAACTCTGTGATGAAATCAACGTCAGCTATAGTATTTCAATGGCCAGGGATGCAAGTGGCTGTGTGGAATTAAAGCAGATCAAAATGAAAAGGGGGAGCTTTTTGTGTTTAAAAGAATGAAGGAAGATGTAGAAACAATTTTTGAGAATGATCCAGCAGCGCGTAGTGTATTCGAAGTTATACTAACATACTCAGGTTTGCACGCTACTTGGTCACACCGAGTTGCCCATTGGTTCTTTAAAAAGCGTTTTTATTTTATAGCCCGTACCATTTCACAAATTAGTCGCTTCTTTACTGGAATTGAAATTCATCCTGGAGCGAAAATTGGTCGACGTTTCTTTATTGACCATGGGATGGGCGTTGTAATTGGTGAAACATGTGAGATTGGTGATAATGTAACGTTGTATCAAGGTGTAACTTTAGGTGGTACAGGAAAAGAAAAGGGGAAACGCCACCCAACATTAGAGGATAATGTACTAGTTGCGACAGGTGCAAAAGTTTTAGGTTCTATTACAATTGGTGAAAATAGTAAAATTGGTGCAGGTTCAGTTGTCTTAAAAGAAGTGCCACCAAATGCTACAGTTGTCGGTATTCCTGGTAAAATAGTGATTAAGGATGGGGTTCGTCTAGAGAAAAAACTAGACCACCAAAATATACCTGACCCTGTAGAAGAACGTTGTCAAGCTTTCGAGAAGCAGATTGCAGCATTGAATCAGGAAATCGAGCGCTTACAAAAGGAGAGAGAAACACAATGAGTATTCAAATTTTCAACTCATTAACACGACAAAAAGAAACTTTCGTACCGCTGGAAGAAGGCAAAATAAAAATGTACGTTTGCGGTCCAACAGTTTATAACTACATTCATATTGGGAATTCACGTCCTGTAATTGTCTACGATACAGTGCGTCGTTATTTCCAATACAAAGGCTATGATGTGAAATTTGTTTCAAATTTCACAGATGTGGACGACAAAATTATTAAGGCTGCAAATGAGCTTGGAGAAGAAGTTCATGAATTAACGGAGCGCTTTATTGCCGCATACTTTGAAGATGTTTCAGCGCTAGGTTGCAAGAAAGCAGATGTACATCCGCGTGTAACAGAGCATATGGATGATATCATTCAATTCATTCAAGTTTTAGTCGATAAGGGCTATGCTTATGAGTCAGCTGGTGATGTCTATTACCGAACTCGTAAATTTAATGGTTACGGTAAATTATCTCACCAATCGGTGGATGATTTAAAAATTGGTGCTCGTATAGAAGCAGGCGAGAAAAAAGATGATGCGTTAGATTTCGCTCTATGGAAAGCTGTAAAGCCAGGTGAAATTTACTGGGAAAGTCCTTGGGGCAAAGGACGTCCGGGTTGGCATATTGAGTGCTCTGTAATGGCACGTGAGCATTTAGGAGATACTATTGATATTCATGCAGGTGGGCAAGATTTAACATTCCCGCATCATGAAAATGAAATTGCGCAATCTGAAGCTCATAATGATAAAACATTTGCGCGTTATTGGATGCACAATGGGTATATTAATATTGATAATGAAAAAATGTCCAAATCCCTTGGTAATTTTATACTCGTTAATGATATTCGTAAACAAATTGACCCACAAGTTTTACGCTTCTTTATGCTCTCTGTGCATTACCGTCATCCGATTAACTTTGCGAAGGATTTAGTAGATGCAGCCGCAAATGGGTTAGAACGAATTCGTACTGCCTACAACAATGTGAAACACCGTTTAACAGCAACTGCGAGCTTAGGTGATCACTCAGAAGAATGGCTTGAAAAAATTGCTGAACAAAAAGCTTACTTTGAAGAAGCGATGGATGATGACTTTAATACAGCCAATGCCATTTCTGTATTATTCGAATTAGCGCGCATCGCAAATATTTATCTAAATGAAACGAATACTGATGAAAAAGTATTAGTAAGTTTTACTGAAACTTTTGAGGTGTTAGGTGACGTCTTAGGTATTGAATTTGCAAAAGAAGAAGAGCTATTAGACGAAGAAATTGAAGCACTGTTACAGGAACGTGTAGATGCACGTAAAAATCGTGATTTTGCTCGTTCGGATGAAATTCGTGACCATTTGCAAGCGCAAGGTATCATTTTAGAAGATACGCGACAAGGAACTAGATGGAAACGAGGGTAAGCAACTTGGATAAACTCCGCAACGAAGATGTTAAGCAATTGAATGCATTAGCGTTAGCCTATATGGGAGACGCAGTTTTAGAACAAAAGATACGAGAGCATTTATTACGTGCCGGCCGTGTCAAACCTAACACACTTCATAGAGAAGCGACGCGTTACGTATCAGCTAAAGCTCAATCTATGATTGTACATCGAATGATGGATGAAGGCTTTTTAACAGAGGAGGAGTTGGCTGTGTTCCGTCGTGGACGCAATGCCAAATCCGGCTCTGTGCCCAAAAATACAGATGTTCAAACATACCGTAATAGCTCAGGTTTTGAGGCTGTGCTCGGTAGTTTATATTTATTAAATGAATTAGAACGCGTCTATGCAATCATTGCATACGCTATTCAAATCATCGAGGAATCAAAAGGAGTGTCGAATTAATGGCAGAGCAAAATGGTGAAATTATTGCCGGTAAAAACCCAGTGTTAGAAGCACTTCGTTCAGGCCGCGATATGAATAAAGTATGGATTGCAGAAGGTGTGAAAAAATCAGGGGTTAATGAACTCCTAGATTTAGCACGAGAACGTGGCGTCATCGTTCAATTTGTCCCGAAAAAAAAGGTGGATCAATTATCAGATGCCAACCACCAAGGAATAGTTGCCTCTGTTGCAGCATATAGATATGCAGAGCTAGAGGACTTATTTGCTGTAGCGGCAAAAAAACAAGAAGATCCATTCTTCTTAATTTTAGATGAGCTAGAGGACCCTCATAATCTGGGCTCTATTATGCGAACTGCTGATGCGATAGGTGCGCATGGTATTATTATTCCGAAGCGCCGTTCTGTGAGTTTGACAGCTGTAGTGGCAAAGGCATCAACTGGAGCAATTGAGCATGTACCTGTTGTGCGTGTTAATAATCTAGCGCAGACAGTAGATGAGCTAAAAGAACGAGGGGTATGGATTGCAGGTACAGATGCCAAAGGTTCTGCAGACTATCGTAAAATGGATGCAACATTGCCGCTTGCGATTATTATTGGTAGTGAAGGCAAAGGAATGGGCCGCTTATTAAAAGAAAAATGTGACTTTTTATATCATCTACCGATGGTTGGGCATGTCACATCACTAAATGCATCGGTAGCTGCTGCACTTTTAATGTACGAAGTGTATCGTAAACGTCAAGAAGCGAATGATTGACAATGAACAATATTTTGCTTGTTGACGGCTATAATATGATAGGAGCTTGGAAAGAGCTACGACCATTACGTGATACTAATTTTGAAGATGCCCGTAAGAGGTTGATTGAGCTTATGGCTGAGTATAAGGCAGCTATGGGGTGGCGCGTAATTATAGTTTTTGACGCGCATCTTGTACCGGGTGTGGAGCAAACTTATTTAGAAAACGATGTCGAAATCATTTATACACGGAAAAACGAAACAGCAGATGAACGTATTGAAAAAATGACACATGAACTAAAAGCTAGAAATGTACAGATTCACGTAGCAACCTCTGATATGGCAGAGCAAAATGTTATTTTTGGTAATGGTGCTCTGCGAAAATCGGCAAGAGAGCTAGAAATTGAGATGGGTATTATCCAACATAAAATTTCTCATGATGTGAAACAAAAACATGATAGCAAACCGCCATCTCGCATGGAGCTTAAGCCGGATGTTGCTTTAGCCTTTGAAAAGTGGCGGCGTGGTTTGAAATGATTGATTGACTCATATTTTCCAATTCCGTTATACTGTTCCTATTATCTGTTGTGGCTGAGGTGATACCATGTTTAAAAATAATATTGTACAAGTGACACAAGATTTTGAACGATTCAATGATGAAGAACTTATTGAAATGGTGCATCAAGGTAATACAGATGCGTTGGATTATTTAATTACGAAATACCGTTTGTTAGTGAGAGCGAAGGCTAGATCTTATTTTTTAATTGGTGCAGATAAAGAAGACATTGTGCAAGAAGGCATGATTGGTTTGTATAAAGCCATTCGTGATTTTAAGGGAGATAAACTTGCTTCTTTTCGAGCTTTTGCTGAATTATGTATTACAAGACAAATTATTACGGCTATTAAAACAGCTACAAGACAAAAGCATATACCACTAAATTCTTATGTTTCTTTGGACAAGCCTATTTTTGATGAAGAGTCAGACCGTACATTAATGGATGTGTTAACCGGTGCTATTATGGATGATCCGGAAGAATTAATGATTCATAGAGAAGAGTTTGGCTACTTAGAAGAAAAGATGGGTGAGATTTTAAGTGAATTAGAGCTACAAGTGTTAGCGCTTTACTTAGATGGACAGTCTTATCATGAAATTTCTGAGAAATTAAATCGTCATGTGAAGTCTATTGACAATGCTTTGCAACGAGTAAAGCGTAAATTAGAGCGACATTTAGTTCTTGAAGAAATGTCTTAGCGGTTGTATGCCTTTGTTGACATTGACAAATATAGGTGTTAGTCTTGAAAAGACAAAGTGCCGAAAAGGTGATTATATGGCAAAAAAAGTCGTTCTAAATTGCGAAAAATGCGGATCGAGAAATTATACGTTTCCAGCTAAGGAAGATACAACTGTACGCCTCGAATTAAAGAAATTTTGCTCGCATTGCAATGAACATACAGTGCATAAACAAACGCTATAAAATAATTTGTAAATAGACAGATATGATTGATTCGGAGGTTAGGCTAGAATGGGCAAGATTAAAGGCTTTTTCAGCAATGTAATGTCGGAAATGCGCAAAACAAGCTGGCCAAAAAGTAAAGAACTGACGAAATATACAGTCGTTGTAATTTCAACTGTTGTAATTATGGCTTTATTTTTTGTGTTAGTAGACTTAGGTATTTCATCATTATTCCGCTGGTACTTAGAGTTATAATTTAGTAAATAGCATGTTAATACTTCTGAAATAGCCCGTCATTACAATAAACGGGTTTTTTCGTTTGTTTTATCTTCGTTGAAGATAAAGCCTCCGAACGCATTGTTTATCTGCGCGTCAGCGGCAATTACGCCAAGGCGAGATTGAAGAAGTGGACAGCAGTAAAATATTCTCAATATGATAAGTAAGCTACTAGGGATAGTATGAGGGTAGCGATAGATGACTATGCTAGATTTGGTATATATCATCAGGCTTTCGCTAGCTATTAGCGAAAGCTATGTTTTTCTAATGAGCAGTTTGTGAAAAGAGTAAAGAATGCACTTAGCATATCGTGAATCATTTTCACTCTTATTTGTAAGGGAGGGACGGACGAGGAGTCCTAGTAGTTATGGAGAAAAATTGGTATGTTGTTCATACGTATTCAGGGTATGAAAACCGTGTAAAAGCAAACCTAGAGAAACGTGTAGAAACAATGGGTATGCAGGATAAGATTTTCCGTGTTATTGTACCTGAACATGAAGAAACAGAAATGAAGGATGGGAAAAAGCGTACTATGATGCGCAAAGTTTTCCCTGGTTATGTTTTAGTAGAGCTAATTATGACAGATGATTCATGGTATGTTGTACGCAATACGCCAGGTGTAACTGGCTTTATCGGTTCATCTGGTGGTGGTGCAAAACCGACACCTTTATTACCTGAAGAAGCGGATCGTCTACTTCAACAAATGGGAATGACTGACAAAATTGTCGAGATTGATATTTCTGTTGGAGAAGCAGTAGAAGTATTGGAAGGGCCTTTTGCTCACTTCCAAGGACGTGTTGAAGAAATTGACACTGAAAAAGGAAAAGTGAAAGTTTCTGTCGATATGTTTGGTCGCGAAACAATTATGGAACTAGATTTTGAGCAAATACAAAAAATGTAGTTCTAGTAACTAAAGTACATATGTCTAAGACGTATGTCGCAGATTTTGTTAATTACTACTTGCTTAAAAAAATTAAAAGTGGTATCATTTCTAGGTCAGATTGTCATACTTTGGTTTGACGTCTGCAATGATAATTTTAATGTTATCGGCAATTAGCTGACAGACAGATATTGAGTGGGAGGGGCAACCCAATTACCACATCACGGACTTAAGGAGGTGTGTCTCGTGGCTAAAAAAGTTATTAAAGTTGTTAAACTTCAAATCCCTGCTGGTAAAGCAAACCCAGCTCCACCGGTTGGTCCTGCATTAGGTCAAGCAGGTGTGAACATCATGGGATTCTGTAAAGAATTCAACGCGCGTACTGCAGATCAAGCTGGTCTTATCATTCCAGTTGAAATTTCAGTATTCGAGGACCGTTCATTCACTTTCATTACAAAAACTCCACCCGCAGCAGTACTACTTAAAGTAGCAGCTGGTATCCAATCTGGATCTGGTGAACCAAATCGTAAAAAAGTGGCAACGGTTAAACGTGATAAAGTTCGCGAAATCGCTGAAACTAAAATGCCAGACCTTAACGCTGCTTCAGTAGAAGCTGCAATGTTAATGGTTGAAGGTACTGCACGAAGCATGGGTATTGTTATCGAAGACTAATCCCATTACTTGATGATGTATTTGTTTTTTGGAAGGTTGCGGAGTTTCTTTGTGAACGCGCAACCTTTATTCGTGGGAGGTAAAATCCGCTATAACCACAATCAAGGAGGAATTATATAATGGCTAAAAAAGGTAAAAAACTGCAAGATGCAGCAAAATTAATCGACCGTAACGCATTATACGGCGCTCAAGAAGCAATCGAACTTGCTCAAAAAACTAGCTCAGTGAACTTCGACGCTACTGTAGAAGTTGCTTTCCGTCTAGGAATCGATACTCGTAAAAACGACCAACAAATCCGTGGTGCAGTAGTGTTACCAAACGGTACTGGTAAAACTCAACGCGTATTAGTATTCGCTAAAGGTGAAAAACTTAAAGAAGCTGAAGCTGCTGGTGCTGACTATGTAGGCGATGCAGAATACATCCAAAAAATCCAACAAGGTTGGTTTGATTTCGATGTAATCGTTGCAACTCCTGACATGATGGGTGAAGTTGGTAAACTTGGTCGCGTATTAGGACCTAAAGGTTTAATGCCAAACCCTAAAACTGGTACAGTTACTTTCGATGTAACAAAAGCTATCGCAGAAATTAAAGCTGGTAAAGTAGAATACCGTGCTGATAAAGCTGGTATCATCCACGCACCTATCGGTAAAGTTTCTTTCTCTACAGAAAAATTAGTTGAAAACTTCTTAACTGTATTCGATGTAGTGCAAAAAGCGAAACCTGCTGCAGCTAAAGGTACTTACATGAAATCTGTAAACGTTACAACTACAATGGGTCCAGCTCTTAAAGTTGATGCTTCAAGCGTAGTAGTAAAATAATTTAAGTTTTTATGTAAATCTGTTGACGGCGCTGTCTATCTATGATAAGATGGTTGCTGTTGTGAATCATCCATTTGTACCGTAGACAGTAGGAGTGACTTGTCACTTAATGATCCTACCGAGGACAGCGGAATTCGGAATCTTATTTTAAAGATGATGACTTTCAGCCTCTGTGTCTATTTGACCCAGAGGCTTTTCTTTTGTCGGTATAAATGACCCATTCTAATAGGAGGTGTCATCATGAGCAAAGTTATCGAAAACAAACAAGCACAAGTTCAAGAGATTACTGAGAAATTTCAAAATGCTGCTTCTGTAGTAATTGTGGATTACCGTGGTCTTAACGTTACGCAAGTAACTGAACTTCGTAAACAACTTCGTGAAGCTGGCGTTGAGTTCAAAGTTTACAAAAACACTTTAACACGTCGTGCTACTGAAGCTGTTGGTCTTGAAGGAATCAATGACGTATTAGTTGGTCCTAACGCAATTGCGTTCTCAAATGAAGATGTTGTAGCTCCTGCTAAAATCATCAACGAGTTCGCTAAGAAAAACGAAGCTTTAGAAATTAAAGCGGGTATTATTGAAGGTACAATCTCATCTGTTGAAGATGTTAAAGCACTTGCAGAACTTCCATCACGCGAAGGTCTTCTTTCTATGCTTTTATCTGTACTTCAAGCTCCAGTGCGCAACTTCGCACTTGCAACAAAAGCTGTTGCAGAACAAAAAGAAGAACAAGGCGCGTAATATACGCACTATAACTTCCGCGGCCTGACCGCAACAATAAAACATTATCCAATTAGGAGGAAATTATAATGAATAAAGAGCAAATCTTAGAAGCTATCAAAGCTATGACAGTTCTTGAATTAAACGATTTAGTAAAAGCTATCGAAGAAGAATTCGGTGTAACAGCTGCTGCTCCTGTAGCAGTAGTAGGTGCTGCTGCTGGCGCTGCTGAAGAAAAAACTGAGTTTGACGTAGTATTAGCATCTGCTGGTGCTGAAAAAATCAAAGTAATCAAAGCGGTTCGTGAAATCACTGGTTTAGGTCTTAAAGAAGCTAAAGAAGTAGTAGATAACGCTCCTAAAGCTCTTAAAGAAGGCGTTTCTAAAGATGAAGCTGAACAAATCAAAGCTAAACTTGAAGAAGTTGGCGCATCTGTAGAAGTTAAGTAATCTCGCGTTACTTTTAAACAAAAGGAAAGCTCGTCATTGTGGCGGGCTTTTTTCTTCATTTTGAGGAGGCGTGGAAATGTCAGATCACTATTATACGAGTAAGCCTCAAACCGAGAGTAAACCTCGTCACTGGACATTCAAGTTGTTAGGGCATACGTTTTCCTTTGAAACGGATGCAGGTGTATTTAGTAAAAGCGAAGTAGATTTTGGATCCCGTGTTTTAATAGATGCTTTTCAAATGCCTGATATTGATGGTGCGATTTTTGATGTGGGGTGCGGGTACGGACCGATCGGATTATCGATTGCCAAAACAAACCCAGACCGTACCGTTCTTATGATGGATATCAATGAACGTGCTGTTGCACTCTCGCAAAAAAATGCGCAAGTAAACGGTGTTCAAAATGTACGGATATTTGTGAGTGACGGACTATCGATGGTTGACAATGATGTAAACGCCGCAGCTATTTTAACCAATCCTCCAATTCGCGCAGGAAAGGAAACAATTTTCCGCTTTTACGATGGAGCTTATGATAAGCTAGTGTCATCTGGTGAGCTGTGGGTAGTAATACAGAAGAAGCAAGGTGCACCATCAACGGTAAGTTACTTAGAAGAAAAATTTTCTGAAGTCGATGTTGTGGAGAAGAAAAAAGGGTACTGGATAGTACGCGCGAAAAAATAAGTGAAATATGCATAAATTATTGACTTGACAAATCGGCTATGATAACATGATACAATGCAAAAATATTATTTTGAGGTCGTATGCCCTTTTTGAATATGATTGTTATAATGTGGGTATACTTGCCAAGATAAGTTTAGTTAACCGAAAATGAGATCTTTTTGAAGACTCGTTTTCTTTTTGTCTTTCGAAATCATACACTATTTGTATGATTTTGCAAAGACCTAATATCGCTTTATTGAGGGGTGAATGAGTTGACAGGTCAACTAGTTCAGTATGGACAACACCGCCAGCGTAGAAGCTTTGCGCGTATTAACGAGGTGCTTGAGCTTCCAAATCTGATTGAGATTCAAACGGCGTCTTACGAGTGGTTCCTTGAAGAAGGTTTACGTGAAATGTTCCGTGACATTTCGCCGATCGAGGACTTTACAGGCAATCTTTCATTAGAATTCATCGATTATTCATTAGGAGATCCTAAATATGATGTTGATGAGTGTAAAGAGCGAGATGTTACTTACGCAGCTCCATTACGTGTGAAAGTACGTCTTTACAACAAAGAAACAGACGAAGTGAAAGAACAGGATGTCTTCATGGGTGACTTCCCATTAATGACAGAGACAGGTACGTTCATTATCAATGGTGCTGAACGTGTTATCGTTTCACAATTAGTTCGTTCACCAAGTGTGTATTTCCATGATAAAACTGATAAAAACGGTAAGAAAGGTTTCGGAGCGACAGTTATTCCGAACCGTGGTGCTTGGTTAGAATATGAAACTGACGCGAAAGATGTAGTATACGTGCGTATTGACCGTACTCGTAAGCTACCAGTAACAGTGTTACTTCGTGCATTAGGCTTCGGTTCAGACCAAGAAATTATCGATATTATCGGTGATAACGAATATTTACGTAATACGTTAGAAAAAGATAACTCTGAAAGTACTGAAAAAGCACTTTTAGAAATCTATGAACGTTTACGTCCAGGTGAGCCACCAACAGTTGAAAGTGCGAAGAGTTTATTATACTCTCGTTTCTTCGATGCAAAACGCTATGATTTAGCGAATGTTGGTCGCTACAAAATGAATAAAAAGCTTCATATTAAAAATCGTTTATTTAACCAAACGATTGCTGAAACGCTTGTAGACCCAGAAACAGGCGAAATTTTAGTAGAGAAGGGTACAGTTCTTGATCGTCGTACTTTAGATAAAATCTTACCGTATTTAGAAGATTCATCAAAAGGGATCGGTTACCGCACTTTATCACAAGTTGGCGGAGTACTTGAAGACGATGTAACAATCCAGTCTATTAAAATTTATGCACCAAAAGATGAAGCGCAAAAAGAAATCAATATTATTAGTAATGCGTACATCGATGAAGAAGTGAAGAATATTACGCCTGCTGACGTATTATCTTCAGTAAGTTATTTCTTCAACTTACTTTACCAAGTAGGGGCAACAGATGATATCGACCACTTAGGTAACCGTCGTCTACGCTCTGTTGGTGAGCTTTTACAAAACCAATTCCGTATCGGTTTATCCCGTATGGAACGTGTAGTACGTGAGCGTATGTCTATTAACGATACAGCTGCGATTGTACCACAGCAATTAATTAATATTCGTCCGGTAATTGCGTCAATTAAAGAGTTCTTTGGTAGCTCTCAATTATCACAATTCATGGACCAAACAAACCCATTGGCAGAGTTAACGCATAAGCGTCGTCTATCTGCATTAGGACCTGGTGGTTTAACACGTGAGCGTGCTGGTTTCGAAGTACGTGACGTTCACTATTCTCACTATGGTCGTATGTGTCCAATCGAGACACCAGAGGGTCCAAACATTGGTTTAATCAACTCTTTATCTTCATTTGCCAAAGTAAATAAATTTGGATTCATTGAAACACCTTATCGTCGTATTGACCATGAAACAGGTCAAGTAACGGATCAAATTGATTACTTAACAGCAGATGAAGAAGATAACTACTATGTAGCACAAGCGAACTCACTATTAAATCCTGATGGTACATTTGCTAAAGACGAAGTAGTAGGTCGTTTCCGTGGGGACAATACAGTATTTAACAAATCGCAAATGGACTACATGGATGTATCTCCTAAACAAGTAGTGTCAGCTGCGACTGCATGTATCCCGTTCTTAGAAAACGATGACTCGAACCGTGCACTTATGGGTGCCAACATGCAACGTCAAGCAGTTCCTCTTCTTAACCCAGAAGCACCATTCGTTGGTACTGGTATGGAACACGTTGATGCGCGTGACTCAGGTGCGGCTGTAGTAGCGAAATATGATGGTATTGTTGAGCACGTTGAAGCTCGCTCTATCCGTGTTCGCCGCATTGAAGTCGTTGACGGTAAAGAGGTAAAAGGCGATTTAACAAAATATAAATTACAAAAATTCATTCGTTCTAACCAAGGTACTTCATACAACCAACGTCCACTTGTAAAAGTTGGCGAACGTGTGAAACCTCGTGACATTTTAGCAGACGGTCCATCTATGGAAAATGGTGAACTTGCTCTTGGTCGTAACGTACTTGTTGCGTTCATGACTTGGAACGGCTATAACTATGAGGATGCTGTTATCATGAGCGAACGCCTTGTAAAAGACGATGTTTATACATCTGTTCATATTGAAGAATATGAATCAGAGTCTCGTGATACAAAATTAGGACCTGAAGAAATCACTCGTGATATTCCAAACGTTGGGGAAGATGCGCTTCGTAACTTAGACGAACGCGGTATTATCCGCATCGGTGCAGAAGTACGTGATGGTGACATTCTTGTAGGTAAAGTAACACCTAAAGGGGTTACAGAATTAACTGCTGAAGAACGTTTATTACATGCTATCTTCGGTGAAAAAGCTCGTGAAGTTCGTGATACTTCATTACGTGTACCACATGGTGCTGGCGGTATTATTCTTGACGTTAAAGTATTTAACCGTGAAGATGGCGATGAATTACCACCGGGTGTTAACCAATTAGTTCGTGCTTACATTGTTCAAAAACGTAAAATTCGCGTAGGGGACAAAATGGCCGGACGTCACGGTAACAAAGGGGTTATCTCTCGTATCTTACCGGAAGAGGATATGCCATTCATGCCAGACGGTACTCCTGTTGATATCATGTTAAACCCACTTGGCGTACCTTCTCGTATGAACATCGGACAAGTTTTAGAGCTACACTTAGGTATGGCTTCTCGTTACTTAGGCGTTCATATGGCAACTCCAGTATTTGATGGTGCCAACGAGGAAGATGTTTGGGAAACGATGGAAGAAGCAGGTATGAACCGCGATGGTAAAACAATCCTGTATGATGGACGTTCAGGTGAACCATTCGATAACCGTGTATCAGTTGGTGTCATGTACATGATCAAACTTGCTCACATGGTTGATGATAAACTTCACGCACGTTCAACTGGTCCTTATTCACTTGTTACTCAACAGCCACTTGGTGGTAAAGCACAGTTCGGTGGACAACGCTTTGGTGAGATGGAAGTATGGGCACTTGAAGCATACGGTGCTGCTTACACACTTCAAGAAATCTTAACAGTTAAATCCGATGATGTTGTTGGTCGTGTGAAAACATACGAAGCAATCGTTAAAGGTGAAAGTGTACCAGAGCCAGGCGTTCCTGAATCATTCAAAGTATTGATTAAAGAACTTCAATCTCTTGGTATGGATGTGAAAATGTTAACAGTTAATGATGAAGAGGTAGAGCTTCGCGACTTAGACGAAGAAGAAGATCTTCAACCAGCTGACGCACTTAACATTGCACCACAGCAAGAAAAAGAAGAAGAGCCAGTAGAGTCTTTTGAATAATGGAAAACGTTAGTTCACACCTTTGTGAACACGGTCAAAGTTATTTTTCAAATTAGTCGGGCAGGATTTAATGCCCTGCCCGGCTTTTTCTTTCAATAAATCATTCTATTTTTAATCTTTTGCCAAAGAGACATGATTCTTGCAAACGATTATCGAGCTGCGTAAAAGAGTCTTTATAAAGACCTATACTAGAGGGAGGTAGGCTCCTTGATAGACGTTAATGAATTTGAATATATGAAAATCGGTTTAGCTTCTCCTGACAAGATCCGTTCTTGGTCATACGGTGAAGTCAAAAAACCTGAAACAATCAACTATCGTACTTTAAAACCAGAAAAAGATGGTTTATTCTGTGAGCGTATTTTCGGTCCAACTAAGGACTGGGAGTGTCATTGTGGTAAATACAAACGTGTACGCTATAAAGGCGTAGTTTGTGATCGTTGTGGAGTAGAAGTAACACGCGCCAAAGTTCGTCGTGAACGTATGGGCCACATCGAATTAGCAGCACCAGTATCTCATATCTGGTACTTCAAAGGTATTCCTAGCCGTATGGGTCTTATTTTAGATATGTCCCCACGTGCACTAGAAGAAGTAATTTACTTTGCTTCTTACGTTGTTATCGAACCAGGTGCTACAAACTTAGAAAGTAAGCAACTACTTTCTGAAAAAGAGTACCGTGCATATCGCGAAAAATTCGGCAACACATTCGAAGCATCTATGGGTGCGGAAGCAATTAAAAAATTATTAGGCAAAATTGATCTTGAAGATGAAACTTATTCTTTAAAAGAAGAGTTAAAATCAGCACAAGGTCAACGCCGTACACGTGCAATTAAACGTCTTGAAGTTGTTGAATCATTCCGTAACTCAGGTAACTCTCCTGAATGGATGATTTTAGATGTATTACCGGTTATTCCGCCAGAGCTTCGTCCGATGGTGCAATTAGATGGTGGTCGTTTTGCAACTTCTGACTTAAATGATTTATATCGTCGTGTAATCAACCGTAATAACCGTTTAAAACGTTTACTAGACCTTGGTGCTCCAAGTATCATCGTACAAAACGAAAAACGTATGTTACAAGAAGCTGTTGATGCATTAATCGATAACGGTCGTCGTGGTCGTCCTGTAACAGGTCCTGGTAACCGTCCATTAAAATCACTTTCACATATGCTGAAAGGTAAACAAGGTCGTTTCCGTCAAAACTTACTTGGTAAACGTGTTGACTACTCTGGTCGTTCGGTTATCGTAGTAGGTCCAAACTTAAAAATGTATCAATGCGGTCTACCGAAAGAAATGGCAATTGAGCTATTTAAGCCTTTCGTAATGAAAGAGTTAGTAGAACGTGGTCTTGCTCATAATATTAAATCTGCTAAACGTAAAATCGAGCGTTTAAACAACGATGTATGGGACGTTTTAGAAGATGTAATTCGTGAGCATCCAGTATTACTAAACCGTGCACCTACGCTTCACCGTCTTGGTATTCAAGCGTTTGAACCAACACTAGTTGAGGGTCGTGCTATTCGTCTTCACCCATTAGTATGTACAGCTTATAACGCTGACTTCGATGGTGACCAAATGGCGGTTCACGTACCATTATCAGCAGAAGCACAAGCAGAAGCTCGTCTTCTAATGCTTGCTGCACAAAACATCCTGAACCCGAAAGACGGGAAACCGGTTGTAACACCATCTCAAGATATGGTATTAGGTAACTATTACTTAACACTTGAGCGTGAAACAGCTCGCGGCGAAGGAACAACTTTCTATGGACCAAACGAAGTATTAATTGCATATGATACAGGTCATGTACATTTGCATACTCGTATTGCGATTAAAGCAAGTTCGTTAAATAACCCAACATTTACTGAGGAACAAAATAATATGTTCCTATTAACGACTGTTGGTAAAGTAATCTTTAACGAAATCTTGCCTAAATCATTCCCATACATTAATGAGCCAACTGCATTCAACTTAGAACAAGAAACACCAGACAAATACTTTGTTAATTTAACAATTGATGAAGAAACGTTAAAAGAACTTGAAGCAGATGCTACTTATAATGGGCTTGATGAAAAAGGTAAAGTTGATGCACAACGCACAGCTGTACTGCGTAAACACTTTGCATCAGTACCAGTTGTAAACCCATTCCGCAAAAAATTCTTAGGTAATATCATTGCTGAAGTATTTAAACGTTTCCACATCACTGAAACATCTAAAATGCTTGACCGCATGAAGAACTTAGGATTCAAATATTCAACACGTGCTGGTATCACTGTAGGTGTATCTGACATCGTCGTATTACCAGACAAAGGTGAAATTTTAGCGGTAGCTCAAGAAAAAGTAGATAAAGTTCAAGCGCAATTCCGTCGTGGTTTCATCACGGAAGAGGAGCGTTATGATCGCGTTATCTCAAGCTGGAGTGCTGCGAAAGATGAAATTCAATCAAAGCTGATGAAGTCACTTGAGAAAACAAACCCAATCTTTATGATGTCTGACTCAGGTGCCCGTGGTAACGCATCTAACTTTACACAGTTAGCTGGTATGCGTGGTCTGATGGCCAACCCGGCTGGTCGTATCATCGAACTTCCAATTAAATCTTCATTCCGTGAAGGTTTAACGGTATTAGAGTACTTCATCTCAACTCACGGTGCTCGTAAAGGTCTTGCCGATACAGCCCTAAAAACTGCCGATTCAGGTTACTTAACACGTCGTCTTGTTGACGTAGCACAAGATGTTATCGTTCGTGAGGATGACTGTGGAACTGACCGTGGTTTAACAATCGGTGCGTTAATGGAAGGCACAGAGTTAATTGAAGCGTTAGATGAACGTATTATCGGTCGTCATACGAAGAAAACAATCATGCATCCAGAAACAGGTGAAGTTATCTTAGAAAAAGATGGCTTAATCGATCAAGATATCGCACGTGCGGTTATCGAGATTGGTATCGAGGAAGTAACAATCCGTTCAGCATTCACATGTAATACAAAACATGGTGTATGTAAAAAATGTTACGGCATGAACTTAGCAACAGGTGAAGAGGTTGAAGTTGGAGAAGCAGTTGGTATTATTGCGGCTCAATCAATCGGTGAACCAGGTACACAATTAACAATGCGTACATTCCATACAGGTGGGGTTGCCGGGGATGATATTACACAAGGTCTTCCACGTATCCAAGAGATTTTTGAAGCACGTAATCCTAAAGGTCAATCAGTTATTTCTGATATCGCGGGTACTGTTTCAGACATCACTGAAATCCGCGAAGGTCTAAAAGAGATTACAATTGAAGGTGAAGTAGAAACACGTAAATACGCAGCACCTTACAATGCTCGTCTAAAAGTACAAGAAGGCGACTTTGTAGAACGTGGTCAAGTATTAACAGAAGGTTCTATTGATCCAAAACAATTATTAAAAGTTAAAGACGTTTCAACAGTTCAAGAATACCTGTTAAAAGAAGTACAAAAAGTATACCGTATGCAAGGGGTAGAAATTGGAGACAAACATATCGAGGTAATGGTTCGCCAAATGCTTCGTAAAGTTCGTGTAATCGAAGCTGGTGATACAGAATTATTACCAGGCTCATTACTAGATATTCACCAATTCTCAGAAGCAAATGCAGATGCTGTGCTAAATGGCAAAAACCCTGCAACTTGTCGTCCTGTTATCCTAGGTATTACAAAAGCGTCTCTTGAAACAGAATCATTCTTATCCGCTGCATCATTCCAAGAAACAACTCGTGTGTTAACGGATGCTGCTATTAAAGGAAAACGTGATGAACTTCTTGGTCTGAAGGAAAACGTAATTATCGGTAAACTTGTTCCTGCAGGTACTGGTATGCAACGTTACCGTCAAATCCGTATTGAAAAAGATGAGCTTGACACAGAAGACCTAATTTCTGCTGAATAATCATTAAAATAAGTGCCGAAGAGATGTATTTTAATCATCTCTTCGGGCTTTTTAAAGATATTAGTTGACAGTCGAAATTGGTAATGATAATATATTGAAGGTTGATAGTTAACTGTCTGTACTTCGGAGGATATGAAAATGTCTTATGATAGAGTAAGGGATAGTCAAACAATCATAGGTACAAAGCAAGCAGTAAAAGCAATGCAAGCTGGTTCAGTGAAAGAACTTTTTGTGGCACTTGATGCAGACAATTGGGTAACCGATTCGGCCATATCTTTCGCGAGAGAAATCGGTATACCAGTTATTCTTGTTGAGTCCAAAAAGGAACTGGGCAAGGCCTGTGGAATCCACGTTGGAGCTGCGGTAGTTGCGATCACTGTAGAGTAGTTTTTGTGTATTGAACACAAAGACTTTGTTTTTACCCAAAAAATGAACCACCTGGATGTGTGGTATTAACAAGGAATAAATGAAGGGAGGAAATACCGATGCCTACAATTAACCAATTAGTACGTAAGCCTCGTCAATCTAAAATCACGAAATCAAAATCACCAGCGTTAAACAAAGGATATAACTCATTTAAAAAATCTTTAACTGATGTTAAATCTCCACAAAAACGCGGTGTTTGTACTCGTGTAGGTACAATGACACCTCGTAAACCAAACTCAGCGTTACGTAAATACGCTCGTGTACGTTTAACTAACCAAATTGAGGTTACAGCTTATATCCCAGGTGAAGGCCACAACTTACAAGAGCACAGTGTTGTTCTTATCCGTGGCGGACGCGTAAAAGACTTAGCGGGTGTTCGTTACCATATCGTACGTGGTGCTCTTGATACAGCTGGTGTAAACGGTCGTTTACAATCACGTTCTAAATACGGAACAAAACGCCCTAAAGAAAAAAAATAATTTAACATTATTGAGCGTTGCTTAATAATGGACTTGAAGTAGTAGTCGCAAATTTCCAACCTTGCTAGCAGATTGGAAATTTGCCTGGCAACTATGACAAGGTAATTCTTATAAAATAAATCGATAATTATTCGAAAGGAGGAAAACACATGCCTCGTAAAGGTCCTGTTTCCAAACGTGACGTGTTACCAGATCCAATTTATAGTTCAAAACTAGTAACTCGTTTAATTAATAAAATGATGGTTGATGGTAAAAGAGGTACTTCTCAAAAGATTTTATACGGTGCGTTCGATCTAGTTAAAGAACGTTCTGGTGAAAATCCAATTGAAGTATTCGAAGCTGCTCTAAACAACGTAATGCCAGTTCTTGAAGTTCGTGCTCGCCGTGTTGGTGGTTCTAACTACCAAGTGCCAGTAGAAGTACGTCCAGAACGTCGTACAACTTTAGGTCTTCGTTACCTAGTTAACTACGCTCGTCTTCGTGGTGAAAAAACAATGGAAGAGCGTTTAGCTAACGAAATCCTTGATGCTTCTAACAACACTGGTGCATCAGTTAAAAAGCGTGAAGATATGCACAAAATGGCAGAAGCGAACAAAGCATTCGCTCACTACCGTTGGTAATCTAAACATCGCATAAGCCCAATATGGAAGGAGAAATACCTTATGAAACGCGAATTCTCTCTTGAGAATACTCGTAATATTGGGATCATGGCTCACATTGATGCTGGTAAAACAACAACTACTGAGCGTATCCTTTATTACACAGGTAAGATTCACAAAATCGGTGAAACTCACGAAGGCGCTTCTCAAATGGACTGGATGGAGCAAGAGCAAGAACGTGGTATCACAATCACTTCTGCTGCAACAACAGCTCAATGGGACGGCCACCGTGTAAACATCATCGATACTCCTGGACACGTAGACTTCACTGTAGAAGTTGAACGTTCATTACGCGTACTTGATGGTGCTGTAACAGTTCTTGATGCTCAATCTGGTGTTGAACCTCAAACTGAAACAGTATGGCGTCAAGCTACAACTTACGGCGTTCCACGTATCGTGTTCATTAACAAAATGGATAAAACAGGAGCAGATTTCCTATATTCTGTAGGAACTCTACACGAACGTTTACAAGCAAACGCTCATCCTATCCAATTACCTATCGGAGCTGAAGATCAGTTCTCAGCAATCATTGACTTAGTTGAAATGAAAGCTACTTTCTACGGCGACGAAAAAGGTACAGCAGTAACTGAAGGTGAAATTCCTGAAGAACACCGCGCACAAGCTGAAGAATACCGTGAAAAATTAATCGATGCTGTTGCAAGTGTTGATGAAGAAATCATGGAAAAATATTTAGAAGGTGAAGAAATTTCTGTTGCTGAACTTAAAGCGGCTATCCGTCGTGCTACGATCGCAGTAGAATTTTACCCAGTAATCTGTGGTACAGCATTCAAACACAAAGGCGTACGCCCAATGTTAGATGCAGTTATCGATTACTTACCATCTCCATTAGATGTACCAGCAATCAAAGGTACTGATGTTGATGGTGACGAGGAATTAGAACGTCATTCTTCAGATGAGGAGCCATTCTCAGCTCTTGCATTTAAAGTTATGACTGACCCATTCGTAGGTAAATTAACTTTCTTCCGTGTGTATTCTGGAACTTTAGAATCAGGTTCATACGTACAAAACTCTTCTAAAGGTAAACGTGAACGCGTAGGCCGTATCCTACAAATGCACGCAAACTCTCGTGAAGAGATTTCTAAAGTATTCGCTGGGGACATCGCAGCAGCAGTAGGTCTTAAAGATACTACTACTGGTGATACTCTATGTGACGAGAAAAACCTAGTTATTCTTGAATCAATGGAATTCCCTGAGCCAGTAATTTCTCTTTCTGTAGAACCAAAATCAAAAGCTGACCAAGATAAAATGGGTCAAGCTTTACAAAAACTTCAAGAAGAGGATCCAACTTTCCGTGCTCATACTGACACAGAAACTGGTCAAACAATCATCTCAGGTATGGGTGAGCTTCACCTTGATATCTTAGTTGACCGTATGCGCCGTGAATTTAAAGTAGAAGCTAACGTAGGTGCTCCAATGGTATCTTACCGTGAAACATTCCGTAGCTCTGCAAAAGTTCAAGGTAAATTCACTCGCCAATCTGGTGGTCGTGGACAATACGGAGACGTAACGATTGAGTTCTCTCCAAATGAAGAAGGTAAAGGCTTTGAATTCGAAAACGCTATCGTTGGTGGTGTAGTACCTCGTGAATACATTCCTGCAGTAGAAGCTGGTCTTCGTGACTCTCTTGACCGCGGTGTAGTAGCTGGTTACCCACTTATCGACATTAAAGCGAAATTAGTATTCGGTTCTTACCATGACGTTGACTCGAATGAGATGGCGTTCAAAATCGCTGCATCTATGGCTCTTAAAGAAGCTTCGAAGCAATGTGATGCAGTTATTTTAGAACCAATGATGAAAGTAGAAGTTGTAATTCCAGAAGAATACCTTGGTGATATCATGGGTAACATTACTTCTCGTCGCGGACGCGTAGAGGGTATGGAAGCTCGCGGTAACTCTCAAGTTGTTCGTGCAATGGTTCCTTTAGCGGAAATGTTTGGTTATGCAACAACTCTTCGTTCAGCAACGCAAGGTCGTGGTGTATTCTCAATGACATTCGATCATTATGAAGAAGTACCAAAATCAATCGCTGCTGAAATCATCAAAAAAAATAAAGGTGAATAATTGAATTTTCATCTTGCATAAAGTATAACTAATTTGTAAGCTATGATTGTGGGATAGAGGATGGGCCCGTTCTCTATCAGCATTCATTCTATAAATTTTAAAATTAAAACATATAATTTTGAGGAGGCAATCTCTAATGGCTAAAGAAAAATTCGACCGTTCAAAAACGCATGCTAACATTGGTACAATCGGACACGTTGACCATGGTAAAACTACTTTAACTGCTGCTATCGCAACAGTTCTTTCTAAAAAAATGGGTGGGGAAGCTAAATCATACGCTGATATCGATAACGCTCCAGAAGAAAAAGAACGTGGTATTACAATCAATACTTCTCACGTAGAATATGAAACTGATACTCGTCACTATGCACACGTTGACTGCCCAGGACACGCTGACTATGTTAAAAACATGATCACTGGTGCTGCACAAATGGACGGCGGTATCTTAGTAGTATCTGCTGCTGATGGCCCAATGCCACAAACTCGTGAACACATCCTTTTATCTCGTCAAGTAGGTGTTCCTTACTTAGTAGTATTCATGAACAAATGTGATATGGTAGACGACGAAGAATTATTAGAATTAGTAGAAATGGAAATCCGTGACCTACTTTCTGAATATGACTTCCCAGGTGACGATCTTCCTGTAATCAAAGGTTCTGCTCTTAAAGCTCTTGAAGGCGAAGCAGAATGGGAAGAAAAAATCGTTGAATTAATGGACGCTGTAGATTCTTACATCCCAACTCCAGAACGTCAAACTGACAAACCATTCATGATGCCAGTAGAGGACGTATTCTCTATCACTGGTCGTGGTACAGTTGCAACTGGCCGTGTTGAACGTGGTCAAGTTAAAGTTGGTGACGTAATTGAAATCATCGGTATCACTGAAGAAGCTAAATCTACTACTGTAACTGGTGTAGAAATGTTCCGTAAATTATTAGACTACGCTGAAGCTGGTGACAACATCGGTGCTTTACTTCGTGGTGTAGCTCGTGAAGAAATCCAACGTGGTCAAGTATTAGCTAAACCAGGCTCAATCACTCCACACACTAACTTCAAAGCTGAAGTTTATGTTTTATCAAAAGAAGAGGGTGGCCGTCATACTCCATTCTTCTCTAACTACCGTCCTCAGTTCTACTTCCGTACAACTGACGTAACAGGTATCTGTAACTTACCAGAAGGCGTTGAAATGGTAATGCCTGGCGATAACATCGAAATGACAGTAGAACTTATCGCTCCAATCGCTCTTGAAGAAGGTACTAAATTCTCTATCCGTGAGGGCGGCCGTACTGTAGGCGCTGGCGTAGTTGCTTCTATCCAAAAATAATTTTAGCGCAAGCTAATTTACGAAACCAATCTGTAGGGACGCTTACAGATTGGTTTTTTTGTGTTAAAATATGTAAAGAATATTTGGTAATCTTAGTTGAATTAGATTATTTTATGTTTACATAATGGGTGAAATACCGAAAAAATACAAATAGCGTTTTTTTACACCGCTAGAGATGAAAGCTAATACCATCGGACGCCCCAGTCGGAACGGAAATCAGCCTCAGGTTATGACGATGAGCTTATTTAATACATATAAACATTTCATGAAAGGAGAATTTGCAAATGGAGATGAAAATATTGCTGATTGAAGACGATCCATCAATTTTCGAAATGATTCAGACACGTTTTGCACAATGGTCGCTTCAGGTTGTAGGTCCTAAAGATTTTCAAAAGGTGATGGATGATTTTATTGAACAAAAGCCACAGCTTGTATTGATTGACATTCAGCTTCCAGCCTATGATGGCTTTCATTGGTGTCGTGAAATACGTCATATCTCAAAGGTGCCAATTCTCTTTTTATCTTCACGAGACCACCCAATGGATATGGTTATGGCAATGCAAATGGGTGCGGATGACTTTGTACAAAAGCCTTTCCATATGGAAGTATTACTAGCAAAGGTACAAGCTATTTTACGCCGTACATATGATTATATAGAAGAATCCATGGATGTCACACGGTTTAATGGTGCAGTTATTGACTATGCACGCAGTGAAATTATGTATGGAGGTAACCTTGCTTCGCTAACAAAAAATGAACTCTTTATTTTACGCATTTTAGTGGAGAAGGCCGATCAAATAGTTTCTAGAGATGATTTAATGAGAAAGTTATGGGATGATGAGCGCTTTGTCAATGATAATACATTGTCGGTAAATGTTAATCGATTACGCACTAAGCTAGAGGATATAGGTTTACAAGAAGCGATTTTAACTAAAAAGGGACTTGGTTATATGGCTGTAACACAAGGGACGTGAGTGACAATGCTAATTCTATTTTTAAGAGAACGGCTCGCTTGGATAGGCTTTTTCGCTTTTATCATCGTTATGATCAATGTTTTATTTTCTTTAGACGCTGGATTTGTGGGAATATCAATTTGGTATATGAATATTAGTGTGCTTATTAGTTTTATGGTCTTTCTTATTTGGCGATATATACTAGAAGTAAGGCAGCTAAAGGATTTCCTGGGAAATGTGGAAAGTCAACTCGATGATGTGCATAGCAATAGTATGTCGTTATCACCTTTTCAAACAGCATACCTGACGAAAATTGAAGATGTTTTTTACGACAAGAACACAGAGTTAAATCAAGCGAAGGTACAGCTGCAGGAATATTCGGATGAACTCCTAGCGTGGGTTCATGAAGTAAAGGCACCTTTGACTTCAATTAATTTAATGCTGGATCACGTAGAAGATTTGACACTACGTCGTAAATTGGAGACTGAGTGGTTAAGACTACATTTATTAGTTGATCAGCAGCTGCACCAAACACGTTTAGCTTCTATTGAAAAAGATAATTATATGTCAGAGGTCGAGTTAAGAACTGTTGTCTATAAGGAAATAAGAGCTATGCAGGCATGGTGTATTGAAAAAGGTATTGGTTTCGATGTTGCAGAGTTAACAGAGGCAGTGATGACGGATGGTAAATGGTTAGCCTTTACAATCCGACAAATTCTGTCTAATGCCATTAAATATAGTCCTACAAACTCAGAGGTATCGATTTTTACGGAAGTAGATGTAACTGGAGCAACACTACTACATATAAAAGATGCAGGTGTTGGCATTCGTAAGGAGGATCTACCTCGAATTTTTTATAAATCGTATACTGGGACAGCCGGAAGAGAATCAGCGCAATCGACAGGTATGGGCTTATATTTAGCCTATAATGTGGCGCAGAAAATCGGTGTTCGTATTACTGTTCAATCCAGTGTTGGTGAAGGCTCGATATTTACATTGCGTTTTCCATTGCAAAATGAATATGTCAAACTAACAGGTAGATGACGAAATTGTCACCTACCTTTTTATATTGTCATGTAAAACGCACGAATTAACGACATAGACAGGGTACACTTGAACTATAGAAAGGGGCGTTTACAAGTGGCGGTTTTAATTGGTCGTAAAGTAAAAAAAGTATATGGTAAAAAATCAACAGCCCAAGAGGTGTTAAAGGGTATTGATGTAGAAGTGAATCAAGGTGAATTTGTTGGCATTATGGGACCTTCAGGCTCTGGGAAGACAACACTCTTAAATGTTCTGTGTTCAATTGACTTTGCAACTGAAGGTGTTATTGAAATAAATGGTCAAAACTTACGTGGTATGAAGGAGAAGGCGTTAGCTAATTTCCGTCGTGAACAATTGGGATTCATTTTCCAAGATTATAATTTATTAGATACACTAACGGTGAAAGAAAATATTTTACTACCATTAGCTATTGGGAGGCTACCAAAGGCTGTTGCAGAGAGCCGTGTAAAGGAGCTTACACATTTATTAGGTATTGCTGAGATTTTAAATAAATATCCAAACGAAATATCAGGTGGTCAAAAGCAACGTACATCAGCGGCTCGGGCACTAATTACAAATCCTTCGCTTGTATTTGCTGATGAACCTACAGGCGCACTTGATTCAAAATCAGCTACTGCACTTTTAAAAAATCTACAAAGTATTAATGAGTCAAAAAAAGCAACGATTATGATGGTTACGCATGATGCAGTAGCAGCGAGTTTTTGTACACGTGTTTTATTTTTGAAGGACGGGCTTATTTATAGTGAGCTATATAAAGGAGATAAAACGAGACAAGCATTTTTTCAAGAGATCATGCATACGCAAAGTGTGCTAGGCGGTGACGGCTATGAGTCTTAGTAAACTCGTACTACGCAGTATGAAGAAAAATATGAAGCATTATTATTTATATTTTTTCGCACTTATTTTTAGTGTTACTTTATATTTTTCTTTTGTGACATTGCAAAATAATGCTGAAGTGTTGGCTACAGTAGACAAGAGCGGTACCGCCAAAGCGGGATTTGCTGCGGCAACCTATATGCTGTACTTTATTGTCTTGTTTTTCGTCCTATATGCCAACCATCTATTTATGAAGCGTCGCAGTAAGGAAATAGGCTTGTATCAGCTAATAGGGATGACAAAGGGGCTCATCGTACGCTTATTAGCGGTAGAAAGTATCCTCTTATTTGTAGGAGCAATCGTTTTAGGGATGCTTGCAGGGTTCTTTAGTTCGCGCTTATTTGCAATGATATTACTGCGGGTACTCGAAAAAGAGGCGCTTGTGACGATGACATTTAGTACAGAGGCATTACAGCAGTCTATCGTAGTATTTGCCATTCTGCTAGTAATTGTACTTGTGCAAATGGCTTGGATGATTTATCGCGTATCATTACTATCATTATTCAGTGCTTCCAAGCAAGCCGATGAGCGCGTAAAGCGTTTCAACCCATTACAAATGGTTATTGGTTTTTTAGGACTTGTATTTATTGCATATGGCTACTATGCATCAACGAAGCTTTTCGATATTAACTCTCAGGGTAATTTAACGCTTAATATGATTATTATTTTAACAACTACCATTGGTGGAACATTCCTTGTTTTCCGTTTCTCTGTAGCATTTATTATAAATTCAATTCGTCTTAAGAAAAATGGACATTTAACTGTCCGTGATGTATTAGCATTAACACCGATTATGCATCGTATGAAAGGCAATGCGAAATCCTTAACGCTTATTACGGTTTTAACGGGTTTTTCACTTGGGCTTACAACTTTAGCATATATTTCGTATTATTCATCAGAATCGTCGGTATATAGCCAAGTGCCTGGTGATTATGTATTACTTGAAGATAAGGGCCAGGAATTTTTAAAGAAGCTAGAAGAAAATAATATTGCTTTTGATAAAAGAGATTACCGATTACAGAGTGTTTCAGCTTCGTTTACACAATTATTATCTGATAGTCAGCAAAATGAGGATAATCCCCTTTTTGGTTTAGATGGAATCATTTATACAATTCCACTTTCTGATTATCAACAATTAGTTCCTGAAGCTTCCGTTTCGGATAATGATGTTATATTAACAAACTATGGTGGTTATATGGCAGAGATGTTTCCGCTTGAAAAGGATCGTGATGTAGTTGTCACACCAAGAGGTCCAGAGGGGACTAAGGAAGAAACGCTTCATGTTAAAGAGGTTCGAGATGAAAGTATTATAAGTGGTACTGTGACTTCTGGGCCGGGGGGGCCAATTTTTGTAGTTCCAGATGCACTGTTTGAAAAGTTAGCTGCTCATGATGTACCTGATATGTGGCAAAATCAAACTACTATAAATCTAAAGAATAAAAGTGATTTAGCTCTAGCAGAGAAATTATATATGCAATCAAATGGCGAAAACTTTATACAATCCTATGAAGAAGAGCGTAAGGTGAATATCGAAACGTTAGGAATAACGATATTTACAGTAGCATTTTTAGGCTTAGCGTTTTTAATGACAACAGGTAGTATTTTATACTTTAAACAAATGTCTGAGGCTGAAGAGGAGCGAGGTTCTTATACGGTATTAAGAAAGATTGGCTTCGCTGAAAAAGATATTATGAAAGGCATATATATGAAACAAGCCTTTAATTTTGGTGTTCCATTAATAGTAGGGCTGCTCCATAGTTACTTTGCTGTAAAGTCGGGCTGGTTTTTATTCGGCTCAGAGTTAACTGCGCCATTGTGGATTGCTATGAGCTGCTATATAGCGTTATACGCTATCTTCGCTATACTTTCCGTTGGCTATTATAAAAAAGTCATTCGTGAATCATTATAATAGGAAGAAACCTAAAAGCAGTATGATTATTTAAGATCATACTGTTTTTTTGTCGTTTAAATTAGGAAGATTATTATAGGGGCATAAAAATATCTTGACTTTCAATTATTAGACGGTTAAAGTTTAACGTATTAGTAATCTAGTGTACGAAAGTGAAGTGTTGAAATGAACGCAGTAATTGTGGCAGTAGCTGTCATGTTAATATTAAGCTTGCTCCGTATCAATGTTGTTCTTTCTCTTGTGTTGGGGGCCTTTGCGGGAGGTCTAACAAGTGGCATGGGCATTGAAGCAACTGTAAAATCATTTACAGAAGGATTAGGAGCAGGGGCAACTATTGCTTTAAGCTATGGGTTGCTTGGTGGTTTTGCTATCGCCATTTCAAAAACAGGAATTCCTGAATTAATGATTGCAGGGATTTTAAAGATATTAAATAAAAACGGTACAAGTAATCGAAAAGGTTTAGTAAAGGTTTTAATCTTCTTACTGATCTTTATGATGTCTATTTTCTCACAAAATTTAATTCCAATTCATATAGCCTTTATCCCATTATTGGTACCTCCACTTTTAAAAGTTTTAAATATGCTAGAGGTTGATCGACGAATTATCGCAACACTAATTGCTGTTGGTTTAATAGGAACATATAGTTTCGTTCCCGCTGGCTTCGGGGCTATATTCCAAGACATCGTTTCGACGCAAGTATCCAAGGCTGGTATGGAGGCATCTTCACGTGATGTACCAGTAGCAATGGCTATACCCGTTCTAGGGATGCTAATTGGGTTATGTGTAGCCTTTTTCGTTTACCGAAAGCCTCGACAATATCAAAATAACGATGTGGAGACAGAGTCTTTAAATGTAAATGTTAGTAAGTTTGTAATTGTTTCTACGACTGTGGCTTTAATTATCTCTCTATGTGCACAAATTTATACTGATTCGATGATTGTAGGTGCTTTTGCTGGCATTATGATTATGTATTTCACTGGTGCACTTAAATGGAAAGAAGCAGATGAGATTCTTTCCGAGGGAATGAAGATGATGGCCTTTATTGGTTTTGTCATGATCGCAGCAAATGGCTTTGCATCAGTTATTAACGCCACCGGTCATGTAGATAGCTTAATTAGTGGTTCGATAAACATTCTTCAAGGGAATACGAGTCTAGCTATATTAATTATGTTGGTCATTGGTTTAATTGTGACGATGGGAATCGGATCTTCCTTTGCGACGGTACCTATCATCGCGACCTTATTTGTTCCTCTTGCACAAGGGTTAGGAATGAGTCCTTTGGCGATTATTTGTCTAATAGGTACAGCAGGTGCTTTAGGTGATGCAGGCTCTCCTGCTTCAGATTCTACTCTTGGACCAACTGCGGGTTTAAATGTAGATGGACAGCATAATCACATTTGGGATACATGTGTGCCAACATTTATTTTTATTAACATCCCACTTATTATATTTGGCTGGATTGCATGTGTGTTTTTCTTATAAGTAATAGAAAGAGCAGTTTCTAACTATTAGAGGCTGCTTTTTTTATTGTCATTATGAAATTATAGATTCTTAATGGTGGCATAATTAAGTGCATCGTTTTCGTCTAGGATAAAGTGCATCATCTACAAATTGAGTTCACCAGTGCTTTAGCGAACACGTTCTTGCAGCTGATTATTGTTAGAAATATTCGAAAACGTTGATATAACAACCTTATGTGTTGCAATGTTCATGGGAATTTTATATACTAGTAAACGGCTTAGATAAGCGAGAAATATTAGTAGTAAGAATATCTGCAACATTTAAAAGAATTTAGCGAAAAGCCTTGCTTATTCTTTTTTTATTGTGTATAATGTTGAATGTTGGTCTTTGACTGCGATGAAACGAGAGGTTGCCGACACACCCGGCCGCTTTGCCATGGCGGTGTGTGGGAAAATTTTCGTGGAGAATGTCTAGAAAATAGGCGAGAAGGAGGGAAAATAATGGCAAAACAAAAGATTCGTATTCGTTTAAAAGCGTATGATCACCGTATTTTAGATCAATCTGCTGAGAAAATTGTGGAAACTGCAAAACGTTCAGGTGCAAGTGTATCAGGTCCGATTCCACTTCCAACTGAGAAGTCTGTGTACACAATTCTTCGTGCTGTTCACAAGTATAAAGATTCTCGTGAACAATTCGAAATGCGTACGCATAAACGTCTGATCGATATCGTTAACCCAACACCACAAACTGTTGATGCGTTAATGAAACTTGATTTACCATCTGGCGTTGATATCGAAATCAAACTTTAATGGTAAAAAATATAACTTTTTTAAAACTTACAGGAGGTGTGACAAATGACTAAAGGAATCTTAGGTAGAAAAATTGGTATGACACAAGTTTTCGCTGAAAACGGCGATTTAATCCCGGTAACAGTTATCGAGGCTGCTCCAAACGTAGTACTTCAAAAGAAAACTGTTGAAACAGACGGCTACGAAGCTATCCAAGTTGGTTTTGAAGACAAGCGTGTTAAGCTTTCTAACAAACCAGAACAAGGTCACGTAGCAAAAGCGAACACTGCTCCTAAGCGCTTCATCCGTGAATTCCGCAACGTAAACGTTGGAGAATACGAAGTTGGTCAAGAAGTCAAAGTAGAAATTTTCGCAGAAGGCGATGTAATTGATGTAACAGGTGTTACTAAAGGTAAAGGTTTCCAAGGTGTAATTAAACGCCATGGTCAATCTCGTGGTCCTATGGCCCACGGTTCTCGTTACCACCGTCGTCCTGGTTCAATGGGTCCAGTTGCTCCGAACCGCGTATTCAAACAAAAGAAATTACCTGGTCAAATGGGTGGCACTGTAGTTACAATCCAAAACTTAGAAATCGTGAAAGTTGATGCGGAACGTAACTTACTACTTGTTAAAGGTAATGTTCCTGGTTCTAAAAAAGCTCTAGTTACAGTTAAAACTGCAATTAAAGCTAAGTAATCACCTAAGGAAAGGAGGAAACAGGAATGACAAAAGTATCTGTACTTAGTCAAACAGGTGCTTCAGTTGGTGAAATCGAATTAAACGATGCGATTTTTGGAATCGAGCCAAATGAAGCAGTATTATTCGACGCTGTAGTAGCTCAACGTGCTTCTCTTCGTCAAGGTAATCACAAGGTTAAAAACCGTTCTGAAGTTGCTGGTGGTGGTCGTAAACCATGGCGTCAAAAAGGAACTGGTCGTGCTCGTCAAGGTTCTATCCGTTCTCCACAATGGCGCGGTGGTGGTATCGTATTCGGTCCAACTCCACGTAGCTACTCTTATAAATTACCGAAAAAAGTTCGCCGCTTAGCTCTTAAATCAGCTTTATCAGCTAAAGTAGTAGAACAAAACTTCTTAGTTCTTGATGCTCTTACATTAACAGCACCAAAAACAAAAGAATTCACAAAAATTCTTAAAGATCTTTCTTTAGAGAAAAAATCTTTATTCGTAACTGCTGACCTAGATGAAAACGTAGCATTATCTGCTCGTAACATCCCTGGTGTAACAGTTTTAACTGCAAATGGAATCAACGTTCTTGATCTATTAGGTCATGAAAAAGTTGTATTCACAAAATCTGCAGTAGAAAAAGTTGAGGAGGTGCTTGGATAATGGAAGCACGTGATATTTTAAAACGTCCGGTCATTACTGAGCGTTCTTCAGAACTTATGGCAGAGAAAAAGTATACTTTCGAAGTAGACACTCGCGCTAACAAAACTCAAGTAAAAGACGCTGTAGAAGAAATCTTTGGTGTAACAGTTGAGAAAGTAAACGTTCTTAACTACAAAGGTAAATTCAAACGCGTAGGCCGTTACGGTGGTTACACTAACAAACGTCGTAAAGCGATTGTTAAATTAACTGCTGATAGCAAAGAAATCGAATTATTCGAAATGTAATCCTTTATGGATTTATGATTTGAACAATCAAGAAGGAGGGAAACACAATGGCGATTAAAAAGTATAAACCTACCTCTAATGGTCGTCGTAATATGACGTCTTTAGACTTTGCGGAAATTACAACTAACAAGCCTGAGAAATCATTGCTTGAACCAACTAAACGCAAAGCTGGTCGTAACAACCAAGGTAAAATCACTGTTCGTCATCATGGCGGTGGACATAAGAAGCAATACCGTGTTATCGATTTCAAACGTGTAAAAGATGGCATTCCGGCTAAAGTTGCTACTATTGAATATGATCCAAACCGTTCTGCGAATATCGCATTAATCAACTACGCTGATGGAGCAAAAGCTTACATCTTAGCACCAAAAGGTCTAGAGGTTGGTCAAACAATCGTATCTGGTCCAGATGCTGATATTAAAGTAGGTAACGCATTACCATTAGCAAACATTCCAATGGGTACTACAATCCATAACATCGAGTTAAAACCTGGTAAAGGTGGACAATTAGTACGTTCTGCAGGTACTTCTGCTCAAGTACTTGGTCGTGAAGACAAATACGTAATCGTTCGTCTACAATCTGGTGAAGTACGTTTAGTGTTAGCTACTTGCCGCGCTACAATCGGTCAAGTTGGTAACGAACAACACGAACTAGTACACATCGGTAAAGCAGGTCGTAGCCGTTGGTTAGGTAAACGCCCAGAAGTTCGTGGTTCTGTAATGAACCCTAACGATCACCCACACGGCGGTGGTGAAGGACGTTCTCCAATCGGACGTAAATCACCGATGACTCCTTGGGGTAAACCAGCACTTGGTTACAAAACTCGCAAGAAGAAAAACAAATCGGATAAATTCATCATCCGTAGTCGTAAAAAATAAAGTGGTTAAACTACGGTTCTATGTGAGAGCCGTGGTGGAATCACGGAGGGAGGTTCCTACATGGGTCGCAGCTTGAAAAAAGGACCTTTTGTCGATGACCACTTAATGAAAAAAGTGGAAGCGCAAGAGGCTTCTGAGAAAAAACAAGTTATTAAAACTTGGTCTCGCCGTTCTACAATTTTCCCGACATTCATCGGTTTAACTATTGCTGTTTATGATGGACGTAAACACGTTCCTGTATACGTAACAGAAGATATGGTAGGCCATAAACTTGGTGAGTTCGCACCGACACGCGCTTACAAAGGTCACGGTGCAGACGACAAGAAAACAAGACGCTAATTTTGAGAGGAGGTAAATCCTAATGACACAAGCTAAAGCTATCGCTCGTACTGTTCGCATTGCTCCTCGTAAAGTCCGTCTAGTTGTAGACTTAATCCGAGGCAAGCAAGTTGGTGAGGCAGTTGCAATTTTACGTCATACTCCAAAAGCGGCGTCTCCAGTCGTTGAAAAAGTATTAAAATCTGCAGTTGCTAACGCTGAACACAACTACGATCTTGACATCAACTCTTTAGTAGTTTCTGAAGTTTTCGTTGATGAAGGTCCAACATTAAAACGTTTCCGTCCACGTGCACAAGGACGTGCAAGCGCAATTAACAAACGCACAAGCCACATCACGCTAGTGGTATCTGAGAAGAAGGAGGGTTAATCCGTGGGTCAAAAAGTACATCCAATAGGACTACGCGTTGGTATTATTCGTGACTGGGAGTCAAAATGGTACGCTGAAAAAGACTATGCAACTCTACTTCACGAAGACATCAAAGTGCGTAAATATATTGAAACGGCTCTTAAAGACGCTTCTGTTTCTAAAGTAGAAATCGAACGCGCTGCAAACCGTGTAAACATTACAATTCACACTGCGAAACCAGGTATGGTAATCGGTAAAGGTGGTTCTGAAGTTGAAAATCTTCGTAAATACCTTAGCGATTTAACTGGTAAACGTGTACACATCAACATTATCGAAATCAAACGTGCTGATCTTGACGCTCGTCTAGTAGCTGAAAACATCGCTCGTCAATTAGAAAACCGTGTATCATTCCGTCGTGCGCAAAAGCAAGCGATCCAACGCACAATTCGTGCTGGTGCAAAAGGAATTAAAACACAAGTATCTGGTCGTTTAGGTGGCGCTGATATCGCGCGTGCTGAACACTATAGTGAAGGAACTGTTCCACTTCATACTCTACGTGCTGACATCGACTATGCACACGCAGAAGCTGACACTACTTACGGTAAATTAGGCGTTAAAGTATGGATCTACCGTGGTGAAGTTCTTCCTACGAAGAAATCTGTGGAAGGAGGCAAATAATATGTTATTGCCTAAACGCGTAAAATACCGTCGTGAACACCGCGGAAACATGCGTGGCGAAGCGAAAGGCGGTAAAGAAGTATCTTTCGGCGAATGGGGCTTACAAGCTCAAACAGCTAGCTGGATTACTAACCGTCAAATCGAATCTGCACGTATCGCGATGACTCGTTACATGAAACGTGGCGGTAAAGTTTGGATTAAAATCTTCCCGCACAAACCTTACACTAAAAAACCTCTAGAAGTCCGCATGGGTTCTGGTAAAGGTTCTCCTGAAGGTTGGGTTGCAGTAGTAAAACCAGGAAAAGTAATGTTCGAAATCGCTGGTGTATCTGAAGAGATCGCACGTGAAGCACTTCGTTTAGCATCACATAAGCTTCCTGTTAAATGTAAGATCGTAAAACGTCAAGAAACTGGTGGTGAATCTAATGAAAGCTAATGAAATCCGTGACCTTGCCACTTCTGAATTAGAATTGAAAGTGAAATCACTGAAAGAAGAGCTTTTCAACCTTCGCTTCCAATTGGCGACTGGTCAATTAGAAAACACAGCTCGTATTCGTGAAGTGCGTAAAGCAATCGCGCGTATGAAAACTGTTATTCGTGAAAGAGAAATCAGTGCAAATAACTGATAAAGGAGGTTTTCAAGTATGACTGAGCGTAATCAACGCAAAGTTTACACGGGCCGCGTTGTTTCAGATAAAATGGACAAAACTATTTCTGTTTTAGTTGAAACTCACAAAAAGCACAAGCTTTATGGTAAACGTGTAAAATACTCAAAAAAGTTTAAGGCTCATGATGAGTTAAACACAGCGAAAATCGGTGATATCGTACGTATCATGGAAACTCGCCCGCTATCAGCTACTAAACGTTTCCGTCTAGTTGAAGTTGTAGAAAAAGCGGTTATTATTTAATAACTATTTCGGAACAACCAATTTCCGAAGGGAGGTAACCTAAGTGATCCAACAAGAAAGTCGTATGAAAGTTGCTGACAACTCAGGTGCACGTGAAGTTCTTACAATTAAAGTCCTTGGTGGCTCTGGCCGTAAAACTGCTAACATCGGTGATATCGTTGTTTGTACAGTTAAGAAAGCAACACCAGGTGGCGTTGTTAAGAAGGGTGACGTTGTTAAAGCTGTTATCGTTCGTACTAAATCAGGCGTACGTCGTAAAGATGGTACGTACATCAAATTTGATGAAAATGCTTGTGTAATTATTCGTGATGATAAATCACCACGCGGAACTCGTATTTTCGGACCTGTTGCACGTGAATTACGTGACAGCAACTTCATGAAAATCGTTTCTCTAGCTCCAGAAGTTCTTTAATTTCATGACAGTGCCAATCAAGGAGGTGCGACAGCATGCATGTAAAAAAAGGTGACAAGGTTAAGGTTATCACTGGTAAGGATAAAGGCAAAGAAGGCGTTATTCTTGCTGCTTACCCTAAACAAGATCGCGTTCTTGTTGAAGGTGTGAACATCGTGAAAAAACACGTAAAACCTAACCAATTGAATCCACAAGGTGGTATTGTAAGCCAAGAGGCTGCAATTCACATTTCGAACGTAATGCTAATCGATCCTAAATCTGGCGAGCCGACTCGTGTAGGTTATAAAATCGAAAACGGTAAAAAAGTTCGTGTTGCAAAAAAATCAGGTGCAGTAATCGACTAATTTCTATAAAAGAAGGGAGGTACACAAATGAGCCGCCTAAAAGAAAAATATTTAAATGAAGTTTCTCCTGCTCTTATGAGCAAGTTTGGATATAAATCAGTTATGCAATTGCCGAAAGTTGAGAAAATCGTTATCAACATGGGTGTTGGTGACGCAGTTCAAAACTCAAAAGCATTAGACGCAGCTGTAGAAGAATTAACAATTATCACTGGTCAAAAACCAGTTGTAACTAAAGCAAAAAAATCGATTGCAGGTTTCCGTCTACGTGAAGGTATGCCTATCGGTGCAAAAGTTACATTACGCGGTGAGCGTATGTATGAATTCTTGGACAAATTAATCTCAATTTCACTACCTCGTGTACGTGACTTCCGTGGTGTTTCTAAAAAAGCATTCGATGGTCGCGGTAACTACACTTTAGGTGTTAAAGAGCAATTAATTTTCCCAGAAATCGATTACGATAAAGTTTCAAAAGTACGCGGTATGGACATCGTGATCGTAACGACAGCGAATTCTGATGAAGAAGCTCGCGAGTTATTGACACAATTCGGTATGCCGTTCCAAAAGTAATTTAAACAAGGAGGGCGAAAACGTGGCTAAAAAATCTATGATCGTTAAACAACAACGTAAGCAAAAGTTTAAAGTGCAAGAATATACACGTTGTGAACGCTGTGGTCGTCCACACTCTGTATATCGCAAATTCAAACTTTGCCGTATTTGTTTCCGAGAACTTGCATATAAGGGACAAATTCCTGGCGTGAAAAAAGCCAGCTGGTAATCCCCTAATTTGGGAAGGAGGTAAATGTAATGACAATGACTGATCCGATTGCAGATATGCTTACTCGCATTCGTAATGCGAACATGGTTCGTCACGAGAAGTTAGAAGTACCAGCTTCCAACGTGAAAAAAGAAATCGCTGAAATTTTAAAGCGTGAAGGTTTCGTACGTGACGTAGAATACGTGGAAGACAACAAACAAGGTATCATCCGTATCTTCTTAAAATACGGTAAAGATAACGAGCGCGTTATCACTGGTTTAAAACGTATTTCTAAACCTGGTCTACGAGTATATGCAAAAACAAATGAAGTTCCTAAAGTACTGAACGGTCTTGGTATCGCTTTAGTGTCAACTTCACAAGGTTTATTAACAGATAAAGAAGCTCGCGCTAAACAAGTTGGCGGCGAAGTTCTAGCATACGTTTGGTAATTAGCAATAAATGAATGGAGGTGCAACTAAATGTCTCGTGTAGGTAAAAAAATTATCGAGGTACCAGCTAACGTAACTGTTACTGTTGCAGCTGACAACTCAGTTACCGTTAAAGGTCCTAAAGGCGAACTTGTTCGTTCTTTCCACCAAGATATGAAAATTGAGCAAGAAGGTAACGTAATCTCTGTATCACGTCCTTCTGACTCAAAAGAACACCGCACAAACCACGGTACAACTCGTGCGCTATTAGCGAACATGATTACTGGTGTTTCTGCAGGTTTCGAAAAATCATTAGAACTTATCGGTGTTGGTTACCGTGCGCAATTACAAGGTAAAAAACTTGTTCTTAACGTAGGTTATTCACATCCAGTTGAGTTCACACCTGAAGATGGTCTAGAAGTTGAAGTTCCTTCAAACACTAAAATCATCGTTAAAGGTATCAGCAAAGAACGTGTTGGTGCTCTTGCATCTAACATCCGTGACGTGCGTCCACCAGAGCCTTACAAAGGTAAAGGGATCCGTTATGAAGGCGAATACGTTCGTCGTAAAGAAGGTAAAACAGGTAAATAATGCTGCTTAAGCATTAGAAAGGAGTGACCCTTGTGATTACGAAACAAGATAAAAATCAGGTTCGTAAAAAACGTCATGCACGCGTACGTTCTAAAATTTCGGGTACTGCTGAGCGTCCACGCTTAAACGTATTCCGTTCTAACAAGAACATCTACGCTCAACTTATCGATGACGTAGCAGGCGTAACAATCGTTAGCGCATCTTCTCAAGAAAATGGTTTTGAAAGTGCTGGTAGCAATGTTGATGCTGCAACTAAAGTCGGTGAAACAATCGCAAAACGCGCTACGGAAAAAAATATTACTGCTGTAGTATTTGACCGTGGTGGTTACTTATATCATGGACGTGTAAAAGCTTTAGCTGAAGCTGCACGTGAGAACGGTTTACAATTTTAATAAAAAGGAGGGACACATTTCATGAGTCGAATTGACGCAAACAAACTTGGAGAACTTGAAGAACGCGTAGTTACTATTAACCGTGTTGCTAAAGTTGTTAAAGGTGGACGTCGCTTCCGCTTCACAGCATTAGTTGTAGTTGGCGATAAAAACGGTCACGTTGGTTTCGGTACTGGTAAAGCTCAAGAGGTGCCAGATGCTATCCGTAAAGCTGTTGAAGATGCGAAGAAAAACTTAATCGAAGTGCCACGCGTAGGTGGAACAACTCCACACTTAGTGCAAGGTCGCTTTGGTGCAGGAGAAATCCTAATTAAACCTGCTGCTCCTGGTACAGGAGTTATCGCTGGTGGTCCAGTACGTGCCGTACTAGAACTTGCTGGTATTACTGATATTCTTTCAAAATCACTTGGAACTAACACACCAATCAATATGGTGCGTGCAACTATTCAAGGTTTAACTGAATTAAAACGCGTAGAGGACGTAGCTAAATTACGTGGTAAATCAGTGGAAGAAATATTAGGATAAGGGGGGAAAGATAATGGCTAACAAATTAGAAATCACCCTTACAAAATCTGTGATTGGTTCTAAACCAGCACAACGTAAAACTGTAGAAGCTCTAGGTTTACGTAAATTAAACCAAACTGTTGAGAAAGCTGACAATGCAGCAACTCGCGGTATGATTGATGTAGTAGCTCACTTAGTTACTGTAAAAGAAAACTAATTTTTAATTAACGAACAAGGAGGTGCCATCCAATATGAAACTTCATGAGTTAAAACCAGCAGAAGGATCCCGTAAAGTACGTAACCGCGTAGGTCGCGGTATCGGTTCTGGTAACGGTAAAACTGCAGGTAGAGGTCATAAAGGTCAAAACTCTCGTTCTGGCGGCGGTGTACGCCCAGGATTCGAGGGTGGTCAAAACCCTTTATTCCGTCGTTTACCGAAACGCGGCTTTACTAACATTAACCGTAAAGAGTACGCGATCGTTAATCTTGACACATTAAATCGTTTTGAAGATGGTGCAGAGGTAACAACTGCATTATTACTTGAAACAGGTTTAGTGAGCAATGAAAAAGCTGGAATTAAAGTTCTTGGAAACGGAACTCTTGATAAAAAGCTTACAGTAAAAGCTCATAAATTCTCAGCTTCAGCTAAAGAAGCAATCGAGAATGCCGGCGGAACTACTGAGGTGATTTAATGTTTCAGACGATCTCTAACTTTATGCGTGTTCGAGATATACGAAATAAAATCATTTTCACTCTTTTAATGTTAATCGTTTTCCGTATTGGTACGTTTGTACCGGTACCAAACGTTGACGCTAATGTATTAAAGGCAACTGATGAGTTCAGTCTCGTTGGTTTCCTAAATACTTTTGGCGGTGGTGCTTTGAGTAACTTCTCTATCTTTGCGATGGGAATTATGCCTTACATCACTGCTTCAATTATTGTTCAGTTATTGCAAATGGACGTAGTACCGAAATTTGCTGAGTGGGCAAAGCAAGGTGAAGTCGGAAGACGAAAACTTGCACAATTTACTCGTTACTTTACAATTATTCTTGCTTTTATCCAATCCTTCGCAATGTCATTTGGTTTTAACAGAATGTACGGCGGATCATTGATTAAAGAAGAAGGAGTTTTAACATATGTTACGATTTCTATTGTATTAACGGCGGGTACAGCATTCCTAGTATGGCTTGCTGAACAAATTACTGCACATGGCGTTGGAAATGGTATTTCTATTGTAATTTTCGCAGGTATTACTGCGGCATTACCGAATGCCGTTAACCAAATCTATGCACAGCAAATCGAGGGTGCTGGGGATAAACTATTTATCAATCTAGTTATTCTTGGATTGCTTGTTTTAGTTATGCTTGCAGTTGTTGTTGGAGTTATCTACGTGCAACAAGCACTGCGTAAAATTCCAATTCAGTATGCTAAACGAGTTACTGGACGCAACCAACAAACAGGTGCTCAACAAACGCATTTACCGTTAAAAGTAAATGCTGCAGGGGTTATTCCGGTAATCTTTGCATCAGCGTTTCTGACGACACCACGTGTGTTAGCTCCATTCTTTGGTGAAGGTGCTGTAGCATCATTCATTGAACACTCGTTTAATAATGCTAATCCTGTTGGGATGGTTATTTACATTGTATTGATCGTCGCGTTCACATATTTCTATGCATTCGTACAAGTGAATCCAGAAAATGTGGCAGATAACTTGAAAAAGCAAGGTGCTTACATTCCGGGTATTCGTCCGGGTGAAAGTACGCAAACGTATTTAACAAGCGTGTTATATCGTCTGACATTTGTCGGTGCGATTTTCTTAACTGTTATTTCAGTAATGCCGATTATACTCATGAACATTATGAAACTACCTGCCACAGTGCAGATCGGTGGTACTAGTATTATTATCGTAGTCGGCGTAGCGCTGGAAACGATGAAACAGCTAGAATCTCAACTTGTTAAACGTCACTACAAAGGCTTTATGAAGTAATGTTGGTTTTTAGGGAACGTTCTATCGTTTCCTGAAATCAGCAAACCTTTTGTGGGAGGATTATTTCCGTATGAATATCGTTTTAATGGGTCTGCCAGGTGCTGGTAAAGGTACACAGGCAGATAAAATTGTTGAGAAGTACGCGATTCCTCATATTTCTACAGGCGATATGTTCCGTGCTGCTATTAAAGATGGTACAGAACTAGGCTTGCAGGCTAAATCGTTTATGGATC
Source organism: Lysinibacillus sp. NPDC093216 (assembly GCF_050280325.1). NCBI lineage: Bacteria > Bacillati > Bacillota > Bacilli > Caryophanales > Bacillaceae > Lysinibacillus > Lysinibacillus sp. NPDC093216. Next base: position 14,720 of record NZ_JBNNVB010000012.1, on the reverse strand, counting down.
AAGGTGCTCTAGTGCCGGATGAAGTAACGATTGGTATTGTTCGTGAACGACTTGCTAAACATGATTGTGAAAAGGGCTTCTTATTAGATGGATTCCCACGTACTGTTCCTCAAGCTGAAGCTTTAGACAGCATTCTTGCTGATCTTGGTAAAGCTATTGAACATACAATTAACATCCAAGTTGAAAAAGATGAGCTAGTTGCTCGTCTATCAGGTCGTCGTATTTGTAAAACTTGTGGTACATCTTATCATCTTGTTTTCAATCCTCCAGCTGAGGAAGGAAAATGTGATAAAGATGGTGGCGAGCTTTATACGCGTGCGGATGATAATCCTGAAACGGTTGCAAACCGTCTGGAAGTAAATATGAAACAAGCACAACCTTTACTTGACTACTATGAAGTAAAAGGTGTGTTAACAAATATAGATGGACAGCAAGATATTAACAAAGTGTTTGCTGATCTTGATGCTCTATTACAGGGCAGCCGCAGCTGATACCCGGCTCCGGGCGCAGAATACTGCTTCCGCGGGAGGCATGCGGGAGCAACAACGAAACATAATTTTTTGAGAGTTGCAAAAGCATATTGTGCCCGGTATATATTTCTTTTAAAAAGTGCAACATTACTTTTGAAAGAGTATAATGGGTTTCGTGGAAGCATCTGTGTAACGGGTATGAATATCTCATCAAAGACATTCCGGTATTCGTGTAAACATGGGAGGTTCAGTTCCCTTAATGGTTCTGTATGTTCCGTGGATTGTGTGAAGCGAAACCAGACGAGCGTCTTTCAAACATCTCTCATACAATCCAAACATATGTTGAAACGAGGTTGCTTCTATAGTTGCAGCAGATATCCGTTTGATGTAACGATGAGAACTTTAATTTGCATATAGAGAGGAGACAGAGTAGATGGCGAAAGATGATGTAATTGAAGTCGAAGGGACAGTTGTTGAGACTTTGCCAAACGCGATGTTTAAGGTAGAATTAGAAAATGGACATGTGATTCTAGCACACGTTTCTGGTAAGATTCGTATGCACTTTATCCGTATTCTACCTGGAGATAAGGTTACTATCGAGTTATCTCCTTATGATTTAACTCGCGGTCGTATCACATACCGTTTTAAATAATCTTTTGCGCTCCGGACTACTAAGGAGGTTAGGTTAGATGAAAGTGAGACCATCTGTAAAACCGATCTGCGAAAAATGTAAAGTAATTCGCCGACGCGGTAAAGTAATGGTAATTTGTGAAAATCCTAAACACAAACAAAAACAAGGTTAATTCTAAAGGAGGTGCACAACGTACATGGCACGTATTGCTGGTGTTGACATTCCTCGCGACAAACGCGTGGTAATTTCATTAACTTACATTTACGGTATTGGTAAAACTACAGCTCAGAAAGTATTAGCTGACGCAGGTATTTCAGAAGATACACGCGTACGCGACTTAACTGAAGATGAGTTAAACAAAATCCGTGAACAATTAGACTCATACAAACTTGAAGGTGACTTACGTCGCGAAACTTCATTAAATATTAAACGTCTGATGGAAATCGGTTCATTCCGTGGTATCCGTCACCGTCGTGGTTTACCTGTTCGTGGTCAAAATACGAAGAACAATGCGCGTACGCGTAAAGGTCCTCGTAAAACAGTAGCGAACAAGAAAAAATAATCAGTAAAGGAGGTTCCTTCTTAACATGGCTCGTAAACAACAAACTCGTAAACGTCGTGTGAAAAAGAATATCGAATCTGGTATTGCACACATTCGTTCTACATTCAACAATACAATCGTAACGATTACAGATATGCAAGGTAACGCTGTATCTTGGTCAAGTGCTGGTGCTCTTGGTTTCCGTGGTTCACGTAAATCTACACCATTCGCTGCTCAAATGGCTGCAGAAACTGCTGCTAAAGCATCCCTTGAACATGGTCTGAAAACGTTGGAAGTAACTGTTAAAGGTCCTGGTGCAGGTCGTGAAGCTGCAATTCGTGCACTTCAAGCTGCTGGTTTAGATGTAACTGCTATTAAAGACGTTACTCCAGTTCCTCATAATGGTTGCCGTCCGCCAAAACGTCGTCGCGTGTAATGGGTGCGTCTCATATTGTATGAGAACATCATTTTTTGTACAGACTGTCTTGTGCAGATAATAAACGATACGTCATTGACGATCGAATCTATGATGGAAAGAACCTATACATTCGATGTTTTGAAGGAGGGTAAATAAAATGATCGAAATTGAAAAACCAAAGATTGAAACGGTGGAGATCAGCGAAGATTCCAAATATGGAAAGTTTGTTGTAGAACCGCTTGAACGCGGATATGGAAACACTTTGGGTAATTCTTTACGTCGTATCCTTCTGTCTTCATTACCAGGAGCTGCTGTCACTTCAATTCAAATTGACGGTGTTCTTCACGAATTCTCAACTGTAGAAGGCGTTGTAGAGGATGTAGCTTCAATTATTTTGAACGTGAAAAAACTAGCTCTTAAAATCTACTCTGACGAAGAAAAAGTTATTGAGATTGATGTAAAAGGCGATGGTACAGTTACAGCTGCTGACATTACACATGACAGTGATGTAGAAATTTTAAACCCGGATCTATATATTGCAACAATCGCTAAAAACGGTCATTTACGTATGCGTATGTACGCACAACGCGGCCGTGGTTACACTCCTGCTGATCAAAACAAACGTGAGGATCTTCCTATCGGCGTGATCCCGATCGACTCTATTTACACTCCAGTATCACGCGTCAATTTCCAAGTGGAAAATACTCGTGTAGGTCAGTCTTCTGACTACGATAAACTTTCTCTTGATGTGTGGACAGATGGTAGCATCGGTCCGAAAGAGGCGATTTCGCTCGGAGCAAAAATTTTAACCGAGCATCTAAACATCTTCGTTGGCATGACAGACGAGGCTCAAACAGCTGAAATCATGGTCGAGAAAGAAGAAGATCAAAAAGAAAAAGTTTTAGAGATGACTATCGAAGAACTTGATCTTTCTGTTCGTTCTTACAACTGCTTAAAACGCGCTGGTATTAACACAGTACTAGAACTTGCGAATAAGTCAGAAGACGATATGATGAAAGTTCGTAACCTTGGACGTAAGTCACTTGAAGAGGTAAAAGCGAAGTTAGAAGAGCTTGGTTTAGGGTTACGCAAAGAAGACTAAGCGATTTAAACAAAACTTATAAGATCAGATATTTTTTTATAAAGGAGGGAAACATCCATGGGTTACAGAAAACTTGGTCGTACAAGTTCTCAACGTAAAGCGATGTTACGTGACTTAGCTACTGATTTAATCATCAACGAGCGTATCGAAACTACTGAGGCTCGCGCTAAAGAAGTACGTAAAGCTGTTGAAAAAATGATTACTTTAGGTAAACGCGGTGATTTACATGCACGCCGTCAAGCTGCTGCATTCATCCGTCGTGAACTAGTAACAACTACTGATGCAGAAGGTAACGAAACAACTTCATTTGCACTTCAAAAGTTATTTGATGATGTTGCACCACGTTATGCAGAGCGTCAAGGTGGTTACACTCGTATTCTTAAAGTAGGTCCTCGTCGTGGTGACGGTGCACCTGTTGTAGTGATTGAATTAGTTTAATCATAAGAGAAGACAAGTGGTGAAGAGGGTGGAATCACCACCCTCTTTCTTTTATAAACGATTTATACGACAAATAATTAAGCTGAGCGTTATGATGAGCGGACACTGTTGTGTGGCGTCTCGTTTAGCTCTCCGCACCTCATTCAAATGGAACAAGGGCTTGAGCACCCGTGTTTCTTGAAAATGTAACGACTAGCGCATTTCTATCGAATGAGGTGCGCGCTTTTTTATTTTTTAGGGAAGTATGATAGCGCCAATTTAGTGGTGCTTTTTTTTATAGGCTGATTTATAGATTGGCAGTCACTGGAATGTTTTGGGTGCTTCACTCCAATATTTGATGTATTCTATAAATTATATTTAGCCTATTTGTTTTAAAAAAATAATGAAAAGTGATTTTAGCACTTTTCTTTTATCGACATAATGATTGTAGTAGAATTCATACATAAAAAAGTGTAAGTTAGTTAGTAGAGCTGAGCATGTAGAGAGGAGTTCTAGAAATGCCAGAAATTTTATCATTAAATAATGTGACATTTTCATATACACCAGAAGAAAATGAAAGCCGCAATGCTGTTGAAAATGTAAGTTTTGCGGTTCAGGAAGGGGAATGGATTGCCATTGTTGGCCATAACGGTTCTGGTAAATCCACCATTGCAAAGCTTATGAATGGTTTGTTATACCCACAGCAAGGCGATGTACGTATATTACGTGAACCATTAAGTGAAGAAAACCTATGGGAAAGCCGTTCACAGATAGGCATGGTTTTCCAAAATCCAGACAATCAATTTGTCGGAGCGACAGTGCAGGATGATGTTGCTTTTGCTCTTGAAAATAACGGAGTACCGTTTGAAGAGATGGTAGACCGTGTACATGCAGCACTTGAGCAAGTAAAAATGAGCGATTTTTTAGACCATGAGCCACACCACTTATCTGGTGGTCAAAAGCAGCGTGTTGCCATTGCAGGCGCACTTGCAATGAAACCAAAGCTCCTTATTTTAGATGAAGCTACTTCTATGTTAGATCCACAGGGGCGTGCTGAGGTATTACACACTGTGCAAACTTTACGTGCTGAAACAGGGTTAACGGTAATATCTATTACGCATGATTTAGAGGAGGCTATGCTTGCAGATCGTGTTCTCTTTATGAATGATGGAAAGAAATTTGCTGAGGGTACACCTGGTGAAATTTTTGCACTTGGGGACAAGCTAGTTGAGTTTGGACTAGACTTACCATTTGCCATGAAGTTATCAAAGTTATTGCAAAAAGAAGGTGTTCCATTAATGGGACAACATATGACAGAAGAAGAGTTGGTGAATGATTTATGGACATCAAACTTCAACAAGTAAGCTATGCCTATTCACAGGGTACACCTTTTGAAAAACGTGCATTATTCGATGTAGATTTTGAAATCCCTTCACATACGTATCAGGCAATTATCGGACATACGGGTTCTGGTAAATCGACAATTCTTCAGCATTTTAATGCACTTCTAAGACCAACCTCTGGGGAAGTACATATTGGAGAACGCATTGTTGTAGCTGGAAAAAAGGCGAAGGATTTAAAGGCTGTACGTCAAAAGGTTGGTATTGTGTTTCAATTCCCGGAGCATCAGCTGTTTGAAGAAACCGTATTAAAGGATATTATGTTTGGCCCTATGAACTTTGGTGTATCAGAGCAAGAGGCAGAAGCACGAGCAAAAGAACTTATAGGCTTAGTTGGCTTACCAGAGAACGTACTTGAAAAATCACCTTTTGATTTATCAGGGGGACAAATGCGCAGGGTAGCAATTGCTGGCGTTTTAGCGATGGAACCTGAAGTTATTGTTTTAGATGAACCAACTGCAGGGCTTGATCCACGCGGTCAGAAAGAGATTATGGATATGTTTTATAAGCTTCACAAGGAACGCGGCCTAACGACGATTCTTGTAACGCACAGTATGGAGGACGCAGCTCGTTATGCAGACAATATTGTCATTATGCATGAAGGGAAAAATGTACTAAGTGGCACGCCACAAGAAATTTTCAAAGATGTAGAGACATTAAAAAATTTCCGCTTAGAACCACCTCGTATCGTACGCTTTCAACAAAAAATCGAAACAATGATAAACAAATCCCTTTCAAAGATCTGCTTAACCGAAGAGGAGCTAGCAACTGAAATTGCCCGGTTACTAAGAGAGGAGCGTGGACAGTCATGATGGAGAAAATGATATTTGGTCGTTTCCTTCCCGGAAATTCTCCAGTTCATAAGCTCGATCCACGATCAAAGCTTATATTTGTGTTTGCATTCATTATTATTGTTTTTTTAGCAAACAACACAGTGACATATGCCTTGCTATTAGCTTTTACCTTACTCATTGTGCTAATATCAAATATTCGTCTGTATTTTTTAATTAATGGTCTAAAGCCAGTAATTTTTTTAATGGTATTTACCTTCTTAATTCATATTTTTATGACGAAAGAAGGTGCCCTAATATTTGAGTGGAAGTTTATTACCATTTACGAAGAAGGTATTCGACAAGGGGTCTTTATTTCGATACGTTTCCTAGTGCTAGTGTTTATGACATCTATCTTAACGCTTACAACATCACCAATTTCCATTACGGATGGCATTGAAGTACTGCTAAATCCATTAAAAGCGGTGAAAGTGCCAGTACATGAGTTAGCTTTGATGATGTCTATTTCATTGCGCTTTATTCCAACATTAATGGATGAGACAGATAAAATTATGAAAGCACAAATGGCACGTGGTTCGGATTTATCTTCTGGACCAATAAAGGATCGTATTAAAGCGGTTGTGCCATTACTAGTACCTCTCTTTGTAAGTGCTTTTAAACGAGCCGAAGATTTAGCAACAGCTATGGAAGTAAGAGGCTACCGTGGAGGCGAAGGGCGTACGAGATATCGTAAGCTAAAATGGGATATGAGTGATACATTTTCACTTGTGTTATTAGTAGCGATGGCCGTTTTACTATTCTTCTATAGAAGTTAAAAGGAGTAAGCTTTATGCGACGATTAAAAGCAATTATAAGTTATGATGGAACGCAATTTTCTGGGTATCAAGTACAGCCTGGAGAACGCACAGTACAGGCTGAGATTGAGCGTGTTTTAGCCATTATGCATAAAGGGGAAAAGATAAAGGTAACAGCTAGTGGACGTACAGATGCAAGGGTGCATGCAACAGGCCAAACATTGCATTTTGATTCACCACTCGCGATTCCAGTAGATAAATACATGAAGGCGTTAAATGTTCAACTGCCAAGAGATATTCGGGTAATGTCGATAGAAGAAGCAGCTGCTGATTTTCATGCGCGCTACAGTGTAACAGGAAAGCGGTACCGATATATATGGTCATGTGAGCCTGTACAGAGTCCATTCCGCAGACAATACACTGTAGAGACAAATGGTGTGAAACCGAATGTTGAGGCAATGCAGGAGGCAGCAAAGGCTATTATCGGTACACATGACTTTACGTGCTTTTGTGCAGCCAATACAAGTGTCAAAGATAAGGTCCGTACAGTGACTACACTACAATTTGAATGGTACGGTGAAGAGCTTCATATGGTGATCGAAGGAAATGGCTTCTTATATAATATGGTACGTATCATTGCAGGCACACTTTGGGAAGTTGGTATAGGACGTCGTGACATTGAGAACGTGGAGTTAGTCGTTAAATCTATGAATCGCGATAAGGCGGGCAAGACTGCACCTCCACAAGGTCTGTATCTTGAGAAAGTCTTTTATTAAAAAGGTTTATCACCATAACGTGTGGTTGATTTCCGTTCCGACTGGGCGCTTTGTTGCTGACGCTTCGCTTTCGCACAGAGCAAAGCTTCCTGGGGGCGTCCGATGAGCCGCTTCACTCGCGTTGCTCGCTCCAGGGTCTCATCTGTGACGCTAATCCCCAAGGAGTCGCCCAGCCTCCACTCCAATCAACTTATATAAATTGAATACGTTTTAACAAATGTCATCCCCAGCTTTTGATGACAAGTTATGAAGGAGAACAGTTGGCGAATGTTATAGAATTCTTGATGGGGAATTTTTTGTATATTTAACAAAATGAAGGCTCTCAAATGCCCTAATTTAAACAATCAAGGAATCTGAACAACTTCTCCAGGTGTTTATTGAAATTGCTTGACTTTAAAAGTCATTCATTATATGATAACAGATGGTATTTTCATTACCACCACAAATAAGCCCCGAAAACTTATAGTGTAGTTTAATGAAAAATAACGGTAATCGAATCGATTAGGAGGATATATACATGCGTACAACATTCATGGCTAAAGGTCACGAAGTAGACCGTAAATGGCTAGTAGTTGATGCAGAAGGCCAAACTCTTGGACGTTTAGCTTCTGAAGTAGCTGCTATCTTACGTGGTAAACATAAACCAACATTCACACCAAACGTTGACACAGGTGATCACGTAATCATCATCAACGCTGACAAAATCCATTTAACTGGTAACAAATTAGAGGGTAAACTTTACCGTCACCATACTCAATTTGCGGGTGGTTTAAAAACTCGTACTGCTGGTGAAATGCTAGATAAGTACCCAACAAGAATGATCGAATTAGCAGTTAAAGGAATGCTTCCTAAAAACTCTTTAGGTCGCAAAATGTTCACTAAACTTAACGTTTACACTGGAACAGAGCATCCACATGCTGCACAAAAACCAGAAGCTTACGAGCTTCGCGGATAATATAAATTAAGAGGAGGATATTACTTTGGCACAAGTTCAATACATCGGCACTGGTCGCCGTAAAAGCTCTGTAGCTCGCGTACGTTTAGTACCAGGTACAGGTAAAATTGTTATCAACAAACGTGAAATCGAAGAATACGTACCATTCGCTGCATTACGTGAAGTAATTAAACAACCATTAGTAGCAACTGAAACTACAGGAAGCTACGATATCCACGTAAACGTTAACGGTGGTGGATACACTGGTCAAGCTGGTGCTGTACGTCACGGTATCGCTCGTGCTCTACTTCAAGTAGACCCAGATTTCCGTGCTGCATTAAAATCTGCTGGATTACTTACTCGTGATTCACGCATGAAAGAACGTAAAAAACCAGGTCTACGCGGCGCTCGTCGTGCACCTCAGTTCTCAAAACGTTAATATCGTTGTTATATCAACGTTTACAAGCCCTTTCTCGAATTTTCGAGAAGGGTTTTTTTTATTTGGCAAATGCTTTGATACTTCAAGTTCAAGTGTTTCAAAATATCCTACTGCACTGTTGTTGTATAAATAGCAATTGCGATGTGTATTTTATATAGAAATGGCTGATACTATTTTCAGGTTGTTTATTCTGAAAATGGAGGTCAGTATATGAAAAGGCTATTAATATTATCAATTACGGCAATGGCGCTTCTTGGTGCATGTGGGAATAAAACTGACGTGAAAAAAACTGAAGAAGTAAGAACAGGAAATAATGCAAATCAAAGACAGGTAGAAATAACAGACGGTCAAGCAAAGGCTAAAATTCTTAGTAGTTCAGATTGGCAAGCCACAAAAGTTTACGATAAAAATAATAAAGACTTAACAGCAGAAAATTCAAATTTAATGGGCCTTGCGAAATATGACGCTGATTCAGGACGCTATGAATTCTTCGATCCAAATACAGCTGGAAGCATCGACGATAAAGGGATTTTCTTTTTTACGAATGATGGAAAGCATAGAATATTGATCTCAGAAACGAAAAATTACCAAGAAATTGTGGATATTACTAAGCTAACAAATAAAATGTTTACTTATAAACGAATGGGGAAAGATGCAAATGGTAGCGATGTAGAGGTATTCGTTGATCATGTCCCTTATAAGGAAAGACACTTAACATTTACTGCACCAGATAAAAAATTAAATAATTCTACGGGCCCTATTGTTCAGGACGTAGATGGAGATAAAATTTTAGCTGGTACGCTTTGGCAAGGAACAGTTGTATTAGATGCAAACAAAAATGATGTAACATCATATAATACAAATTTTATTAGCATTGCGAAATATGATGCTAATACGAATAAATATGAATTTTTCAATCCTGAAACAGGTAAAAGTCGTGGAGACTATGGATACTTTAATGTGATCGATGGAAATAAATTAAGAGCTCATGTTTCAATTGGTGACAATAAATATGGGGCTGTGCTCGAAATTACTGAGCTAAATAATAAGAAATTCACATATATCCGAACTGGTAAAGATAAAGACGGTAAGGATACAACAGTATTTGTTGAGCATGAACCTTATGCAGGTAAGTTTAAACCAGAATTTACACTAAAATAAAAATTAACGGCTTTAATCCATGTATTATTAATGGATTAATGCCGTTTTAGTATTACTAAAAAAGTATCTTCCATTACAAGCTCAAACTCTCAATCTTAATACTTGAGAGTTTTTTTTACTTTCTGGCATAGTTCAATCACTAACTTCGTACACTATCTGTAAAAGGGTGGTGGATATGGGTGAAGCGCTGGCTTGCACTAGGAGTAATTATGCTAATGAGTATAGTGGTCGTGGCATATGAAACGAATGCTTCGAACCGTAACTTCTTCTTACCGGACCCACTTGGTGGCATAAAAATTGTCATTGATGCGGGACACGGAGGTCAGGATGGAGGTGCTTCAAAGGGCGAAGTAATTGAAAAGGATATTACACTTGCAATTGCGCAGCATGTGGAGAAGCAATTAAAGAAAAAAGGCGCAACAGTCGTAATGACACGAACAAAAGATGGCGATGTTATCGATGAGCACGCGTCATCAGAAAAGTATGGAACATTGAGAGAACGAAAAAAGCAGGACATCTTTTTAAGAAAAGACATAGTAGAAAATGAAAAACCGGATCTTTTTATTACAATTCATGCAAATGCCATTCCTGAAACAAAATGGCGTGGAGCACAGGTGTTTTATCATAAAGAAGGACATGCTGAAAGTGAATTATTAGCAAAGAGCATTCAAGATTCCATTCGCACTAATTTGAAAAATACAGACCGAGAAGCAATGTCTATACAACAAATATATTTACTGAAAAAAGCTGAAGTACCTGCTGCACTAGTAGAAACAGGATTTATAAGTAATGATGAGGAACGTGCACTATTAACTGATAAGAAATACCAAGAAAAAATGGGAGATGCTATTGTTGAAGGTATAGAAGAGTATTTATTAGCAAAAATTGAATAGAGCAACTACACAACGTAAATCAAGTCATTATGATATACTAACATTGAGATAATATAAGGGGAGTGTTCGTCGTGATAACTGAACAACAAGTACGAGAAATATTAGGACAACTACAAGATCCATTTTTACATAAATCATTTGCAGAAACAGGCGGTATTACAAATGTAGCAATAAAAGAAGAGAAGAATCACGTTAGTGTAAAAATTGCGATTGCTAAAACAAATACACCTGAACAATTACAGCTACAAATGAAAATTGTTGAAGCTTTGAAAGAAGCAGGTGCAAATACAGTTGGTATTCGTTTCGAAGAGCTGTCAGCAGAAAAACTACAGGGCTTCCGTGGCGTAGCAACTGAGGCTGAGGCACAAGATATTTTATCTCCACTTAGCACAGTACAAGTTATTTCAATTGCCTCTGGTAAAGGCGGTGTAGGGAAATCTACAGTATCAGTTAACTTAGCTGTTGCATTAGCTCGTCTAGGTAAAAAGGTTGGCTTAATTGATGCTGATATTTATGGCTTCAGTGTGCCTGATATGATGGGTGTTACAGATATGCCTAAAGTGGTAGATAATCGAATTTTCCCTGTTGATCGTTTAGGTGTGAAAATGATTTCAATGGGCTTCTTTGTTGAAAATAACGCACCGATTGTATGGCGTGGACCGATGTTAGGTAAAGTGTTAGATCAGTTCTTCCGTGATGTAGAATGGGGTGAACTAGACTATCTACTATTGGATTTACCACCAGGTACAGGTGACGTTGCATTAGATATTCACCAAATGCTTCCTTCTTCAAAAGAAATTGTTGTAACAACACCGCATCCAACTGCAGCGTTCGTTGCAGCTCGTGCAGGTGCAATGGCTTTACAAACAGATCATGAAATTTTAGGTGTTATTGAAAACATGGCATGGTATGAATCGAAATCAGGTGACCGTGAATTCGTATTCGGTCAAGGTGGAGGTCCTAAGTTAGCAGAAGAACTACGTACAGAGCTACTTGGTCAAATTCCTCTTGGTCAGCCTGACTGGTCAGAGGAAGATTTTGCACCTTCTGTTTATGCTGAAAAACATACAACAGGACAAATATATTTAGATATCGCGACGAACATCATTAATAAATTAAATAAATAAATGAAAACGGATTTCCTCGAACAATGGAGGAAATCCGTTTTTGCATATATGAATGGTTACTCAGAGCCCTTTTGCTCATTACCTTCACCACCGCCAGCTTCTTTTTTGCCGCCGCTAGCTTTACCTGCCTCGCCACCACTTTTCCTAATAAGCTCCTGCCATTTTGTCTGCATAAGCGGACTTTCAATCGTTTCCTTGACGATTTCCTCTGTTTGTTTTCTCATATTGGAGGATTTTAGAATAGTCTCTAACTGCTTTTGCATATCTGGCTGGCCAAAGAAAGCTTCCATATCTTTTTGGAAAGAGGGGTCTTTTATTAATTCCTTCATAATATCCTGTTGTTGTTTTTGCATACTTTTAGCTACAGTTTCCTTGAATTTTGGATCTTCGAATGTTTTCTTCCAAAAGTCTTCTGCTTCTTTGGAAAGCAAGGTAGCTTCGGTAGCTTTCTTGACCTCATCATGCTCCAACACCAATAATTCACGGAAGCTTGGTTCCTCTAAAAGCTTTCGCAACGCCTTTTTACCATCCTCGGTTTGTAAAGAGTCAATCATTATTTTTTTTATTTCATCATAGGACATGGTAGTGGCTTTATCTTGTGAACAGGCAGAAAGAAAAAGCATTAGGATTAGTAGTAAGAAGAATTTTCGCATCAATCATCAGTCCTTTCTATAAATAGACTCTTTCAATTATTGTTCACATTTATGATGACTTTATGTATTGGTTACGATGAGAAATAGCTTTTTTAACAATGCATTGTTAAAATAAGTACAGATTATATTGAGAAATTGGGGGACTTTTAGTTGTGACGATACGAAATTGGGCAAAGTTTTTCTTCTTTGCAATGCTCGTTGGTGGCGCAGTCAACGGAATTTGCAGTTTATTTATTCGATGGGACTTCTTTCAACCATACATAACAAACGGTCACTGGGGTGAATTTTTAGCAGGACTTTTATGGATGGTTTTCTTAGGATTTACAATGAGTGTTATTGCACAAGCGGGCTTTTTTGCTTATTTAACGCTCCATCAAGTGGGAGTAAATATTTTTAGAACACTTACATTATGGAATTGGGTACAGCTATTATTAATTGCTTTTACTATTTTTGATATTATATTCTTCCGCTTTATACCAGGTGTAAAAGATGGACAAAGCTGGTTATTCTATGTTGGTTTGTTAATTGTATTAATAGTAGGTGCTATAGCAACAGCTATTCAAAAAGTAAAATTAACAGGGAAAAAACATGTGTTCATTTCGGCTTTATTTTTTATGATTGTCGTTACAACACTGGAATGGACAATTGCATTAATGGGTCGCGATGAAAATATTAACGAGTATGTTGCACTTTTACTATTCCCATTACTCGCTGTAAATGCTTATCAATTATTAGTATTACCAAAATATAATGCAAAATCCGAAGTAGATCGTCAAAAATTAGAAGCACGCCGCAAAGCACGTCGTGAACAAGCTAAAAACGCATAAAAAAAGTTGCCTCTATTAGTTGAGGCAACTTCTTTTTTATCCCGCATTAACGGGCAGTAATTACCGAAAGTGAAACGTCAGGTACAAGACTCCTGTCGCAAAATTTAGCGAAAGTAAAGAGATAGGTGGGAGATCAACTGCCCGTAAAAGTCCGATTGGTGAAGACTAATAATCAGTGGGGATGAAGAAAATCCCCACTGATTAAAGTTTCACTTTATGGTGATTTTTTAGTTTGAATTTTATAGCCGAATATATTTTCCTCAATCGACATAAATTTATTTTGTTGTAGAAATGTATTCAGCTCTTTAAACGAGATTTTATTATTTTGGTGTAAAGACATAAAAACAAAATCTCCCTTTTGTAATTTAGGTGTCTTTTCACCTTTCCAGATTAGAGAGGGAGAAAGTATATTCATCTGCTGTTGAAATAAGTTATTTTGTAAATCCTGCGAATACTGGTGATTTTGTGTTGCAAACCAAAGTGGTGTTTCTTGAAAATGCTTTTCGTAAATTTTAATATCTTTCTGAACGACGGCAAGATCAATTGGCTTATCCACTGAATCCTCAGGCCCTAATAATCCTGTAGGTAGTTTTCGCTCTTGAATGATTTTTAGGTGCTCAGGTGAACGTTCAATCCATGCAGCATCTAACAATAGAAGCGGATAAGGTTCTTTTACAGTTTTAAGCCAGTCCACCAGGTTGTCATCAGAGAAAGAAATTTCGACAATAAGTGATGTACCATAATGCCCTTTTGTTACAACTGCTGGAGCATCTGCAATGTTGAATACAGAAATCATAGTAGAATTTATCGGCTTTATAAAGATAAACAGTATTAAGATTAAAAACAGTGAAATCAACGTTTTACGAACCATCATAACGACCTCGTTTCTATATTTTTAACTTCTTTCAGCAAATGTTTTCGTAGCGAAAGCAAAGCGTCAGCTACAAATGTCTTTTGTAGCGAAAGCAAAGCGTCAGCTACAGAAGTTAATGCCTCCGGCGGATGTCACGGAATCGGAAAGGAGTTCTTTGTGCAAGTAAAAAGCCGATTCCGGACGCAATGTCGAGGCATAATTGATACGGAAAAATAAAGTTCTTAAAAAAACTTATGATTTAATGTTGACTTTCATGAATAATCGATGTTATTATGTATAAGTCGCCAAGAGGTGACGCAGTAATTAAAAAAATGAACCTTGAAAACTGAACAAGCAAAACGTAATCAATAAAGTTTTTAGTAGCTAACCTTGAGTTAGTGAACGAAACAAAATTTTGGACATCAAACATGATGCCAGCAAAACAATTTGAGCTAATCAAATTTCTTTTTATGGAGAGTTTGATCCTGGCTCA
>NZ_JBNNVB010000011.1:88666-135943 GCF_050280325.1 Lysinibacillus sp. NPDC093216 | reverse complement strand
GAGTACGCTTAAAAACAGTTTTTTAGATGCTTGGTAGCTTAAGAATTTCCAATTCCGATGTTTTTTATGGTTGACATATCACCACTGGGCTTTTTGAAAACAGCACTAGTCTCATTTGCATCATATGCATTAAATGTAAAAAAGGAGACTGAAAAGGAATAGTGTCTGTAGAAAAATTAAGTCGCATCTAACCAGATGGGGCTTTTTACTATGCATGATTGAACGGAGCATTTTGGTTATTGACAAATTAATTAATCAATAATATCGTTTATTTATTAATTGATTAATTAATTAATAAACGAAATGTTTGGAGGTCTAACATGTTAAGAGTAGAAAATTTGGTTAAAAGTTATCAAAATGGTCGTGAATTGCTTTATGCATTAAATTCAGTTTCATTGTCAATTGGTGATGGGGAATTCGTTGTCATTCTTGGCCCTTCTGGATCGGGTAAATCTACGCTCCTTAATGTAATTTCTGGTTTAGAGCAACCAGATTCAGGAAGCGTTACTTGCGATGACTACGAGATTTGTGGATTAAATCAGAAAGATCTTACGTTGTTTAGACGTGATAAAACAGCTTTTATTTTTCAAGCATATTATTTACTGCCATTTTTAAATGTAGAATCTAACATTAAAATGGGTGCTGACTTAAAAGGGAACAAAAATATTACTGAAATAATGGATGGTGTAGGACTTCATGGATTAGAAAAACGCCTTCCTTATGAACTTTCAGGGGGGCAACAACAACGAGTGTCTATTGCACGTGCTTTAGCGAAAAAACCGGATTTTTTGTTTTGTGATGAACCAACTGGAGCATTAGACGAAGAAACGAGCAAACAAATCTTAACTTATTTGAAGCAGCTTCAAAAACAATTGAAATTTACAATTATTATGGTAACGCACAATGTTAGTATTGCTCAAATTGCAACAAAGGTTATTAAAATGACTAGCGGGAAAATAGTAGAAGTAACTAGCAATACTAACCCACTAGATGTTGAAGAAATTACATGGTGAGAAGGGGAGTACATTTGATGACATTTAAAAAACAGTATCCGCTTGTACTAGTTGTTGCCTGTGCAGTGTTTATTTGTACATTACTTGTTTTCTATCTTCAAGGTACAAACTCCATCAAGAGGGCACTAGAACATCAAAATCAGCAGGACTTTACACTTATTCTACAGGGAGAGGAAATTACGGACCTTTCAAATAAGTATTCTTTTACGTATGATCCTGTAACATATAAAGTCATTTATGATGAAAAAAATGTATATCGTATTATGCAAAATACTCGAAACATTGATATTCCAATATACTTGAAAGGCTTGGCGCCAAAAAAGTAACTGAAATTGCAATAGATAAAAATTTTTCACAGGAGAATAAATTAGCATTAGGAGATACAGTTACTATTGGCAATATAACTTATTCAATTAGTGGGATTTTTACTTTACCGGACGCAATTTCACCATTGGTAGCTGATAATGGTGTTAGCTACAAACCTGCTACTCAAGCATTAATACTATGTAGTGAGGAAGCTTACACAAGTTGGGGTGAACAGGAGAAAACAAGTTATTCGGGCCGATTTTTGGAAAGTGAGTCTGAGGAACAGAAACAAATCTTTCTAGAAAAAATGCTATTGGATTCACATGTAAAGTCCGTGGTGAGTAAAGAAGATAATCCGCAAGTACTTTCTACATTAATCGCAAAAGAAAAAATGTTTAAAATCTGTCTAATTAGCGCCTTAAGTTTCTTCGGTTTAACTGTAATGGTTTTGCTTATTACTACTGTTCTTCAAAATATAACTGAGACAAAACCAACTATGGGTGTTTTAAAAGCACTTGGCTACTCTAGAATACAAATTGCTAAAAGATATTTCCTAATAGGACCTTTCGTGTTTATAGGCACCGTTGTAGGATATTTAGTTTCCTATGTAGTTAGTCCTTTGTTTATTAATCGGATTAATGCTACATTTCTCGTGCCGAATGTTACACAAAATTTTGATCCTGTACAATTCATAATGTTTACAGCAATCCCCGCTCTGATCTTTTCTGTAATGGCTTTTGGGGTTGCCGTATTTACCTTACGTAAACCGCCATTGGAAATGATTCATAAGGCAGAGTCAGCAAAATTGAATTTTCTTGTTAAGCGAATAGGGCTAACTGGTCCTTTTAAAAAAGTGGCCTTTAAAGCAATCGTATTAAATAATATTCTATTAGTCTTTTTAGCCTTGCTCACAGGTTTCATGGCTAGCGCTAATTTGCAGATTGCTTTTTCTTTGCAAACAATGTCTGATAAGGTATCCTCATTAACATTTAAAGGTTCCGAATATAAAAGTAACGTTCGATTTATTGACGCGAGGGACATGAATTTTTCAGACTCGGAAACACCTTATTTTTCAGAAGATTGTAAAATAGAATTTCCGAATGGTGGGGTATTAAATAATGGCCAGTTTATGGCATTATCTAGTAGTCTTTCTCTTTATAAACTCTATAGTATACAGAACCAGGAAACTATAGATATTTCTAAACAGGAAGGCATTGTTGTGAATGATTGGATGCGCAAAAAATATGATTTGACTATTGGTGACACGGTGAAAATTTATATAAATAATGTTGCTTATCAGCTACCTATAACAGCTATTGAGCAATCAGTGTATGGGGAAGTAGTTTATAGTAATATCAATGTTGCAATCACGGCGGGCCTTTTAAAAAAAGAAGAATATAATGGTGTATTTACTGAAGACAATGTAGAGTTTGACAGGAAGCAGCATATGTTTGTTTCAAAACTTGAAGACGTATTATACGCAAGTTCTCAGCAAAAAGGTACGTATTTCGCGCTATCCTTTCTATTTATCTCAATTGGCTTAGCTTTAAGTATTTTAACGATTAGTATTGTAATGAAAATCATTATTTCCTCTAATCGTAAATACTTGGCGATGATGAAAGCATTTGGATATACAAATGCAGAATGCAATCGTATCGTATTATCGGGCTTTAGATTAATTGCCTACATCGGATTTATAATTGGCACACTCTATGCTATTGTTTTAACTAAATTTTTATTTGATTTATTGGCTAAATCATCAACAGTAGCAATACCAATGACACCAGATAGCAAGGTAATAACAATTTCTCTCGTGATCTTTGCTGTTTCATACGAGGTCATTATGTTACTCTATAAAAAAAGCATGAATGCAGTAACATTGCAGGAGGTTATGATGAAATGAATAAACGCCGCGAACAGAAGGAAGTTAGACGAGAGCAAATTCTAAACGCGGGCTTGGATTTGTTTATTAGAAACGGTTATCAAGGAACTACAACAAAAGAGATTGGTGATTCAGTTGGAATTAGCCAAGGATTACTGTTCCATTATTTCGGCTCTAAAGAAGAGGTATACCTTGAACTTTTAAATCGAGCTAAAACTAGTATGGCTGTTATTGGTATTTCAGAAGAGGAATTTGCACAACCGTTCGAGTATTTAAATGTGATAGTTACGTCGATCATTGATTCCTTTAAAACTCATCCATTATCGGCAAAATTACTAATGTTAGTTGCACAAACGCAAATAGCAAGTAATCTACCAGATACTATTCAACAAGTTGCTAAGGACCTTGCCGCATCTGAGGGATTCGAAAGTTTAGTAAAAGAGGGTCAAGCTAAGGGAGTAATACGAGATGGTGATCCTAAAGCACTCGCGGGTTGTTTTTATTCAGCCATTCAAGGTGTTGCTCAAACGCACGTATGCTTCCCGGATATCCCGTTACCCCAAAGTAGTTGGTTAGTAGATATCTTGAAGAAGTAATAGTGAATAAAAACTATTTTAAGGCCTGACATTTCTTATGGGAATGTCAGGTTTTTCTATAAATTTCTTAAAAAATCAAATCTCTGAAAAATAGCTTTGCGAAAATTGTCAAAAAAATTTTTGTTATGTTAGAAAAAGAAATCAATTTGTAAAAATAGCGTAGTTTAGCGGTTTAAAGCGACGAATTGAGTGAAAAAATAAAATATTTTGTTAAATTTAAAAGTCAGAACATTCATAATGTTGTTGACGAAGCGATATAATAAAGATAATATAGCGATACGTTCACACTTTGTTTGGATAAAGTGTGATAAATATCAAAGATAATATAATATCGGGGGGATTATTTGTGAGAAGCAATTTAAAAAAGCTTTCGTTCCTGTTATTTGGATTAGTTTTAATGCTTGCTGCTTGTGGTAGCGGTGGTTCTAGTTCATCAGATTCGAAAGAGAAAGAAAAGAATAATGCAAGTGAGAGCAATGCAGATGACAAAACATATAAGATTGGGATTACTCAAATTGTTGAGCATCCATCTTTAAATGCTGCAACTGAAGGTTTCAAAAAAGCAATTGAAGAATCGGGCTTAAAAGTTGAATTCGAGTCACAAATAGCGCAAGGGGATAACAGTCTTAACACGACGATTGCAAACAATCTAGTAAGTGCCAACGTAGATTTAATTTTTGCTAACTCTACGCCATCTGCACAAGCAGCGGCGACAGCTACTAGTGATATTCCGATCGTCTTCACTTCTGTAACGGATGCTGTTGGCGCACAGCTTATTGAATCGATGGAGAAGCCAGGGAAAAATGTAACAGGAACGATCGATTTACATCCTGATACTATTTCGAAAACAGTAGCATTCTTAAAGGAATTAGGTGCGAAAAAAGTAGGTATGGTTTACAACGCTGGTGAGCAAAACTCAGTAGCACAAGTAAAAGAAGTGAAAAAAGTTATGGCTGAGCAAGGCCTAACAGTAGCTGAGGCATCTGCGGCAACTTCTGCAGAAGTAAAACAAGCTGCTGAATCATTAATTGGTAAAGCAGATGCATTCTATATTATTACTGATAATACAGTAGTTTCGGCTCTTGAGTCTGTAATTGATGTAGCAAACTCTAATAAATTACCACTAGTTGTAGGAGAGCTTGACTCTGTTGCACGTGGTGGCTTAGCGGCATATGGTTTTGAATATTATGACATCGGTTATGAAGCGGGGCAAATGGCTGTGAAGATTCTAAAAGGTGAAGCAAAACCTGCTGATATACCAGCGCAATACCCACAAAAACTAAAACTATTAATCAATAAAAAAGTAGCGGATGATTTAGGAATCGAAATTAAAGATTCTTGGGGTGCAGAGCTGTTAGAAAAGTAATGACCTGACATGATCGTCTTATGTAGCGAAGCGGGGGAGAACTAAAACTACCCCCGCTTTATCTACTTTTTAGAATAAAAAATGAAGTCATTTATGAATTATGTATTGATCCACAATTATGTGGGCAGTCCTTTCTAGTTTCATCTTATTAGAATACTAATTTATGAGAAGGTTATGGTTCATCATCGATAAGTTTTGTTAAAAAGTATGTCATGTGGACAAGTTGATTGGAGTGGAGGCTGGGCGACTCCTTGGGGATTAGCGTCACAGATGAGACCCTGGAGCGAGCACACAGGGGAACGAAGGCTAAAAGCATCACGTCCTGTGATAACGCCTTCGGGACCAACATCGTGTTGGCCCAAGCGGCTCATCGAACGCCCCCAGGAAGCTTTGCTCTGTGCGAAAGCGAAGCGACAGCAACAAAGCGCCCAGCCGGAACGGAAATCAACTCCAAAATTATGTGATGAGCCAATTTATATTTATTAAGAAATTATGAGGAGATGATGCAACTATGCCTTTAGCAATATTTGGCGCGATGGAGCAAGGGATCATCTATGCAATTATGGCACTTGGTGTGTATTTAACATTCCGTGTGTTAGATTTTCCGGACTTAACGGTTGACGGGAGCTTTGTAACAGGGGCAGCTACAGCGGCGACGATGATTATGCTTGGCTACCATCCAATCTTAGCGACTTTAGTAGCAATTGTTGCTGGATTTATTGCTGGATGTATGACAGGAATTCTTCACACAAAAGGAAAAATTAATCCTCTATTATCGGGGATTTTAATGATGATTGCTTTGTATTCTATTAATCTACGTATTATGGGATCAACGGCAGAAAATACGATAGGTCGTCCGAATATACCACTATTAAATTCAGAGACTTTATTTTCAAAGTTTCAAGCATTTTGGAGTAATTTAGGAATCGATACGGCATTAAATAATCTATTAAAAGGCATCGGCGTTCATCAACTACCTTCAACATGGAGTACGATAATCGTAGTATTAATCATCACAATTTTAATTAAGTTCATTGCTGACTGGTTCTTGAAAACAGAGATCGGCCTGGCTATTCGAGCTACTGGTGATAATAAGCGTATGATTCGTAGCTTCTCGGCAAATACAGATACACTTATTATTCTAGGGCTAGGAATTTCTAATGCACTTGTTGCATTTTCGGGAGCTTTAATCGCACAATATTCGAAGTTCTCAGATGTAAGTATGGGGATTGGGATGATTGTAATCGGCCTTGCATCTGTTATTATCGGTGAAGCAATCTTTGGTACAAAAACGATTATGCGCACAACTTTCGCTGTCATTGCTGGAGCCATCATTTATCGCATTATTTTAGCATTAGCATTACGAGTAGATTTCCTTGATTCAGGGGATATGAAGTTAATAACAGCTATCATTGTTATCATAGCGCTAATTTTACCTCAATTTATTAATAAGAGTAAGGAGCGCAAACGCAAGGTGAAGCGCGCAGCAGAGAAGACAAGCGTAAAGACAGTTGAGCAGGGAGGAAAGCGCCTTGCTTAAATTAAAAGATATTAATAAGATTTTCAATGAAGGTACGCCTGATGAAAAAATTGCACTTGCAGAAATTAATTTGCACTTAAAGCCAGGGGATTTCGTCACAATTATCGGCAGTAATGGTGCTGGTAAATCGACTATGATGAATATGATCTCTGGCGCACTAACACCAGACTTCGGCTCGGTTTCGATTGATGGGAATGAGGTTACTACTTTACCAGAATATAAGCGTTCTCACTATATTGGTCGCGTATTCCAGGATCCAATGGCTGGCACAGCACCAACAATGACGATTGAGGAAAATTTAGCATTAGCTTACTCACGGAATAAGAGTAGAGGCATACGCTTCGGTGTTGATAAAAAGCGTCGGGAATTTTTCAAGGAATCGTTGGAGATGTTGGGTTTAAATCTTGAAAATCGATTGTCTGCAAAAGTCGGCTTACTTTCGGGAGGGGAGCGTCAAGCTTTGTCTCTTTTAATGGCAACATTTACGAAGCCTTCGATTTTATTACTAGACGAGCATACGGCGGCGCTTGACCCATCTCGTGCAGAGTTAATCACACGTATTACGAAATATTTAGTTGAGAAAGACAACTTAACGACATTGATGGTCACGCACAATATGCAACAAGCATTAGACTTAGGAAATCGACTGATTATGATGGATAAAGGTCAAATCATTTTAGAGGTTGGCGAGGATCGTAAGCATGAATTAACCATCCCGGATTTGATGGCAGAGTTCGAACGTATTCGCGGAGAGAAAATGAACTCAGACCGTGCGCTACTAGGATAATAAATGATAAAACGCTCATACAAAATGTGTGGGCGTTTTTCGCTTGATGTCGATATTTTTGGGAGTTGGGTGATAAATTAAAAAAGTTGGTAGATAAATCGATAAAGTTGGTAGATAAATTAAAAAAGTTGGTAGATAAATCGATAAAGTTAGTAGATAAATTAAAAAAGTTGGTCGATAAACAATCAAAAGTTCTCGATAAATAGGCAAACTCTTTCGATAAAGTGCATTATAATCTAGCTAAAGGAGGTGAAACTATGTTACTAAAAAAGCGCGAAGTTTCATCGAAGCAGCTCGTGTTAGAAATGATCGAAAGAAGACTATCTAAATCTCACGCTAAGTATGATTATTTTAAAGAAATGCTAGGAAGAACAAAGGCAGGCATTGTTGGCGAGCAAAGAGTAGATCGAGAATGGCGGGAAATCTATTTGGAGCATGCGTATTATTTATTGCATGATGTAGAGCTTAAGGCTGAGAGTGCTGGTGGATCGATACATCAAATTGATACATTATTTATGTCGCGAAATTTTGTTTTAATAGTGGAAATCAAAAATATCGTTGGGCGTATAGAATATATGGAAGATAATCATCAATTTATTCGAATTACTTCTGATGGCAGAATAGATGGTTTTAGAAATCCCTTTGATCAAGTAAAGCGGCATGCTAGGTTTTTGCATCAGATTTTTCAAAAGGCAGGCTATCATATACCTATTGTCTATATGATTGTCTCTGCAAATCCGAACATGATTATGACGTCAAGTTTGTCTGCGCAACCGATTATTCATGTGAGTGGTTTAACAGAAAAGGTAGAACAGCTGTTTTTACGACATTCACAAGTTTGTTTAGGTGAAAAAGATTTGAAGCATATCGCTGAACTCATTTTAAACAAGCATGAACCAACACAATGGATACCAGAAATGGACTGGGGTGAACTAAGAAAAGGAGCGCTATGCTCGCAGTGTGAGTATCAGTATGCTTTACAATATTTCTTTGGGAAATGGTGTTGTAGCAATTGTCAACGAACAGATAATAAATCGATGCTAGTAGCGTTACAGGATTATCAACTAATGATGGGAAACAATATTTCTAATGCTCAATTTCGTAATTTTTTTGATATTGACTCAGAGAGAGTAGCTCATTACTTATTGAAAAAGTTAAAGTTTGAAGTGGTTGGTGAAAATAAAAATAGAAAATATATAATTCCTGCCAAATTGTTAGATTAAATGCAAGCGAAGAAACTATCAGTGCGGTCAGATAGTGTCGCCTGTAAGGTAGATGTCGATATTTTTGGAAAGTTGGGTGATAAATTAAAAAAGTTGGTAGATAAATCGATAAAGTTGGTAGATAAATAAAAAAGTTGGTAGATAAACAATCAAAAGTTCTCGATAAATCTCAAAAGTGCCCCGATAAACCTAAAAAAGCCACACTTACTTTAGCAGTAGCAAGTGTGACCCTTTATTTTAGACTAGTAAGCCAAATAGTTGAATGTCGTTGTTTACTTCTTTGTATTTGAAGCCGAATTCGTTCATGCGAGCGAGTAATCCTTCGTAGTCTTCACGATTGCCAAGCTCGATACCGACTAGGGCAGGACCACTTTCTTTGTTGTTTTTCTTTGTATATTCGAAAGTTGTAATGTCATCATTTGGTCCTAGCACGCTTGTTAGGAATTGGCGAAGCGCACCTGCACGCTGTGGGAAACTAACGATGAAGTAGTATAGTAAGCCTTCGTGAATTAAAGACTTTTCTTTAATCTCCTGCATACGACCGATGTCATTATTACCACCACTAATGATGATAACGACTGATTTCCCTTTAATTTCCTCTTTATAGGAGTCGAGTGCTGCTACTGATAATGCTCCAGCAGGCTCTGCGATAATAGCGTGTTTATTGTAAAGATCTAAAATTGTTGTACATACTTTTCCTTCAGGTACTAGTACGATGTCGTCTAAGTAGCGACGACAAACGTCATATGTGTGGTTACCGACGCACTTTACTGCAGCACCATCTACGAATTTGTCAATCCAATCAAGTGCCACTGCACCACCTTCTGCAAATGCAGCCTTCATACTGCCTGCACCAGCAGGCTCTACACCGATAATTTTACTGTTAGGAGAAAGGTTTTTCACATAGGCAGAAACACCTGACATTAAGCCACCGCCGCCAATACTACCGAACACGTAATCAATCGGTTCCTCCATGTCATTCATAATTTCAACAGCGACGGTTCCTTGTCCGGCAATGACATCAAAATCATCAAATGGGTGAATAAAGATTTTTTCGTGTTCATCACAGTAAGCAAATGCACTTTCTGCAGAATCATCAAAGGTATCGCCAGCTAAAATAATTTCTACATATTCACGACCAAACATACGCACTTGGTCAATTTTTTGCTTAGGTGTTGTTTGAGGCATAAAAATACTTGCTTGAATTTGCAATTGTGCACAGGCGTAGGCTACGCCTTGGGCATGATTACCCGCACTCGCGCAAACGACGCCAACTTTACGAGCCTCTTCTTCAATTTTTTTAATCTTATAATAGGCGCCACGAAGTTTAAATGAGCGTACATGCTGTAAATCTTCGCGTTTAAAATAAATATTAGCTCCATATTTCTCAGATAAATAGTCATTTTTTTGTAGCGGCGTGTGCACCACTACGTCTTTTAAGAAATGATGTGCAATCAAGATATTTTCTACCTGCACAGTTCTAGTGTCAGCAGCTTCCATAATATTCATCCTCCGTATACGTATAAAACATTTATCTATGATAGCACATATTATAAGCTTTTTGTTATTAATTTTTAGTAAATTCTAAATTTTCGGTGTCTATTTCGTCTAGGAAACTACAAAATGCAGAATAATTAAATTTCTACGAGAATTTTTTGTAGAAATAAAGGATGCACACATTTCCTCATAACGAAAATGGTCAAGCATATACTAGAATACCTTAGGACAAGTAGGAGGGTATGTAATTGGAAATCATTCAAGGAATTCTATCTACATACATTCAATTTTTCAATTGGGAAATGTGGAAAGAGATCTTATCTGACCCTGTATCTTGGGGGTTAATATCAACGCTAGTAATAATAGAAGGTTTACTCTCAGCAGATAACGCTCTCGTATTAGCAGTGCTAGTGAAGCATTTACCAAACAAGCAACGCAAACGAGCATTAATGTACGGTATGTTGGGGGCCTATTTTTTCAGATTTTTATTTATTGGAATAGGTGTTTATTTGGTAGAGTTTTGGTTCATTAAATTGCTAGGAGCCCTGTATTTAGGTTGGCTATGTGTCGCTCATTTCCTGCAGATTGGGGAAGCGGATAGTACCAAGGAGATGAAAAAAACAGGGTTGATCGTTCGTCTTTTTGGAACGTTTTGGGCAACGGTTATTTCTGTAGAACTGATGGATATTGCCTTTTCAATTGACGCGATTTTTGCTGCTTTTGCGATATCCAATCAAATTTGGATATTGCTAATCGGGGGAATGCTAGGTATTTTAATGATGAGAACTATTGCAGGCTTATTTTTAATCGTTATTGAAAAAATACCAGAATTAGAGGCAACAGCATTTATTATTATTGGAATTATTGCACTGAAAATGCTAGCCAGCGTCATCGGTATTCACATTCCACATTATATGTTTTTTGTTGTATTAATTATTATTTTTGCTATTACTTTCATTATTCATTTCTTAAAAAAAATGAAGGTTGCTTAATATAAAACGGTTCTGTTCTCAATGAAGAAAGAGGACAGAACCGTTTTATTGTTATTTTACATATTGATCAGGATTTACAATATAGAATTTTTCAATATTAAGCCAGCTTTCACTCATTGGCTCACCGTCATCAACACGTTTTTCTGTTTCTTGCATCATCCAAGCTGTTTGGGATGCGTGTGCTTGTAATGCTTTAATTTTATCCATCTTCATTTCACTGATATCGTTGACAACATGTGGCTCACCATTTTTTTCAATTGTATCATTTGCAAAGGCACAGCCTAACACTTGTGGGCGTGCGGCTTTTGGCATACGACGAACAGCTTCTACTACAGCACGTGCTGTTGCCTCATGGTCAGGATGAACTGCAAAACCAGGTAAGAATGTAATGATAAGAGAAGGCATTAACTCCTCTATTAAACCTTCAACAAGCTTTACCATTTTTTCATCGTCTTCAAATTCAATCGTTTTATCACGGAAACCAAGCATACGTAAATCTTGTATTCCCATAGCCTCTGCTGCTGCAACAAGCTCCTTGCGTCGAATTTCTGGCAAAGATTCACGTGTTGCAAAAGGAGGATTTCCTAAATTACGCCCCATTTCGCCTAAAGTTAAACAGGCATATGTAACAGGTGTATTCATTTTCTTTGTATAGTAGGCAATTGTTCCAGCAACTGAAAAAGCCTCATCATCTGGGTGAGGGTAAACAATTAAAATATGACGTTGTGGTTGTAAATTCAAAAAGTTGTCCCCCTTAGTAAGTAAATGGCGTTTCGCTAATTTCGAGTGCAATCGCCAATTTACCTGAGTAGTCTAGTCCAGCCATTAATAAACGGCCTAAATCATCTAATTCAAAATGTGTGATGCCTTGAGCATAAACCCAGCCATGTGCCATTTTTAATCCGACACGATGGGGTGAATCATCTACCACTTTAGCAAGTTCATAGTTGATTTTTGCATTGCGAATAAAAGCACCTGCATTGAAAAATTTCTCATCATAGTGTGCTGCATAAGAACCGTTTGTCGTCTCAAGATGAATATAAACGTCTTTGTTGGCGAAAGAATTCAATAATTCCTGCAACGTCTTTACTTGTACTTCTTGCATCTTAACACTCCTCTCGATTATTTCTCCTTTAAGTATAGTTAAAAAAGATGACAAAGGGAAATCGAAAGACTTTGTTGCCAAACTAATCATAAATGTTATTGATAAAATACTGAAATTTCTTTATTTTTAAAAAACTATTTTTCACTATTATTAGTGTTAATTCCTTGAAAAAACTATTTTGATGTATCAATATAGGACACATGAAACAGATTAATATAAATTGTGTCGTTATAATTTGTATGCGGTTTCATAAATAAAATATGGGGAGATTGATACTATGATATATGCAAATCCTAATACTCCGGGTGCAGTAGTAAATTTCAAAGAAAAATATGATAACTTTATCGGTGGCGAATGGGTTCCTCCAGTAAAAGGTCAATACTTTGAAAATAAAACACCTGTAACAGGTCAAGTTTTCACAAAAGCAGCTCGTTCAACAGTTGAAGATATTGAGCTTGCCCTTGATGCAGCACACTCAGCAAAAGATGCATGGGGTAAAACAAGTGCAACTGAGCGTGCCTCTATTTTAAATAAAATCGCAGATCGCATTGAAGAAAACTTAGAAATGATTGTTGTTGCAGAAACATGGGATAATGGTAAAGCAGTTCGCGAAACTTTAAACGCAGATATTCCTTTAGCAATTGATCACTTCCGTTATTTTGCAGGTGTTATCCGTGCACAAGAAGGACGTACAACACAATTAGATAACGACACGGTTGCATACCACTTCCAAGAGCCACTAGGTGTAGTTGGCCAAATCATTCCTTGGAACTTCCCAATCTTAATGGCTGCTTGGAAAATTGCTCCTGCACTTGCAGCGGGGAACTGTATCGTGATGAAACCAGCTGAGCAAACGCCAGTTTCATTATTAGTGTTAATTGAAACAATTCAAGATATTCTACCAAAAGGCGTACTTAACATTGTAAACGGCTTTGGTGTTGAAGTTGGTAAACCACTTGCAACGAACAAAAGAATTGCAAAAATTGCTTTTACTGGTTCAACAGCTGTTGGTCGCCAAATTATGCAATATGCAACTGAAAATATTATTCCTGTAACGTTAGAGCTAGGTGGTAAATCACCAAACGTATTCTTTGAGGACGTAATGGCTTCAGATGATGAATATTTAAATAAAGCAATTGAGGGCTTTGTGATGTTCGCATTAAACTCAGGTGAAATTTGTACTTGTCCTTCACGTGCACTTGTTCAAGAATCCATTTACGATAAATTCATTGAACTTGCATTAGAACGCGTAAAAGCTATTAAAATTGGTAATCCATTAGATACAGAAGTCATGATGGGTGCTCAAGCTTCTAACGAACAAAAACAAAAAATCCTTTCTTACTTAAAACTTGGGAAAGAAGAAGGTGCTGAGTGCTTAATAGGCGGAGAAGAAAATATTCTTGAAGGCGACCTTGCAGGAGGTAACTACATTAAACCAACAGTTTTCAAAGGTCACAATAAAATGCGAATCTTCCAAGAAGAAATCTTTGGTCCAGTGCTTGGCGTGACTACATTCAAAGATTTCGATGAAGCTATGGAAATTGCAAATGATACAGAATATGGTTTAGGTGCTGGTGTTTGGTCACGTTCTGGTGACATCGCTTACCGTGCAGGTCGAGCTATTCAAGCTGGTCGTGTGTGGACAAACACTTATCATCAATATCCAGCGGGTGCTGCATTTGGTGGATTCAAACTTTCAGGTATCGGTCGTGAAAACCACGCAATGATGTTAGATCACTACCAACAAACTAAATGTCTTTTAGTGAGCTACAAAAAAGAAGCACAAGGATTTTTCTAATACCAAAGGATGAATAACAACATGGTAGAACGAGTGATTGCAACAAAAGAGGCTTTAAATTTAATAGAGTTAATTAAGAGTCAGCATGGCGCTATCATGTTTTATCAATCTGGAGGTTGCTGTGATGGCTCTGCACCGATGTGTTATGTAGAAGGAGATTTTAAAATTGGTGAAAACGATATCTATCTTGGTACAATAGGCGACGTTCCTTTTTACATTCATAGAGCGCAATATGAATATTTTAAGCATACGCAATTGATTATTCATGCGATTGAGGGCAGAGGTGCAAGTTTTTCTTTAGATAGTGTTGAAAATATGCATTTTATTACAAACTCTAGAGTATTCACAACAGAAGAGTATGGAGAAGTAATAAAGCTCTTTTAATTGATTGCATCTTTTAATCTATGAAGATTTTCAAGCAATATCCTTGAAAAAATTATAGAAATATATCAATATAATGAGTGTGAAAGCAATTTTGTACAAAATGTGTCGTTTTGTATTGTATACGGTTTCACAAATGAAAAGATACTGACCATGATTTCTTCCTTAACTGACGGAAAGGCAGCGCTTGATGTTGAAGGGAATTTTAAACTAGGTAATAACGAATTCTATCTTGGTACAATAGATGACATTCCTTCAGCATTGATATGTATAGCTGTAAAAAAGGGAAGAAGACTGAAAGTTCATTATCATAGTATAGTAAAAAAAGCCGCGATTCTCTTTTATGACGGAGAATTGCGGCTTTTTATAATTAGCGGTTTTTGTGGGGGTATGTATTTGTTAATATCGGTTGAGTTTTCGTTCAATGGAATCTAGACGATTGTTGAGATGTGATAGATGCTTATGCATTTGTCTAAATTGTACACTTTGATTTTGCGCGTCGGATGTTCTTGCTTGTTCATTTGCCTCTTCTTCCTGCAATGCTAAAATGGTGGAGAGGGTTGCTAGTGAATACCCTATTGTCAAAACCATTGAAGATATTAATTCTACTTTGGTAGAGGTTATATCTCCACTTTGGGTACCTGTATCTTCACCTAGGAGACCTGCTTCTTGACCAGCTAGGAAATTCCCTTCTCCGTTTGGGTCTTGTTGTTGTCTACGTCTTGCCATTTTTCTCCCTCCCGTATACAGCTAATATATGGCATATGAAGTAGTAGCGTATCTTGTCCAGAGAATTAATAAAAAACGACAGCTGAAATAAAAATTCTTAATTTTCAAATAATTTATTTGATTTTTATGGAAAAATAGAGCAATATAGTAGAAATAAACAGTTGTTTTTAGGGGGAATAGATGTGAACAAAAACTTTAAATATTGTAAAGATTCTAGAGTTATGCGTACAAGTCGAGTTTTTCCGAATGATATTAACAATCATAATACACTGTTTGGCGGTCGATTAATGAGTGACATCGATCAAGTAGCTTCAATTTCTGCTGCTAAGCATAGTCGTAGAGATTGTGTGACAGCCTCAACGGATTCTGTAGACTTCCTGCATCCAATACGCCCGACCGATTCTGTCTATTTCGAATCTTATGTAACGTGGACAGGGACATCTTCAATGGAAGTTTTCGTCAAGGTCATTTCTGAGAATTTGAAAACGGGAGAACGTAAGGTAGCGGCAACAGCCTTATTAACCTTTGTTGCATTAGATGAAAATAATAAACCAGCCCCAGTTCCATCTGTTATTCCAGAAACAGTAGAGGAAACAAAACTACATGAAACGGCATCTGAACGAGCAAAGGCGCGTGCAGATCGTAAAAAGGAAAGTAAGGCATTGGCTCAATTCATTTCGATGAACGATCCATGGGATTATCGGCTCGAAATGATGGAGAACTACTATATGTAAAAGAGGCATCTGAAACTAATCAGATGCCTTTTCGTTATTTATGAGCTAATTCAACGGATAATTGGTCCGAATCATTAAGTGCGTTTTGTAAAATATCTTCTGTATTCAATAATGCTGTTCCTTGGACACGCAGGATTTTAAAATCTTCTATCCCAAGAAAATTAAACATTGATTTAAGGTACTTATAGGAATATTCCACTTCAGTATACCAATCGTCATTTGTATAGAGTGAACCACTTGCCTGTATAACGACCCGGTGAATAATGAAATATAGTGTCATGGTTGAATATGCCCTACACAGTCTTGTTTATTTAATAGATGTACCACCAAGTGAAAGCATTGGGATAAGAATTTCAAGGGTTATCAGAAACCTATCTCTCAAAAGTTTTAGGTAAGTTGTCTAAGGAAGGGATTGTAAGTTCAGTACCTGGCGTAAAAGGAGGTTATCGTCTTAATAAGAAACCAGAAGATATTTCGTTTTGGGATGTTGTACGAGCTGTTGAAGGTGAAAAGCCAATATTTCAGTGTAGGAATATTAAAGCAAACTTTGCTTATCAAGACACAGACAAAGAGTGTGAATCTTGTTCGAGTTAATCGAACTGTACTATTAATATTGTAATGCTTGAGGCTGAAGAACAAATGCGAAATTATTTACGGAATAAGACAATAGCATGGTTAGAACAAGAATTACTACGCACTTTACCAAGTAAGCAAATAGAAGAAGCAAAAGAATTCTTTAAAAGAAATAAAAGTTAACTTTTAGAAATAGTAAAAGGAGATTATTTGGTGATTTTTCATAACGAGAAATCGCTTTTTTCTTTTGGAGCAAAAATGGCAGTATTCCATTAGTTGAAAAAGTACAAGCGTATGATCAAAAAATTGAAAAACTACGTTCTGAACGAAAAGTATCGAAACAAGCGCACAAAGCGTTTATAGATTTCTCAATAAATCCAAGAAAAAAGAGAAATCGAATGACATCGATTTCTCTTTGTCTGGATATCAGCTAGTTATGTCCCAGTCTCTTTTCGCTTTTAAATTTCTGTCACTGTTACTTGTGGTGCGCCAAAACGAGATTTTGCACCATGCATAACTGGTCCTACATAGTCATTTAATGCCCAACCGTGAGCGATTGCAGCAGAAACGAATTCTTTTGCTTCAATTACAGCCTCTTGTACTGAAAGACCGTTCGCGAGGTTTGCTGTTACGGAAGCAGCAAATGTACAGCCAGCCCCGTGGTTATAAGTAGAAGCTACTTTTTCAGATTCTAATAAGTAGAATTTTTCGCCGTCGAAGAATAAGTCAGTTGCTTTTTCAGTAGCTAACGCTTTTCCACCTTTAATCACAACGGCTTTGGCACCAAGGTCGTGAATTTTACGAGCGGCTATTTTCATTTCCTCGATAGTTTTTGGTGTTCCAGTTCCAGCTAATTGGCCAGCCTCAAATAGGTTAGGTGTTGTAACTGCAGCCAATGGTAAAAGATGTTGAATCATGGCATCTGTATTGCCAGGATTCAATACTTCATCTTCTCCCTTACATACCATTACAGGGTCAATGATAACATTTTCCGTACCAGATTTTGCGATAGCATCACCTGCGATACGAATAATTTCTTCTGTTGATAGCATACCGGTCTTTACGGCATCAATGCCTGTTGAAAGAGCAGTATCGATTTGTTTTTGTAAAAGCTCTGTTGGTAATGGCGTTACGTTATGAGTCCAACCGTTTGGATCCATTGTTACGACAACTGTTAATGCCACCATGCCATATGTGCCGTGCTCCTGAAATGTTTTAAGATCAGCTTGCATACCTGCGCCACCTGATGTATCTGAACCAGCAATCGTTAAAGTTTTTTTAAGAGCCATGTGGAATATCTCCTTTATAGATGAAAGTTTTAAAATTACCATCTAGTATAGTCTTATTCTGATGTTATAAAAATAGTCAGAGTTAGATATTTTTAGAAGGTCAGTTTAACTTCTTTCAGTAGAAGTCTCCTATCTCTAAAGACGGTGAGATGGATGTGGGTTTTTCTCACTCTTCATCTGAAAGAAGTTAAAGCCTCTGGCGGATGACACAGAATCGGAAAGGAGTTCATAAGGATGTTAGCCTAAAACCATTGTATCCATGCGATAAAGGCTAACTGACCTGCATCGTTGCTGTTGCCGCTACGCTTTCGCGCAAAAAACATCTGTCGCTGCCGCTACGTTAGCACTGCGCTTCCGCACAAAAAACATCTGCAGGTCTAAGCACAAAGCCGATCTGGACGCATTGTTTATCTGTAGCGAAAGCAAAGCGTCAGCTACAATTATGCCAAGGCATAATTGAACGGGATACTTGAATTCAACATTATTTTTTTGTACCGTTGTAAGAAGAGGAAGGGGCTTATATTACAATGAAACAAGAATTCCTGAATGATTGGCAAGCAATACTTGCAGAAGAAATAGAAAAGACATATTACACAAAGCTACGTCAATTTGTAGCAGATGAATATTCAGCAGAAACAATTTATCCCCCGATAAATGACATAATGAATGCATTTAATACGACGGCTTATCAAGATGTAAAGGTCGTAATTTTAGGTCAGGATCCGTATCATGGACCAAACCAAGCACATGGATTAAGCTTTTCGGTCATGCCGGGAATTAAACATCCACCAAGCCTACGCAATATGCTACAAGAGTTACAAGATGATCTTGGCTGTCCAATCCCTCAAAATGGAACATTGACAAAATGGGCGCAGCAGGGAGTAATGTTATTGAACACAGTATTAACTGTTCGAGCAGGTCAGGCGAATTCTCATAAAGAACAAGGATGGGAGCAATTTACCGATGCTGTAATCGATAAATTAGCATCAAGAGATAAACCAATTATTTTTGTGCTGTGGGGTAAACCAGCACAACGTAAAAAACAATTAATTCGTAAACACTCAACACCACATTTAATTTTAGAAGCACCTCATCCAAGTCCACTAAGTGCTTATCGAGGTTTTTTCGGCAGTAAACCATACTCCAAGATCAATACACAGTTAGTGGAATGGGGAGAGCAACCAATTGATTGGAGTCTAGCTTAGATTGGCACAAATCGTATTTCTTCATTCAGTAAATATTTTTTAGCAAAAGCGAAGCGACAGCAACAATTACACCAAGGCGAAATTGATGCACATCACTCATCATTTCGTGTTACAGTTAATAGAAGAAAGTGAGGAACGACGATGAAGGTAAATTGTTTCAAATGTCAATATTTTAAAGTAACGTGGGACCCACAAACTCCACGGGCCTGTGTAGCATATGGCTTTAAAACGAAGCAAATACCATCTGTTGTCGTTAAACAATCCTCTGGCACAGACTGTCTAAAATTTGTGCCAAAAGCAGAAAGTGGGAGAATGCAATGATTCCTTATCAAGCCGTTATTCAACAACTTGAAAAACAATTATCTGGTGTCAAAAATGCAGGAGACGAACAACAAATTCGTGAAGCCTTAACGGCAATCCGAGCATTATGTGATGTGGTATTAGACTCATCTGATAGCATTTCTAAAGCCCAGTCAAAACATCTGCCACAAATGCTTGTGTCAGAGCCAAAGCAAACAAGCCTATATACGGCAAAAATTGAAGAAGAAGACGGAGCAAATGGTGATTCAATTTTTGACTTTTAATTATCTTTATTCAGCGAAGACTCCCACCTCTGAAGGTGGCTAAATGAATGCGGATGTGGTTCCTTTTCAGTAGGTGTCCCAACGCCTACTGAATGAAGATAAAGCCTCCGGCGGATGTCACAGATTTTGAAAGGAATAAATTGTGCAAGCACAATTCAAAATCCGGACCATTGTTTATCTGCGCGAAAGCGGCAAATGTTTTCTGTAGCAAAAGCAAAGCGTCAGCTACAATTCGCCAAGGTGAAATTGATAAAAGGTAGGGAAAATGACATGAAAAAATTTATCGTAACAGGTGCACTCCATGGCTTTTTAGCAGTGGCATTGGGTGCATTCGGTGCACATGCTTTAAAAGAGGTTCTAGACGATTATAGTCGCGGAATTTGGGAAACAGCTGTTCAGTACCAAATGTTTCATGCCACGGCTTTACTGGTGATTGGCATATTGATGAGCTCGAAACTACTAGGTGAAGTAAAGCAGTTAAATTTAGCTGGAATCTTTTTTAACCTAGGTATTGTCTTCTTTTCAGGAAGCTTATATGTACTGGCAATTAGCGGCGTTAAAGTTCTAGGTGCCATCACACCAATTGGTGGTGTTCTATTTTTAACTGGCTGGGTTCTAATTATAGTTGCTGCCCTTAAACATGCGCGATAAAAATTGAATATAAATTTTCTTTCTAAGTTACTCCTTTGCACAATGTGTGAGGGGGTTTTTGTTTTATTACAGACCTCTTTCAAGAGAATTTTCCTTCCTCATCAACAATATTATTTCAATAGAAAGGTAGTTTTAATTCCTATTGTTTTTGTAAGGATTTATAGTACACTATTATTATCAAATAAGTTCGACAAATAGGAAGTGAGGTTTTGTGATATGGAGAAGCTTTTTACTTTACTAGATAATAACTATGATGAAATGGTAGCGATTCGTCGTCATTTACATGAATACCCGGAATTATCCTTTGAGGAAGTGGAAACACCAGCCTATGTAGCTGCTTTTCATCGAGCATTAGGACATGAGGTTCGTGAGCATGTAGGTGAACGTGGTGTTGTTGCTACTTTACGCGGAGGGAAGCCAGGTAAAACAGTGGCACTGCGCGCTGATTTTGATGCATTGGCAATTCAGGAGGAAAATGACGTCCCTTATAAATCAAAAGTGGATGGTAAAATGCATGCATGTGGACATGATGGTCATACTGCAACATTATTAGGGCTTGCTAAAGCACTTAATGCTATAAAGGATGATATTGCGGGCAATGTGGTATTTATTCATCAGCATGCAGAAGAAATGGCACCAGGTGGAGCAAAGCCTATGATTGAAGATGGCTGTTTAGATGGAGTAGATGTTATTTTCGGTACACATTTATGGGCACCAACACCGTTAGGGGATATATTGGTGAGAGATGGAGCAATTATGGCTGCTGCGGATAAAGTGGAAATTACGATTCATGGCAAAGGTGGTCACGGTGCGGAGCCTCATCATTCTATAGATGCAGTTACACTTGCGTCACAGTTTGTAGTTAATGCACAGCAAATTATATCTCGACGTATTGATCCATTAAAATCAGCCGTCTTAACGATTGGTCATTTGGAGGCGATTAATCCTTTCAATGTTATTGCCGAACGGGTAGTATTAGCTGGAACAGTCCGTACTTTTGAAGAGCAGGTACGTAAACAAATGGAGCAAGAACTTGAGGCCATTTTAAATGCCACTTGTTTGGCATTCGGTGCAAGTTATGACTATCGTTATACAAGAGGCTATCCACCTGTGTATAATCATGTGAAAGAAACAGAATTTATTGCACAACTTGCAGCAGATATACCTGGAGTAGAAAATATAATAACGTGCCCACCATTTATGATTGGTGAGGACTTTGCGTATTATTTAGAGAATGTACCAGGAACATTTTTCTTCACAGGTGCTAAAAAGCCAGAATGGGAAGTAGCATATCCTCACCATCATGCACGCTTTGACTTTGATGAACGTGCAATGTTGATTGCTGCTAAAACATTAGGAAAAGCAACATTGCAGTTTTTACAAGAAAACCAATAGTAAATAAAAATTGGCATGCTAGGAGGTATCCTAACATGCCAATTCTTTTGATCTAATGGTAAATATCCATGCAGATTCCTCGTTACATACGAAAATATTTGCAATGCAAGCAAGAACACCAGACCCAATTGGCAGTCTAGCGGAACTTGCAATGCGACGAAGCGTGAGTAAAACGGAGCGAAGGAGCAAACCGATTCTGTACTTATTTTATTCGCATATAGAGGAGCGGGATTTTACCATATAAGAAAATATGAATTTTTGAATAGCTTATTTCTTATGGATTTTGGTTAAAATAAGCCATTTCTTCATCATACTCAGCAAAATCAAAGTAAATCATTGGGAATAGGAAACGATGATTCGATTTGAGTTCACGTAAAATAACATGATCTCGACCAGCAGCTTCTACAACGCCTCGCACAGTTTTCGTGTTTTTCCCTTGCTCTACCGCATGCTCGAAGGAAAAATGGAAAGTACCAGGTTTTCCGCGATTCAAACGGAAAATATTTTCAATATACGATTGCTCCCGTCCAGGTGGTCGTGCTCCAGTCGTCTGTGGAGGCATTACCTGTGGAGGCATTTGTTGTTGCGTTGTCGGTGTCCAATAATAAGGCATCATAAGTTATCAACCTTCTTTCTTTTAGATTTGAGGACAATCTTCTTCGGTTGGCGAGAAGAAGCAATGTGCTTTGAATCTTCCCGTGTTCCACTGACCATACCATTGCGCTGGACAATCTCCCTCAGGTCTGAAAAACCATAGCGAACGAGTCGCCGGATGGAATCTTTCGCCTTGAATAACTCTCTTCGCTAATCGAAGATCTTGATCACGTGCTCGTTGATAAAAGTAGCCTTTTTGTGTCGCTTCAAAGCCCCCAGGACGCTGAAAAACCATTTGTTCAATTGTACGAACATCCGTAAAATCTAAACAATCGGCTCGTACACGATTGACGCCAACATTGCCGACCATCAGCATACCTAAATTTCCTTCACCTTCTGCCTCAGAGCGCATAAGCTTTGCTAACATGGCTGTTTGTGCATCATTCGTCTTTATAACGGCGATTTTCACTCCTCCTCGCAGACAGTATATGCATGATGGTATTGTAGACATGTTCAATTTTAACTTTTTTCAGCAGATGTCTTTTGACCGAAAGCGAAGCGACAGGTACAAGTGTTTTGGTAGCGAAAGCGAAGCGTCAGCTACAGATGTCTTTTGACCGAAAGCGAAGCGACAGGTACAGATGTCTCCCACCACTATAGGCGGGGAGATGAATACGGGGCTAAGTTACTTTTCAGTGGATGCCAAAACACCTGCTGAAATAGAGGAACTCAGTCTAAGAACGCCACGTCCTGTGGCAATGACTGAGTGACCAACATCTTGTTGCTGCCGCTGCGTTAACACTACGCTTTCGCACAGAAAACAAAGCCTCCGAGCGCATTGTTTATCTGTGCGAAAGCGAAGCGACAGCAACAACTATGCCGAGGCATAGTTGATCGAAAGAAATTCACAATTTAAAAATGCTAAGCATATATTAGTAATAACGAGTAGTCTGTAAAAGAGGGCCAAATTTTTAAAAATTTAGATATTCAACACCAAACGTATGCCATATATAAGTTGATTGGAGTGAGGATGAGCTCCTTGGGAAACAGCGTCACAGATAAGACCCGAAGCGCAAAAGGGTAGGGAAACGAAGGCAAATAGCATCACGTCCCGTGGTAACGCCTTGTGATGAGCATTCTGTTGCTGCGCTACGCTTTCACACAGAAAACATTTTTTGCCCCAACGTCCTCAGGAAACAGCCTAGCCGGAACGGAAATCAACCCCACGTTATGGTGATGATCCTAAATTTTGCAAAAATGGGTAAATGGAGATAGAAAATATAATCGGGAATGTGAGATAGGAAATTGCATGTGTATTGAATACATGTGAGGTGATAGGGTATGGAGATTGGTGTTTGGGTAGGCATTTTGTTGAGTGCTGTGCTGGCATTTTTAGTAGGGAGTTTTTACGGACAGCCACTCCATTGGTATCTCTTTATATTAATAATTGTAGTAGGATTTTTCATCCATACAATCATACTAATTTTGAAGGTTAAGGATGAAAGGTCTTGAGGTATGAAAATAAGAAAGTGTCATCGTTGTGGTGACACTTTCTTATTTTTTGTTAATTTTTTTTGATTAAATAGATGAAATCTAATGTTTTGCAAGTATATTAAAAACAAATTGTGACATACTAAAGTGGAAAATTATTTTTTGCTTTCATGAAGGAGTGTTATAATGCATAGTTTTGGTACGTTTGTAGCAATTATCATAAGTGCATTCATGGCCGTTGGTATAGCAGAATACTATCATCAACCTTATAATTGGTATTTAGTTTTTCTTATGATTCTAACTGGCTTTTTTATTCATACAATTATTTTAATATTGGAATCAGAGAACAGCGAAGAAAATGAATATTAAAAAATGCGAGTCCGCTACTATGGACTCGCATTTTTATATTTAAAAGCATTTTAGACAGTTAAGAATTTCACAAGTTTTTCGTTATCAAGAAGGTTTCCAACGAAGAATGCACCGAACTCACCGTAGCGAGCTGAAACTTCATCAAAACGCATTTCATAAACTAATTTTTTGAATTGTAGTACGTCATCTGCGAATAGTGTTACGCCCCATTCGTGATCGTCGAAGCCAACAGAACCAGTAATGATTTGTTTAACTTTACCTGCATAGCCACGACCAATCATACCGTGAGAACGCATTAGAGATTTGCGTTCATCCATTGAAAGCATATACCAGTTGTCATTGCCTTGACGACGCTTATCCATTGGATAGAAGCATACATGTTTAGCACGTGGAAGTTCAGGATATAGACGAGCACGCACATGTGGATTTTGGTAAGGATCTTCGTCTGAATCACCGGCTAAATAGTTAGAAAGCTCTACTACAGATACATACGAATATGTAGGAATAGTAAAATCAGCGATCGCTAATTTATTGAATTCAGCTTCAAGCTCTTGTAGCTCATCCATTGTTTCACGTAATGTCATAATCATAAAGTCAGCTTTTTGACCAACGATTGCGTAAAATGCATGAGCACCTGTTTTAGCGATATCAGCCTCGTTTAATTTTTCTAAATATGCAATGAATTCTTCTACTGCTGCTTGGCGTTCCTCAGCAGAAACTAGTTTCCATGAAGCCCAGTCAATTGAGCGGAAATCATGTAAAGCGTACCAACCATCTAAAGTAATTGCTGCTTCATTCATTATTAAAAACACTCCTTTATAAGTGAATACCATTCAAATTTTAGTTTATCATAGTTTGTACAAATTCCCTAAGTTCATGATGGCATTTCACGAATTTGACACCTTCTATAGATAATGTATTCTAAAGAGAATAGATGTAGATAGAGGAGCTCCAATCATGAAAAGTATTTTACAACAGCCGATTTGGCGTTTTTACGATCAATCCATTAGCGCAAAGCAAAGATCGCCACTTGAATCCTTTGCAACAGACGATACTTTATGTCAGTTAGTTGGGCAATTAGCCTCTCCACCAACTATTCGTACATGGGTACATGATGCATCGGTTGTGCTTGGTATTCAGGATCACCGTTTACCATATGTGCAGCGGGGCATGGACTTGCTCAAAGAACGTGGCTACGATCCTATTATACGCAATTCAGGCGGATTAGCAGTGGTGCTTGATGAAGGTGTACTGAATATTTCTATTGTTTTATCTGAACAAACGGAAGCGCTAAGCATTAATGAAGGCTATGATGTCATGGTAGCTCTAGTAAAAGGCTTGTTCCCTGAAGTAGCGGATCAAATTGAAGCCTATGAAATTGTAGGCTCCTATTGTCCAGGTTCCTATGATTTAAGTATTGCAGGAAAGAAATTTGCTGGTATTTCTCAGAGACGCTTACGTCAAGGGGTAGCAGTGCAAATTTATTTATGTATTGAAGGAAGCGGTTCAGATCGAGCTGCACTCATTCGTGACTTTTATGAGGAAAGTCTAAAGGGTGAGGAAACAAAATTTACGTATCCAAACATTGTCCCTGATGTGATGGCGTCATTATCTGAACTAATTGATGCATCATTAACAGTGGAAGTCGTTGTTATTCGTTTACAGCAGCTTCTTCACAATATGGCAGAAGACATTCGAGCTGAATCTTTTCATGATGAAGAATTGACGCTATATGCGTTTTATTTACAACGTGTTTTAGATCGGAATAAGAAAATGCTTGAACCAAAGTGAAGCATAATCAGTAAGGGTGCCATGTTCAAAGAAAAAAGCGATGCTGCTAATTAAGCGCATCGCCATTTTCTTGTGTATAAGTGCTACTTACAACAAGATTTCCGTTTTTCTCCATTTTGAAAACAGGTGCAATTCGTTCTTCCTCTTCATCTAGTGTTACTAGTCGTCTAGCACGGTTCATAATTTGAACAAATTGCTCGTAATCTTTTCGAATAGCTCTATTTTCCTCTTCTAGCTGTGTAATTGTCTTCTCTAGTTTTTTATTTTTCTCAGATGTTACGTGTACTAGTTGTCTCCATTTTGAAGACTCATTACCTATTTCACCAGAGTGTTGTAAACGTAGTAAATAGGCTATAACAATATCAAGATTTAATGCAGATAGAGGAATCGATTTACCCTCTGCAGCACTACTATTAACTGTAAACATACTAGAAGCACGGCGTCTTGCTGGAGCTCCTAACACTCGCATTCTTTCTTTTCTTTCCTTTTTGGCTTCTGATAATTGTTCCTCATATTCTTTACGAACAACAGCATTCCAACGAAAACCACATGCAGCAGCAGTACGATTTAAAGCATCACCAGCTTCTTCAAAGGCATTTAATTGTGTACTACCTTCCGTCACATGGCGAATAACCGCCTCTGCTAATAATTCATCGTTTTCTTCTAACCAAGCATCTTGTCTTACTTTACTCATATTAAAATCCTCCCACCTTTATTTGGAACTTTTATTTACAACTAGCATGACCAATCTTTTAACCTTTTATTCATCTATGTGAAAGGAATTATTATGCTTGAATACAAGGGGAAAAATGCGATACAATACCCGATGTAGGTTTGTACGTATGCTACATACTTAACTATGTGAAAGTCATACGTTCAATAGAGACGAA
The DNA here is from genome assembly GCF_050280325.1 of Lysinibacillus sp. NPDC093216. NCBI lineage: Bacteria > Bacillati > Bacillota > Bacilli > Caryophanales > Bacillaceae > Lysinibacillus > Lysinibacillus sp. NPDC093216. Next base: position 109,162 of record NZ_JBNNVB010000011.1, on the reverse strand, counting down.
TTTTTGATTTTTTGATTAAAAAAATACTATATAGAAAGGGTTGTTGACAAAATGGCAAACGAATTTAAAGTTTGCGATGAATGTCAGGCCGTTAACTTAAAAACGTTAATTCCAAAATTAAAGGAAATCGATCCTGATGCAACCATCGAAATTGGCTGTCATTCTTATTGTGGCCCAGGACGTAAAAAAACATTTACCTTTGTAAATAGCCGTCCTGTTGCTGCATTAACGGAAGAAGAACTAATGGAAAAGGTTTTAGCAAAGTTAAAAAAATAAGTAAAACAAAAAGCTATCTTCACTAGTCTAGTTGGAGATAGTTTTTGTTTTTTCTGCATTTTTAATATAGCGACGGATAGAAGAGTTGAAGCGAAGGATAGAATCATTGAAGCAACGGAAAGATCATCGAAGTGACGGAAAGAAGAGCCAGAGCGACGGAAAGACTCATCGAAGCGACGGATAAAATCATCAGAGCGACGGAAAGACTCTGTGGTGACGGAAGGAAGAACCAGAGCGACGGAAAGACTCATCGAAACGACGGAAAGAAGAGCCAGAGCGACGGATAAAATCATCAGAGCGACGGAAGGCCATCGAGGTGACGGAAAGAAGAGCTGGAGCGACGGATAAAATCATCAGAGCGACGGAAAGTCATCGAGGTGACGGAAAGAAGAGCCAAAGCGACGGTTAGACTCCCAGGAAAGCGCCCAGTTGGAACGGAAATCAACCCCCACGTTATGGTGATGAGCATGGAAATTAGGTCAATAGAATCCTAAATTAAGACGAGAATACAGCGAGTTAGGTTGATAGTCTCTATAATTAAAAGGAAATATGTATGCTAGTCCTATATTTATCGCATATAATAGAACAAATAGGAAACGGGGGTGCTGTACAATTGACACATTATGCAAAAGCTAAATTACAAGAGGAAAAAGTATTCAAGGATCCAGTGCATCGTTATGTGCATGTACGGGATCAAGCGATTTGGGATCTAGTTGGCACGAAAGAATTTCAGCGATTACGACGAATTCGCCAGCTCGGTACAACATTTTTAGTATTCCATGGAGCGGAGCATAGCCGCTTTAGTCACTCGCTTGGCGTTTACGAAATTGTACGCCGCATAGTAGATGATATATTTGCAGGTCGTCCTGAATGGGATGAGGATGAACGACTGCTTGTGCTTTGTGCAGCCCTATTACACGATTTAGGGCATGGACCATTTTCACACGCTTTTGAAAATGTCTTTGAGCTTGATCATGAATTTTATACAAGACAAATTTTGCTCGGCGATACAGAAGTGAATGCAGTATTAAAAAAAGTATCAGCTGATTTTCCAGAGAAAGTATCACAGGTAATTGAAAAAACATATCCGAATAAGCAGGTCGTCAGTTTAATATCAAGCCAAATAGACGCTGATCGTATGGATTACTTACAGCGTGATGCTTATTTCACTGGCGTAAGCTATGGTCATTTTGATATGGAACGTATTTTAAGAGTGATGCGTCCACGAAAAAATCAGGTCGTTATTAAGGCGACGGGCATGCATGCGGTAGAGGATTATATAATGAGCCGCTATCAAATGTATTTACAGATTTATTTCCACCCAGTATCTCGCAGTGCAGAGGTTGTTTTAAATAATATTTTAAAACGAGCTAAACAACTAAGCTTGGCAGGCTACAAATTTAAGCACGAGCCTACACACTTTTTAGCGTTTTTCCGCAACTCAATTACGCTTGAGGACTATCTTGCATTAGATGAAAGTATTCTTTTTACATATTTTCAGCTTTGGATGCAAGAGGAAGATGCTATATTAAGTGACTTAAGCCGCCGTTTTGTTAATCGAAAGTTATTTCAATACATCGATTTAGACCCAGGTGTAGAGCTAGATAAATATCAAAAACTCCAAGAACTCTTCAAGCAAGCTGATTTAAATCCAGAATATTACCTTGTCCACGATACGACGGCAGATTTACCTTATGACTTTTATCGACCTGGAGAGGAAGAAGTGCGTGTTCCTATTTTCTTAGAAATGAAAAATGGAGAGCTACGAGAGCTATCGCGTGAATCTATTATTGTTGATTCTATTTCTGGCCGCATGAAGCGAGATCATAAAGTCTATTTCCCTCTAGATTACTTAGAAGACAACAGTACCCATTCCGATATTAAGAAGCAAATATTAGCCTTACTTCAAGGAAAAGGGAAAAATTAAAAAATTTTTTTATGTATAAAAATATGTATATAAAATAATTAAATTAAATAGTATTCCAACATATAAATAGTGAAAAACAGTGAAAGTACTCTAATTGAGTTATTTTCACTGTTTTTTTGTCGTGTATAAAGATGAAAAAAGTGGAAATAATATAGAATTTTTTAGAATTTTTTAAATAGAAAGTCCGTGATTGTTTAGAAATTGTTTAGTATCATCTTTTATAATGAGCCTAAAACCCTAAGGGGGGTGAGGCCTATTATTGAAGGTGTCACAAAAGTACTATGTATACATTCGAATTGTACATCGAACATACATAAGTCATCATGAATACCTACTCGTGAGTACTTAATAGAATGTATGACGACATCTGAATAGAAGGAAAGAGTGACCAACCTATTGTTTGTGGCATACCCTTACAACATGCAGAAAGGATGCAACGTCGTCAGCAAACACCAACAGGTATCCCTCTGAACTTAGAAAAGGAGAGAAACATGAAGAAATTAAAAAAACTAAACATAGCAATGATCTTAATGCTACTCGTATTCCAAACGGTATTATCACCGATTTCAGTGTTTGCAGTAGAGCAAGAACAACCTGTAGCACCTGCAGCTGAATCTGGAAAAGATGATGGTATTGGTTCCACAGGTGTAGGAGAACAACCTGAAACATCAAAAGAGTCTGGAAATGGTGAAGGGACTAGTACTGGTTCCACGGGTGAAGTCGAACAACCTGAAACACCAAAAGAACCTGGAAATGGTGAAGGGACTAGTACTGGTTCCACAGGTGTAGGAGAACAACCTGAAACACCAAAAGAGTCTGGAAATGGTGAAGGGACTAGTACTGGTTCCACGGGTGAAGTCGAACAACCTGAAACACCACAGGAACCTGGAAATGATGATATTAGTGGTGAAGGAGAAAATCCAAATGGAGATTTGGAAGAAGAAACTACACCACCGTCGTATGATCCAACTATGTCTGTTGATGTAATTAAAAATGTTGAGTTTACTGTGAATGGAACAAAGGTGAGTTCAAATGAAAGTATTAATGTTACTAATGGACAATCTGCAGAGTTTAAATTTCATTTAGAGCTAGCAGCGGGACATAAATATGGTCCAGGTACAACTTTAACGTACACTTTGCCAGATATTTTTGAAGATATCACATTCCCGAATGGAACGGCTTATGGTGAGGTAGGTACAATTTCAAAAACTGGAAATGAGATCGTCATTACATTTAACGATGAGTTAAGAGATGGTTTCGGAACGGGTGTAGCCCTTGAGCCAGGTGCGTACTTTAGCTTAGAAGCAAACTTTGCAAGCGGTAATACGGAATGGGAAGAAACAATTAATTTACCTGGCACTGAAAACATCAAGTTGAATTTCCAACCTAAAACGAGCGGTAAACCTGTGTCCAAATTAGGTGTAGCAGATAATGGTGGAAAAAATAGTAAGTTTATCGACTGGGAAGTTGAAGTTAATACAGATTTACGAGTTAATGAAGCATCAGGCACTACAAATTTTGTTGATACACTAGAAGGCGCGCATACATTTAAGCAAGATTCTGTAAAAATTACAAAGTTAAATGTATCACCTAATGGCACAACAACAGCCTCTAATGACCCTGTCACTGTGACTCCAATCTTCGATAACAACAAAATGACAATTGCATTGCCGAATGAAAAGCATACTGCTTACCGCATTACGTATCAAACAGAAGTTGGTGACCCAGGTAATGTTAAAAGTGCTACCTTTAAAAATGAGGCAACTTATAATGGGGAATCCACTACTGTACCAGTAAACGTGAGCTTTGGTGATCCATTAGCAAAAACGCATACAGGTCCCACTGCTAGTGATTTAGGAACATATTGGACAATTAAGTACAACTTCAATAACCGCAATATTTCACAGGAAAACGCAGTACTAACAGACATCTGGACTGATACTCAAGAATTAGTTGGAGAGGTACAAGTATTTGAGGCAGATGGTAATAATCCTGCCGCTATTTCTCACAAAGTGGAGAAAGATGGAAACGGCTTTAAATTAATATTTAATGCTCCTGTAACAGAACCATATGTTATCAAATATGTAACAAAGCCAAAAGATGGTGTGTATCCAACTGAGAGTTTTACGGTAAAAAATGAAGTAATACGCCCAGATATGTCAACAACGGTAGTAGATTATTCTAATTATAATAAAATAAATTTATTACTAAACAAATCTGCAAATGGTATTGACTATCAAAATAAAACAATGTCATGGAAGATTGTGGCGAACCAAGCTGGTTATAATTTAGCTGCTGGCACGGAGTTTGTTGATACTTTTACAGATAAAAATCTAAAATTAATAGAAAATACTTTAGAAGTAAAAGTAGGTAATAAATTAGTTAATAAAGAAGATTACACTTTAAGCAATAATGAGGATAATAAAACTGGATTTACAATTACTTTAAACAAAGCGATAAATGAGCCTATCGAAATTACGTATGATACAGAATACGATATTCGACATGTTGGAACAAATACAATTGAATATAATAATGAAGTAACAATGACAAATGATAATTTATCAAATTCATCTGCTTCAGATAAACAAAAGGTTCGAACTGAACAAAAAGCAAATGGTAAAAAAGAAGGTCATTATAATTACGAAACAAAAACCTTCTACTGGGATGTTGAATTTAACTTTAACTACAATTCTTTAAAAAATGCTGTATTTGAGGATAAATTACCAGATACACAAATAGTTCAAAATATTGTAGTGCAAAAAGGTGAATTAAATGCAAGTGGTGTTTTCACAGGAACAGAAACAATAAATATTCCAAACACTTCAGGTAAAGCGAACGAAATTAAGCTTGAATTAGGGGATGTTATTGATCGTCCTTATAAGGTGACGTATGAATCAGTAGATGCAGATGGTATATTCCCACATGGGAACCCAGTAAGTATTACGAATACAGCTACATTAACAAGCGCTGATGGTGATAATGCATCGTGGTCAAAAACAGTTAATGTAAATCATACAGACAAAATTTTAAACAAAAACGGTATTCAAGCAGAAAAAGGTTCGGCAGTAGCTAACTGGAATTTTAAATTTAACTACGCACAATCCAAATTAGAAAATGTAGTCATTACCGACACAGTAGGTAAAGATGCTGAAGGTAACCCGGAACAATTGATTTTAGAAGATACATTTAAAGTATATAAAGTTGCATTGTCTGGAACAACGCCAAGTAATCCAGCTGAAAAGAAGACACTTTTAGATCCAAGTGCGTATACATTAAATGTAGATATGAAAAATGGTACGTTCACTCTTAATTTAGGTAATGTAACTGAAGCATACTATGTAGAATACGACACAGTATTTACAGGTGAATCAGGCTCTAATGCTGAAAATGAAGTAGAAGTAAGCTATCAAGGTGGCAGTCAAACAAGTGGAAAAGATAGTTGGTCAATTGCTGATTTTAAGTATGGTAACCAAGCATCAACAGTTAAAGTACCATTTGTTATTGTAAAAACGAATGCTGCAACAGGCGAAGTAATGAAAGATGTTGAATTTACTTTATACAGTCAATACACAGGTGATAAACCATTAATTAGCGCTAAAACAGATGAAAACGGTGTATTAGACTTCGGATTAAAATTAGCTGAGGGTAAATATACATTAAAAGAAACAAAAGTTGATGGTTTTGAAAATCCGGATGTAATCTTTACATTAAATCGAGATAAAAAAGCAACATCAGTTCCTTTTGAAGGTAAACAAATTGTTGAAATCGCCAACATACCAGAAAGTCCATTGAAATGTTCACTGTTTGAATTAACGGTATACGATATTGACGGTAAATTAGTGGATGGAACAGTAACATTAGTAAGTAAATCGACGGGGTTATCAGAAAATCATACTGTTGAAAACGGTAAAGTTACTTTTACTCCAGACCAAGTTAAAGCAGGTCAGTACGATGTTATTTATAATGGTGAGACGTTAAAAACGATTACTGTAGAGTACAGTGAAAACTGTAACGCGAGTATTCAACCAGCACCTAAGTGTGAAAACTTCACAATCGTGGTTGAAGATACAGAAGGAAATATCCGTACAAATATTAAAGAGTTAACATTAAAATCAGATACCACAGAAGTAAAGGTATCAACTGATGCATCAGGTAAGTTTGTTTTTGAATCAAACAAAATTAATCCTGATAATGGCGTGAAGCCAGGAGAGTATACTGTATACGAAGGTAACCAATTCTTAGGAACAGTAACTTTAACGTATACAGAAGACTGTGGGCATGAATTTATTGTTAAACAGGCACCAAAATGCGAAGAGTTTGAATTAACTGTAAAAGACGTTGATGGTAATAATATTACTGATGGTACTTCAACAATCGTTGTTAAAGATGTTGACGGTATCGAAATTATTAGCACAAAAACTACGACAGGTGTTATAAAATTAACTAATTTAGAACCAGGTGTTTACACAGTTGAAGTAAATGGTGAAGAAATTGGTACTTTCGAAACAAATATCGAATGTGAAAAAACAGTTCAACCAGCACCAAAATGTGAACTATTCACATTAACGGTGAAGGATGAAAATGGCAATCCACGCCCTAATGTTAGCAATATCACAATTAAAGATGCAGAAACAGGAAAAATTATTGCTACTAACCAAACGACAAATAATTTAGGTCAAATTACAATTCAACCTAATGAAATTCCTTCTGGTGAATATAGTGTGTACCAAGGCGATCTATTCATTGGTCAAATAACAGTTAAATATTCAGTTAAGTGTGAAGCAGAAGTATCAGCAGCACCTGCATGTCCTTCATTTACATTAACAGTACAAACTATATTTGGAACGCCTAATGCGAATGCAAAGATAACAGTAAAAGATGCTAATGGTAATATCATTAAAGGTGTAGACAACAGTGAAGTTCTAATAACTAGTGTTGTTGGAATGGTTGTATTGCCAAACGAAGCTATTAAACAAGGTACGTACTATGTATATGAGGGAAGTAGTTTAATTGGCTTATTTACTGTAAAAGATACATGTTCTGCGTTAGTAAAACCAAAACCTGATCCAGGTCCCAACCCTGGCCCAGGCCCAGGTCCAAATCCAGATCCGGAAAAACCGGTTGATCCAAACAAACCAAATCCAGATCCGGAAAAACCAGTTGATCCAAACAAACCAAATCCAGATCCGGAAAAACCAGTTGATCCAAACAAACCAAATCCAGATCCAGAAAAACCAGTTGATCCAAACAAACCAAATCCAGATCCGGAAAAACCAGTTGATCCAAACAAACCAAACCCAGATCCGGAAAAACCAGTTAATCCAGAAAAACCAACACCAGAGCCAGAAAAGCCAGTTGATCCTGAAAAACCATCAACAAATCCAGGTGATTCAGGTAACCAAACAGATTCAAAAAATCCAACAAACCCTGGAAAACCATCTGTACAAGAAGTCATTGACCAAGGGAAAGACTTAAAGCCATACAATCCTTCTACAGCAAATAAAGACACTTTAGATGCATATAAGGATTTCCTCGATAAATACAACAAGTTATCTAAAGAGGAACAGGAAGAAGTAGCAAAATCTCTTGATATTGACAAAATCAAAGCAGATGCTAAAGAAATGGAAGCGCAGTTAAAGGCGCAAGGCAAACTGCCACAAACAAATGGAGCAAACCAAACAGCTCTTACACTAATTGGTGTGGCTCTCGTTCTAGGTGCATTATTCTTATTGCGCCGTCGCAATACAGAAGTGAAATAATAATTTTCAATAAGAAAGCCCCAAGATGATAAAATCTTGGGGCTTTTCTTATACTAAAAAGTTTCTGATAGTTTTGCAGGTGCTTGGTCGAATGGATATTGCTCGACAAAATCTGCTTGTACGGCAAGTCGTTTCGTACCTCTATCAGCGCATGTCACGAGGGTTAAAATAGTTTTATCAAGGATGTCATTAATAACATAAACATCCGTTGCAGCGATGATTTCCTTGATCGTTATTTTGTACTCATAAATATTCGTTAAATCCGTTAAATAAATCGTATCTCCGATGTTCGCTTTGTATAAGGGGCCAAATAAAATATCTTTTTCCTCAAAGTAATGACCTGCTAATGCGTAGTTTCCTTGCCCGAGTTTTTGATTAGGCTTCATAGTGCCTGCTCCAACGGCAAGAGAGGCATTACCAACTCCTTTGACGATAGGAAGTTTCATACCAACACTAGGAACAGCGATACTACCAATGACAGGCATTTTATTTGCGGTTGTTTGAGCTTTTAAAACTTCCGCAATGGATAGAGATTGCACTGCTTCAAATTCAAAATCGGCATCCGCATTATTGTTTTTTTCTATATCTTCTGCACTGTAATCAGTTGTATTTAGTTGTTTACTCAAATGAGCGATGATTGCATTTTGAATGGGGTTAATAAAAATAAGTAAGAGGCCAACGATGAGCATACAAATAAGTAGTGATAGTTTAAATTTATTCATTTCATAGTTCACATCCTAGTATTGAAATTACGAGTTGCCGGTACAACAGATCCTGTTCCGCCGCTAAAACCGTGAGAATCGCCGCTAAAGGGTCAAGTTCCGCCGCTAAAACGGTAAATATCGCCGCTAAAGGGTCAAGTTCCGCCGCTAAAGCAGTAAAAGTCGCCACTAAAGGGTCAAGTTCCGCCGCTAAAACAGTAAATATCGCCGCTAAAACCGAAAAACGCCGATACCCATACGTTAAAAATAGGTAGAGCTTTTATGCTCTACCCGTCCTACTCTTTATTTATCGCTGAAGCGCACGCCTGCAACACCGTAATGGTTTTTAGACATTTCTTCGATGAAGACTGTTACATTTTCTGGTGGCGCATTAACTGTACGAGAAACGGCTTCTGTTACTTCTTTTACTAGTGCGCGTTTTTGTTCCTCTGTACGACCTTCAAGCATTTTCACTGTTACGTATGGCATAATATTGCCTCCTTTATTGAATAATGTTGTATAGTTAGTTTATAAGAAAGTATAAACTTCTTACTTGTATATAGGCATATGCGCAATGTCAGTGCCGTGTTCATTACGGTGCTAATGCGCTTAACTATGCTTTACTTTTATAATAGCAGAACGGAGGTAGTTAAAGTATGGCAAATGAAGAAAAAGCAAAACAAAAAATGGGCTTTACTATTATTAAAAATGACCCAACAGACGGACATAAGGGATTTGGTATCGGTTCGCTTTCGCTTGAAAACGTATCGCCAGTCATTATCGATATAGAAGAGGGGACGGCATCAGTTGAAATTGGTGCTATGCATGCTCGCAGTGATGTGGAACGAGGTATTAAATTTACGACAGATCGTGCTGATTCAGAAGGTGGGAAACCGTATTGGTTGGTTTGGGTGACAATAGACCATAAAGCGGATGGACCTTACTATGCAGGTGTAACGGCGTGTGAAATGATAGTTAATCGTGAAAAACGTCGTGGCTATAAAATTTTAGCTGATCATGTGAATAAAATGGATAAATCGATGAAGCGTCATATTATTGTAGAACATATGGATGCACCATCTAAAAAGATGTTAGCTTCTTTCCTAGAAGAGCTTAATCCGGACTTGTGGGCACGTAGTGAGGAGCAATTGCGTCAAGATTTATTTGTTTAATATACCTGCAATGATTGAACAATCTGTGACATTTTGCAATCGCCTTCGATATAAGGTTGAAAGTGGATTTGAAACGAAGTAAACTTGATGCAGAGCTTACATTTTAGTAAGCTAGGACACTTGGTTCTGCGAATGTGATGAGCACTATGCGGCATTTGAACAACCCAAACCCAAGCCAAATGCCCCATGATGCTGATCTACTTCGCGAACCATAAATAAGAAAAGCTTTCTGTTCCCACGGACACGGCTCCGGGGAAGAGAAAGCTTTTCTTTTTCGTATATGTCTGTACTTTGTCGAGAGACTTCGTTAATTAAAACGTCTATCTCTGATAAAGGTTCCGCATGTTAATCTTTAAAAATGGAGAATGGAAGCATGTTCCAGAATTTCCCCCACGTATTTGTATCGAGAATATCGAAGTTTGAACATTTTTCAGTTGGCACATCTTTTGCATCCATATAGACGAGACGTTGTTTCGGGCAGGCATCCGTTGCTAACTTACCTGATTCAATATCGATGACCGCACCTTTAACGTTTTTAGGCTTTGCAAAATCTTCGTTCTTTGTTCCTTTATTGACAGCCTCCATAAAGTCGATCCAAATCTGCTTTGTAGATGCAGTATCTTCTCTTTCTGTTAGATTTTTCCCTTGGTCATAGCCGTTCCACACGCCAGCAGTTAAGCTAGGTGTAAATCCAATTAGCCACTGATCGCTATTTGTAGAGCCAGATTTGGCTGCATACGTATGCGTCATGCGAGAGCGAATGCCAATCCCTGTAGCAGGAGAATAATCACTAAAGACTGGATCGAAAATACCCGTCATCATTTCTGTTAAGATATACGTATTTTCTTTTGAGAGAACAGTCTCATCTTCTTTATCAACTTCTTTATTATCATAGATGATATCGCCATTAGCATTTTTAATAGAAACAATAGTAGTAGGCGTAGTTTTTTTACCTTGCGATGCTAAAATATTATAAGCATTCGTCATTTCATATAATGTTGTTTCAGTCGTTCCAAGCGCGATAGATAAATTGTCCTTAGTACCGATATTCACGTTGAAGCGATTAGCCATATTATGAAATGCTTTAAATCCAATTTCCTCTAAAGTTTTCACAGCGTATATATTATCTGAAATAGCGATAGCTTGGGCCATAGACATATCATGGTTTGCGAATTTGCCATTAACATTTTTGGGTGCATATGTGGCACGTCCATGATCATAAGTGAAAGTTGTCTCACCTACATTTAAATAGGTTAAAGGTGTATAACCATTCTCTAAAGCTGCCGCATATAAAATAGGTTTAATGGTTGAGCCTGGCTGACGTTTTGCCTGTGTAACTCGGTTAAATGAACTTGTAGCATAGTCGCGACCACCAACTAATGCTGTAACGGCGCCTGATTTTGATTTCATACTTACAAAAGCAGTTTGGAGATCATCATTAGGCATATGTTTGGCTACAGCTTCTTCCGCTGCCTTTTGGTGTTCTAGATTAAGAGTTGTTTGGATAGTCCAGCCCCCTTCACTAATGTCGAGATTTTTCGCTTTCAAAATTTCACTAGCCTCTTGCCATGCTACGTCAAGGAAAAATGGTGCTACTGATTTTGCTGCTACCCAGCTATCATTCTTTAAGACAAGCTTTTCACTTTCTGCACGTGTTTTTTCATCTTGCGTAATAGCACCTTGATCGGCCATCAGTTTTAAAATAACGTGTTGGCGATTAGTTGCTTTATCTAGATTGACAATAGGGGAGTAAATACTTGGCCCTTTTGGAATTCCTGTTAACATTGCAGCTTCTGCTAATGTTAAGTCTTTTGCTGATTTTCCGAAATAAAATCGACTAGCTGCTTCTACGCCGTACATCCCATGTCCGTAGTAAACAGTATTTAAGTAGCCTTCCAATATTTCATCCTTATTATAAAAAACTTCTAATCTATAAGCATACAGTGCTTCATTTAATTTTCGTGTCCAAGATTTTTCATGTGAAAGATATAGATTTCGAGCATATTGTTGCGTAATTGTACTTGCTCCTTGAACCTTACCCCCAGCCTTAAGGTCCACTAATAATGCACCAGCGATACGAGAAAAATCCAAACCGCCATGCTTATAAAAATCTTTATCCTCAACAGCGACTACTGCTTTTGCTAAATAGGGGGACATCTCATCACGCCCAACCCAATAACGTCGTTCATTCGTAAAGTGATCCCCAATTTGGTTCTCATTTTCATCTAAGAAAATAGAGGCTTTAGGTACGGTTAAAGGTGGGGCACCAGCCACTTGAACATAGACGCGTAAAGCTATAAATGCTACTACAATTGCAGATGTAAAGGCGATAAAAAGGGTAAGTGCTTTACGCGTACGCTTTACACGCTTTTGTTTACGTTGATAGCTTTTTCTCTGCATCCGACTTCACCTCGTTTTCTCACACTTGCGTATAGTATGTGTCTGAACATTCATATTTAATCGAAATTATTGGTAAAAACTATTGCACTTTATTCAAAAACATCTATACTTTTTTTGTACTGTTGAAATGCTAGTGTTCGACAAAAAATAACACATTGTAGAGTTTAATCGAATTTTGCTAGACATTCCAATAATGTATACGAGGATACAAGGATAGAGGTTTCATTACATTCCTGTAAGTCCTTAATAGAGTAATGATAAAAGGTTCATCATCGAAGGATTTGAATGACATTTTGTTAGAATTGTAGTGGTGAAGATGGATGCCCCAGAAAAGCGCCCAGAACGGATATCAACTCTAGTGGTGAAAATGAATTTAGTAATTTCTAATATAGTGGAGGTCGAGTAATGAGATTTGATGAAGCTTATTCAGGAAATGTTTTTATAAAAAGTCATCCTACATATGAGGATGCTCAGGCGGTCATTTATGGTATGCCAATGGACTGGACAGTTAGTTATCGTCCGGGCTCACGCTTTGGACCGCAACGTATCCGTGAAGTATCTATTGGGCTAGAAGAATATAGCCCATATTTAGACCGTGAGCTAGATGAAGTGAAATATTTTGATGCGGGTGATATACCGTTACCATTCGGCAATGCACAGCGCTCATTAGATGAAATTGAAAAGTATATCGAGAAGCTTTTAGCAGATGGCAAGATTCCAGTAGGTATGGGTGGCGAACATTTAGTATCGTGGCCTGTTATGAAAGCTGTATCTGCAAAATATGATGACCTAGCAATTATCCACTTCGATGCACATACAGACTTACGTGTAGAATATGAAGGGGAGCCACTTTCTCACTCTACGCCTATTCGTAAAATTGCTGAACATATCGGACCAAAAAATGTCTATTCATTTGGTATTCGTTCAGGTATGAAGGAAGAATTCGAATGGGCAAAGGAAAATGGCATGCACATTTCGAAATTTGAAGTGCTAGAACCATTAAAAGAAGTATTACCGTCTTTAGCGGGACGTAATGTTTACGTTACGATTGATATAGATGTACTTGACCCAGCGCATGCACCAGGTACAGGAACAGTAGATTGCGGAGGCATTACATCAAAAGAATTACTAGCGTCCATCCATGCGATTGCAGCAAGTAACGTCAATGTAGTGGGCTTTGACCTAGTTGAAGTAGCACCAATCTACGACTCATCCGAAATGACAGCAAATACAGCTTCTAAATTGCTTAGAGAAATGATTCTGGGCTGGATTAAATAAAGCAATAAAACACTAATAATGCATTCTGCGACGAAAGTGAAACGCCAGTCGCAAATACAGCTTCTAAATTGCTAAGAGAAATGATTTTACAAATAAGTAGGGTCTTCGAAATGAAGCGATTAGAATGGGGTTAGCGATAAGCTAGCCCCATTTTCCTTATCAATATAAAAAAAGACGCCATCCAAAAGATAGCGCCTTGATATTTCGAATAGTTCTATTAAGGGTTCGTAGACCAAAGTCCAGCATGTTTTAATACAACACGTGGATGAAGTTTTAGCTGTGCAACCATTAAATCTGCTAAATCTTCTGCTTGCATCACTTTTTCTGGATTGCCATCTGTTAAGTTAAGCTCAACTGCCATATCCGTAGCAACTGTACTTGGCGTTAAAGTTGTAACGCGAATGTTTTTCTTACGTACTTCAAGCATTAATGATTCACTTAGTCCGATAACCGCAGCTTTTGAAGCTGAGTATGCGCTTGTAATCGGTGCACCTTTTTGACCAGCTGTTGATGAGATATTAATGATGTCTCCTGTATTACGCTCTATCATCTCTGGTAATACAGCGCGTGTTGTGTAGTACACACCTTTTACGTTAACATCGATAATATTTGTCCATTCTTCAGGCGTTAAGTCCATGAAGTTACCGAATTTTGAAATGCCGGCATTGTTTACTAAAATATCGATGGCGCCAAGCTCGCCGCGAATAGATTCAACGGCTGCGGTAATAGAATCTAAATCCGCTACATTTGCCACAGCGATTGCAACCTTCACATCATACTGCTTAAGTTCCTCTGCTACTTGTTGTAAATTTTCAAGAGTACGTCCAACAAGACCTACGTGAATACCTTCTTGCGCAAAAGCTACTGCTGTTGCACGTCCGATTCCACGTCCTGCCCCTGTAATCAACGCCACTTTCCCTGCGATTGTTTGCATGTTTTTTTGCTCCTTCAGTTAAGATCATTTTATTTAGACGAAAAAATAGATTAAGATTTGTCTTTAAGACTATCCTCATTTTACTACGGTTTTATACATTGTGAAGAGTGCACTTTTTGGTGCGGAGGTTACTAAAAGTTACTTATATGAAAAGGGAGCTAGCTCTATGTCAGATAAATTAAGAGAAGAGATAAAAGAGAGAATATTAAATAACGATTACCATTGTGAAAAAGAACTTACCTTATCGATCATTAGCGGGAAATGGAAAGTTGTGATTTTGTGGCATTTAGGTGTAGAAGGGACGCATCGTTTCAGTGAGCTTCAAAGACTTTTTCCGAAAATATCTCATAAGATATTAACAAACCAATTACGTGAACTGATGGAAGATGGGATTGTTCATCGAGAAGTGTTTCCAGAAGTTCCTCCAAAAGTCGAATATTCCATGACAGAACTAGGGATGACGTTATTACCAATTGTTGAGATGATGTATGATTGGGGCAAAAAAAGAATTAATCAAATTAAACAAGAAAGCAATGAGAAAAATAATGAAGTCATTTCCGATGATTTAAATAGCCGATACTGCGAAAGTGAAACATCAGTCGCAAATATAACAAATTGCAAAGATAAATGATTTTAGGATAGGTAAAACAATTTATTTAACTTCTTTCAGCGGATGTCACGGAATAGAAAAGGAGTTCTTTGTGTAAGCACAAAGTCGATTCCGGACGCAATTATGCCTCGGCATAATTGATTAATGTGGGGCTAAAAGTGGGGAGGCGTAATGAGCTCGCTTTTAGCCTCACTTGCTTTTAAAGCTTGACTAACATAATCATTCCAAGGATACCGTTGTTTATCACAATAGCTATTGAGGGGAAAAAGGAGGCTCATTTCAAAGTGAGCTTTTTTTATTTCTTTGGAAAATTTTTTGAATACATTATTGACATTAATAGGAAAACACTGTTACATTATAGGTAACAAACGTTACCTATCGAAAGGAGGTAAATTTTTTTGGCACCAAAAGAGCGGTTTACAGAGGAAATTTTATTGGATTGTGCTTTTGAAATGGTTAAGAAGAGTGGCATTGATAGTGTGAATGCAAGAGATCTAGCAAAAGAGTTAGGCTGTTCGACAAAGCCTATATTTCGATTATTCTCGAGTATGGACGATTTGAAGTATGCAATATATGAAAGGGCTGAGAATCTTTACAACGAAAGAATGTTTCAGGGCTTGCAAGAAAGTTCTTTTTTAGGGATGGGATTAGCTTATATTAACTTTGCTCGCGAAGAAAAAAGGTTATTTGAGCTGTTATTCCTATCCAATAAATATAAGATCTCGAGCTTTTCGGAATTAGTAAATGATGTAGAAAACCAAGGAATTATAACTCTAATTTCTAAATTAACAGGATTAACACAAGCCTCTGCAAAATCTCTATTTATAGAGATATGGTTAACAACACATGGTATTGCGACAATGTGTGCGACGAATACTTGCGATTTAGATAGCTCGGAAATTGAGGGTATTTTAAAAGACGTTTTTGAAGGCGTTAAACTAAAATTATTGAATGGAGAAAATAAATGAGAATAAAAAATTCGCCTATTCTTTTATCGATATTATTTACTTTACTTGCACTTGTTTTTCCTTTCATAGCTGGTGCAATTATAACTGTCAAAAATATAAGTAGCTTAAGTTCTATAGATTTAATTCGATTTATTGCCTTTGCAGTTGGTGCACTAGTTACTCTTTGGATCATGAAAAAAAGTAAATTCTCTTTCCAAGATTTCGGATTTAGAAAGTTTAAAGTAGAGGCATGGATGGCTGTTATCGTTATTTCTGAGTTGATTGCATTCTTTAGTGGTATTACAGATCGAGATGGTTTTTCTGCGCAATATGTATTTATTTTGCTTCTATTTGTTATTGCCGTTGGTTTTTATGAAGAGTTTATTTTCCGGGGCCTAATTTTCAAATATTTATCAGCAAAAGGGCTTAAAACGGCTATTATAGGTTCCTCTATTTTGTTTGGGATTGGGCATCTTGAAAATTTATTTGCCGGTCAAGATTTCTTATTGACATTACTACAAGTAGCTTTTGCATTCCTCTTTGGGTTAGTTTGTGCAGAAATTGTTGCAAAGACAAAAAGTATTATTTTCCCGATTGTCTGGCACGCTTCGCATGATTTTATTGCTTTCTTGACTGATCAAAGTGAGCCTACGGTTCTTGCTACTTCTCTTTATATCTTTCATGTTCTAGTGTTAATTGGTCTCGCAATTTATTTCTGGAGAGCTTTATTTCCTAAAAAGGCTGTTATGAATTTAAAAAATCCTGAGAGTTACGTTTAAACACGACAAGCAAAAAAGCATCTACTCGTTAAATTTGAGCAGATGCTTTTTTTGTCTATTTTTCTTATGTCAAAGCTTCTAATCCAACATTTCCTCCTGAAATAAGGAAGCACACTTTTTCATTTGTACGAATAGGTAAAGCTCCTTGCAGGGCAGCGCCAATGCCGATAGAAGAGGAGGGTTCTGCAATAATTTTACCCTCTGAAAGTAAGGTTTTTATCCCGCGTTGAATTAATACTTCATCCACACTTACAACCTCATCGACAAGCTGTTGAACAATTGGGAAGTTCCGTTCCCCAGGCTGTAAAGTTAGTAGAGCATCAGCCAAAGATTTTTGTTCCGCTAACAGCAATCTTTCGCCAGCTTTTAAGCTTTTGCTATAACGCGATACGACAGCAGGCTCCACACCGATTATTTTAATATGAGGGGCCATAGATTTTACAGCAGTTGCAACGCCACTAATTAATCCACCACCACCAATAGGAACAACAATAGTATCTACATCAGGAAGCTGTGCTAATATTTCCAAACCTGCTGTTCCTTGTCCTGCCATAATATCGTAATCATTATAAGGATGTATGTTGCAAAAGCCATGATCACGACTGAGTTTTTCTGTTAGTACATGTCTTTCTGCCAGCTTACATTGTACAATCTCTGCACCTAAGGCACGTATTCCATCAATCTTAATGGTAGGAGCTGAATCTGGTAGAACAATTGTCGCCTTACTATTTAATAGCTTGGCAGCATAGGCAACACCTTTGCCATGATTACCTGAGGATGCAGCGACTACGCCTTTTTGTAATTGTTCTAACGGCATGGAAAGCATTTTATTGAGAGCCCCTCGAAGCTTAAAGGAGTTTGTTTTTTGCATATTCTCGGCTTTTATATAGACGTGACATCCTAAAAATTGATCGAGCCCATTTAATCGAATAATAGGCGTTTCATATATATAAGATGAAATTCTTCGTTTAGCAGCATGAATTTGTTCAAGTGTTAACATACAGTAACCCTCATTTCGTAAAAGTGATTGAATATTCGAATTATTTAATATAACTGTAGATTTGCAGGTGAATTGTGTCAATCATTAAATAATGAACAAATTACTGCCACATCGGATGGAATACTTACTTCTACCTTGAAAAAATATGAGGATTCATCCTATAATAAAAAGGTTATAGTAAAAACATTAAAAGGGAGCGTCCATAATGGCGAACGAAGCAAGATCGCAGGTGAACATTAAGCTCATTTCTACGATTCGCCCGATTGATGGTGATTCTGAAAGTTATGAAATGTGGCTGACAGGGCAGCTACTTGAAAAAGCAGGAAGCATGTATTTGAAATATGAAGAGGTGCAGGAGGATAAAACCATCCGCACAACTATGAAGCTAGGCAATGAACAGGCATTAATTATGCGTACTGGAGCAGTAAAAATGCGACTACCACTTAACATAATTGAACAACAGATAGGTCATTATGAAAGTGAATTCGGTTCAATGCCACTCGTCATCCACACAAAAAAAATGACGTATACAAAACAGGCAGTAAGCGGAGATTTCCATGTACAGTACGATTTACTAATGGGTGGGCAATCCGTTGGCAATTATAAATTAGATATTACATTTACGGAGGTACAATGATGAACGCAGTAGAACAAGTACAACAAGCCATTAAAGCAGCGATTGCGCAGGCTGTTGAAAAAGCTGGCTTAGTCGAGGCTGGCACAGAATTAAATATTCACCTTGAAACACCGAAGGATAAAGCAAACGGAGACTATGCAACAAATATTGCTATGCAATTAACGAAATTAGCAAAAAAACCACCTCGTGCGGTTGCAGAAGCTATTTTAGAAAATCTTGACACAGCAGGCACTGATATTGAGAAAATCGATATTGCTGGCCCTGGTTTCATGAATATTACTGTACGTAAAGATTTCTTAACAGGTGTAGTAAAAGCAGTGCTTGAGCAAGGTGCTGATTATGGTCGTTCTAATGCTGGTGCGGGTGAAAAAGTTCAAGTTGAATTCGTATCTGCAAATCCAACAGGTGATCTTCATTTAGGTCACGCACGTGGAGCTTCTGTAGGGGATTCATTATGTAACGTATTAGATATGGCAGGTTTCGATGTATCTCGTGAGTACTACATTAACGATGCGGGTAACCAAATTAATAACTTAGCTTATTCACTTGAAGCGCGTTATAAGCAAGCTTTAGGAATGGATGCTGAGATGCCAGAGGACGGCTACCACGGTCAAGATATTATTGAAATCGCTGGTAAACTGGCAGGCGAGCATGGCGATGCAATTTTAGCAAAATCTGATGAAGAACGTTTTGCATTCTTCCGTCAACATGGTTTAGCGTTAGAATTAGACAAGTTAAAAACAGACCTTGCTAACTTCCGTGTAAACTTTAATGTATGGTATTCAGAAACTTCACTATACGAAAACGGTAAAATCGAAGTAGCGTTAGATAAACTGAAAGCCAATGGTCATGTATTTGAAGAAGAGGGCGCTACTTGGTTCCGTTCAACAACATTTGGTGACGATAAAGACCGCGTGTTAATTAAAAACGATGGTTCTTTCACATATCTAACTCCAGATATCGCATACCATGAGGATAAAATTGTACGTGGCTTCGATAAATTAATTAATATTTGGGGAGCTGACCACCACGGCTATATCCCACGTATGAAGGCTGCTATTCAAGCGCTTGGCTACGACCGTGATACGCTTGAAGTGGAAATCATCCAAATGGTTCAGCTTTATAAAAACGGTGAGAAATTCAAAATGTCTAAACGTACAGGGAACGCTGTTACAATGCGTGAGCTTGTAGAAGAGGTTGGCTTAGATGCAGTACGTTACTTCTTCGTGAAAACTGCCGGCGATTCTCACATGGACTTTGACCTTGACCTTGCCGTATCTCAATCAAACGAAAACCCAGTGTATTACGCACAATATGCGCATGCACGTATTTCTTCAATTTTACGCTCAGCGAATGAGCAAGGCTTTGCTGCAACAACAGATCATTTAACTCTGTTAACTGCAGAAAAAGAAATTGATTTACTGAAAAAAGTGGGCGACTTCCCGAAAGTGGTAGCAGATGCTGCGAAGCACCGTACACCACACCGTATCGCCAACTATATTCAAGACACAGCAGCTGCATTCCACAGCTTCTATAACGCTGAAAAAGTATTAGACGCTTCAAATAAAGAGCTAACAGAAGCTCGCTTAGCCCTTATTACTGCTGTACGTACAACAATTGCCAACGCATTACGCTTAATCGGCGTATCTGCACCGGAAAAAATGTAATACTAGTCTCTCTAGCCCCCGGCACGACAATGTGCCGGGGGTTTTTTCTGTTGAAATGGATTTGATCTTGTGGTTAGCGGCGGAATTTCAGGTTTTAGCGGCGTTCCTTGCTTGGTTAGCGGCGGAATTTCGGGTTTTGGCGGCGTTCCTCCTTTGGTTAGCGGCGCAATTCACACTTTTAGCGGCGAATTCCAACATAAGCTGCACAATTTAACAAAACTAAAGTCAGGGTTGAAAAACTTTGTATAGAATTTTACATAATATTAAGGACTTGGCGGATAAACTCGCCAACCCGACGGATAGGCCCTTCGAAGCGACGGAAAGCCCCGTCAGAGCGACGGAAGCAACAGACGAATCGACGGATAGAAGCAGAAGTGACGGATAGAACAGTCAAAGTGACGGAATG